>JAFGAO010000225.1 GCA_016933615.1 Acidobacteriota bacterium
AGCCCTTTATTGTTTGAGCATCCTTGAAACGGCGAAGATCTGGCCGGGGGCGATGCCGCCGTCGTTGGGCGGGATTCTCTGGTGCCAGTAAGGTTTCAGGCCCGCCGCTTCGAGTTTTTCCACCGATCTCTCGAGGAGGTACCTGTTTTGAAAACAGCCTCCGGTCAGGACAACGCGCTTCTCCCCTACTCTACTGGACACTTCCGCGACGATGCCGGCCATCGTATTGTGAAACCGGACCGAAATCCGTGCCGGGGGGATCCCTTTTTCGAAGTCTTCGACAACGGCCAGGATCGTCGGCCCCCAGTCTACAGTCATGGCGGCGCGAAACCGCGGATCCGGGCCGATTGCGCCGTCGGGTCCGGAAGAATCATGCGACGGCCGGTCGATGACTTCAAACGGGTACGCTTCTTCGGACTGAAGCGGCCCTATGGCGAACTCGGTCTCCATGGCGGCCTGCCCTTCGAACCGGATCTTCTGGCGCAGCCCAGAAATCGAGGCCACGGCATCGAAAAGGCGCCCGGCGCTGGAAGTCCAGGGGGAATGAACCCCCCTGCGCAGCATCTGCGCCGTCACGGACAACTCCCGCTCACTGAAGGACCGGACGGGCGGAAGGTTCCCGCGTTCGAACAGCTTTTCCCCCAGAACCTCGAAAAGGGCCCCCAGGGCCGTCCGCCGCGGTTCCCGGATCGCGGCTTCCCCTCCGGGAAGCCTGAACCGCCGCAAAGATGCGACGCGCTCGAAACCGGTCGGATCCGTAAGCAGGAATTCCCCGCCCCAGACCGTACCGTCCGGCCCGAATCCGGTGCCGTCCCATGAAACGCCCAGCACCCTCCCCTCAAGTTCATTTTCCGCCATGCAGGCGGCCACATGCGCGTAGTGGTGCTGCACGGGAATAACCGGAACACCGCATTCCTTTGCATATTTCGAAGAGGCGTAATCCGGGTGCATGTCCGCTGCAATTTTTTCGGGGGCGAAGCGGTACAGGTCGCGGAAGCTCCCGATCGCTTTACGGAAGGCGCCGGAGGCCTCATCGTTTTCCAGATCCCCGATGTGCTGGCTGATGAAAATGTTGCCGTCGACCGACGCCGCCACGGTGTTTTTCATGTGGGCTCCGACCGCCAGGATGCCGGGCACGACGCCTTCGCATTGCAGGGGCAGGGGCGCGTAGCCCCTTGCGCGGCGCAGAACCAGTTCCCTTCCCAGCGCCACCCGGACTATGGAATCGTCCGCGTGCCGTACGATCGGCCGGTTGTGGACCAGGAAGAGGTCCGCAATCCCGGCCAGGCGGGCGAGCGCCTCCCGTTCGTCCGTGCATATCGGCTCGTCGGAAATATTGCCGCTGGTCGCAACGACGGGCCGGCCCAGCTCCCGCATCAGGAGATGGTGCAGGGGGGTGTACGGGAGCATGACACCGAGGCAGGGATTGCCCGAAGCCACCGAAGAAGAAATGGTGCCCGGCAACGAGGGACTTTTTTTTCGAAGAAGCACGATCGGGGACTCGGGAGAAGCCAGCAGGCGCGCCTCGAGGCGGGATATTTCGCAGTCGCGCGCAACCCGCCCGAGCGAAGGATACATCAGGGCGAAAGGCTTCTCCTCGCGGTGTTTTCTGCGCCGCAGCTCTTCGACCACCCTGCTGTTTTCCGCGTCGGCAAGAAAATGGAATCCCCCGATCCCCTTAACGGCCACGATCTTCCCTTCCCGGACCGCCCGGGCCGCTGCAACCAGGGCATCGTCGCGTCCGGCCAGGGCGACGCCCGCAGGATTCCACAGCTCCAGCACGGGCCCGCACGCGGGACAGGCGTTGGGCTGGGCGTGGAAGCGCCGGTCCAGGGGATTTTCATATTCCTCCAGGCATTCGGAACACATCTCGAAGAACTTCATGGATGTGTTGGGCCGGTCGTAAGGCAGGGATTCGATGATCGAAAATCGCGGGCCGCAATGGGTGCAGTTGGTAAAAGGGTAGCGATACCTCCGGTTCCGGGGGTCGGTAATTTCAGCCAGGCACGCCGCGCAGGCGGCGATGTCGGGCAGGATCAGCGCACTACGGTTTCCACCGGCGACGCTGCTTTGGATGGTGAAATCCGGGAATCCGACCGGGTCCAGATAGGAAAACTCCAGGCTCTGTATGGATGCGGGAGCGGGTTTCTCCCGCTCGAGACGGAAAAGGAAGGTCTCCAGGTCCTCCCGCAGGCCTTCCGCTTCGATGAGCACGCCCTGGGCCGAATTGCGCACGCGGCCGGTCAGCTTCATACCGGAGGCGAGGCGGTAGACAAAGGGCCTGAAACCGACCCCCTGCACCGCTCCGCGAACCGCAGCCTGCATCCTCAGAATCACCGGGCGGGGGTTTCCTTTTTTTTCAGCCAGTCGCACCAAGCGGATATCCCTTCTCCCGTGACGCAGGAAATCTCGAAAATCTTCAGGCCGGGATTGATTTTAAGGGCGTTGTTTCTGAGGGTGTCGAGATCGCAGGGCACGTACGGGATCAGATCGATCTTGTTGATCAGCAGCACCGAGGAATTGCGGATCATGGCGGGATATTTGAGGGGTTTGTCGTCCCCCTCGGTCGTACTCAGCACCACCACCTTCATCGCCTCGCCGAGGTCGTAGCCGGAGGGGCACACCAGGTTGCCGACATTTTCGATGAAAAGCAGCTCGACGCCGGTCAAATCCAGCTTTTCCAGGGCATCCCGCACCAGGTTGGCTTCCAGGTGGCACCCCCCGAGCGTCACGATCTGCACCACGGGCACGCCGTAGCGCGAGACGCGCTGCGCATCCAGGTCGGTCTGCACGTCGCCCTCTATGACGGCCATTTTCATTGCGTCGCGCAGATCCTCGAAGGTTTTCTCGAGAATGCTGGTTTTGCCCGATCCCGGGGAACTGACCAGGTTCAGGACGAAAATCCCCCGTTCTGCGAACATGCGCCTGTTTCCGGCGGCGACCTGGTCGTTTTTCTCCAGCACTTTCCGTTCGATGGTTATGACGCTCATAGGGGCCTCGCTTCAGCCTCAATCCCGAATCGGAAATGAGGCTCATTCATCCAGCAGCTCGATGTCCACAATCTCCAGTTCCCGACCGGAAAGCAGTTCCAGATTGGCGCCGCCGCAGGACGGGCAGGTGAAGGCGAAATCCTCGACCGTAAACCTGTGGCCGCAGTCCCTGCAAAGACAGGCTGCCGGCACTTCTTCCGTAACAAGAACCGCGCCCTGCATATCCGTCCCGCTCAAAATAGCGCTGAAACAAAAACCAAGGGAGTCCGCCACGATCCCGGACATGGTTCCGATGCGGATCCTGATTTTCCCGACCGACGCGGCCCGTTCGCCCGGAACGTACTGTTTCACAATTTCCAGAATATTTTGTGCGATGCCGAGTTCGTGCATGGAACCAACCTGACTCCGGGAGAAAGCCGTAAATTTCCAAATACATTAAAAGAATAGCACACTTTATCGGCCCATCCGTCAGCGGGGTTTGCCGCCGTATGACCTGATTCCGGGAACGGACCACCGCGATTTCCCGGCCTGATTGCACCCTTTGTGCTTCCGATCCTGACGGAAACCGCCATGAAAACAAGAATGGAAAGGCACTCTGATTCGTTTCTGCTGCTTCCGGAAATCATGAAAGCATATATTGTAATCCGGGGCTTCCGTGGAGTGCACGCCCATGCTTCTTCGCTTTGGTGCTTGCATTGCGCCTTGATCCATTTATATGCAATGTTTTAAAGAAGGCGGCAGCAAGCTGCCGCACTCCAAGGAGGCTGCCGCCTGATCGATAAATTCAAAAAATCAAGCCGTTTCGCGGCAGACAGTGTTTAGTTGATCATATTGACGACGGCTATTTCTGTCGGATTATTTTACATAACGGTTTCTTAACTGAAATTGCGTAAACTCAATATATTCATAATATTACAACCATAATGCAACATTCGATCGAAGGAATTCTGTAAAGATAATTTACACAAAATGCCCGAAATCCGCCCACATTTTTTGACGATTGGATATGTTCTCATAAATTACTGAAATGAATGAACTTATCATGCCGATTCCCGACTGGTACGACTTTTGCTCATTTTTAATTTCCGAAAATCGCAGCGGATCCGATAAAGGTTATCAGATGAATGAATTAGGAGGATCATGGATGCATTCCTATGCCGGTCGGCCCATTGTAATATTCATTTTATGTATTAGTTTCATCGCAACTTCAGGCTGGGCGAACACTATTTCCCTAAGCGGGAGCGTGCAGGATTCGTTGGGAGCCATTATCCCCGATGCGGAAATCATACTGTACAGTCTGCGCCAGACGATGCTGGAGAAAACCTACAGCGACCCGATGGGGGAGTTCAATTTTGCGCCCCTGCCGGAAGGTTCCTACTCCATCCGCGTCGCGGCGCAGAATTTCCAGGCGCGCACAATCAGCGTCAACCTGGCGGATTTCAGCACTGCGCCGCTCAGGGTTACGCTCAATGTCGCCGGCAACAGCACGGATATTACCGTTACCACCCGGCGGGGCGCGGTCGAAAACATTTCCGATTCGGAATACTTCGTCAACGCATGGGACCGCGCCCAGCTCTTCACCCGGCCGGGACAGGATATCCGCGATGTATTCCGGAACATGCCGGGACTGATGCTTCAGGAAACCACGCCGGGCCAGGTGTCCCCGTATTTGCGCGGCCTCACGGGCTACCAGACCCTGATCCTGGTAGACGGGATACGATTCAACACCTCGACGTTCCGGTCCGGCCCCAACCAGTACATGGGGCTGATCCGGACGAACCAGGTCGACCGCGTGGAAACTGTTCTCGGCCCCTCCGGCTCCACATTCGGCAGCGACTCCCTGGGCGGAACGATCCAGGTCGTCACTCGGCAGCTGTACCCGACCGCAAAAAAAATGGACTCGTCTTTTCACGGGGAAGGGGAAATCAATTTCGACAGCGCCGATCTCGGGGGAGGAGCCGAGGCCCAGATTTCCCGGTCAGCGGACCGGCATTACTGGCTGGCCGGCGCCTCCCGGCGCGGACACAACGACATACGGGCCGGAGGCGGGAACGATTCCCGCAACGTGTTCCGGCGCTATGCGGGGCTTTCTTCCGATGCGGTCCGCGACCTCCTCGGCAACCGGCTTCAGGACACCGCGTATTCGGAAACCGGTTTCCATTCGCGGCTGACCCTGTTCCTGCCCGACAACCAGAGCCTTTCCGCCTGGTACCAGCACGGATCCATCGGCAACGAACGTTCCTACAGGGAGCTTCTGGGCGGCCGCGGGCGGCTGAAGGCCGACTTCGAGCCGCAGCGCCTGAATTTTTTCTATGCAAGGTATGAAAAACTCGGCCTGGGCTTTCTCGACTCCCTGAGCGGCACTTTTTCCATCAATTCCCAACGGGACGATTCCCTCAGGCAGAGCACGAAATTCACCAGCTCCATTGAAAACGACCGGAACCGCGTGGATGTGTTCGGCTGGACCGTCCAGGCGACGGCCCGCATCAAAAACCGCCATGTGCTGGCTTTCGGCGGCGAACTGTACCGGGAGCATGTCGATTCGCTGCGTTTTGTGACAAATCCCGTTTCCGGAATCACGACTCAGGAGCGCGCCCTGTACCCGGATGGATCCCGTTACTCGACCTTTTCAATCTTCGGCGAGGAAACCGGCCATATTGTCAAAGAAAAGCTGCGCTGGACCCTGGGCGCGCGGCTGACCACGGTTTTTACAAATACATTTGCCGACCGCAATGTGACGGCCGGGGGTGCAAGTCTGGGCGTCATCGACTCCAGCAGGACCTTTCACGATGTAACCTTCCACACCGGAGTTTCCTGGAAAGTCGTTCCCGATTTCGTCCTTTCCGCCATCGTGAGGCGCGGATTCCGGGCGCCTAATATGAACGACATCGGCGCCGTGGGGTATTCCGGAACCGGATACGAAATTCCCGCCTCCAGCGCGACCGTATACGGTGCATTGCTTTCGGACGGCGAGGGGGAGGGCGCGCTGCCTTCCGGGGAACCGGTCGAAGACCTGAAATCCGAAACGCTTTACAGTTACGAACTGGGCCTGAGATACGGCGGCCGGAATACCTACGGCAGGATCCATTTCTTCGATTCCGAGCTCTCCGATCCCATCGTGAGGCGCACCCTTCTTTTCCCGGCCGACGACATCCCGGCGGTTTTGGAGGGAATCCCGGTTGAAGTCATCCCGCCCACTCCCGCGCAGGAAGAGGCCGGGGTCGTTACCGTCTCGCCGCTGAGCGATTCCCGCGCCGTGAAAGCATTCGTAAACGAAGGGAGCAGCCGCTACTACGGCATCGAGGCGACGGGAAGGATCGGAATCGGCACGGAGTGGAGCGTCGGGGGCAACTACGACTATATCATCGGCCGGGAACTGAACCCGAACCGCCCTGCCCGCCGTCTGCCGCCTCAACAGCTGATGATCAGCTTCTGTTTCGCCGGCAGAGGCCGCATCCCCTGGATGGAACTGCAGGCTGTCGCCACGGGCAGGCAGGAGCGTTTGAGCGGGGGGGATATCGACGACGAACGGATCGGGGCTTCCCGCAGGAGATCCGATATCCGGTCCTTCCTCCATTCGGCCGTGGTGACTCCGTACATGGCCCCCGGGCTGGACGGGAACACGGGCGACGACGACGACATCTTCCTTCCCACCGGCGAAACCGTCATAGACGTGCTTGACCGGGTTCTTCCGATCGGCCCCACAATAAACGGGGTGACGGTCACGGGGGATTCCAGCCGGGTGCCCCTGTACCTGACGACCCCGGGATGGTTCACGCTCAACCTGATGAGCGGGATGCGCCTTGGAGAACAGTGGAGGGCGAATTTCGGCCTGTTCAACATCCTGGACCGCAATTACCGCATTCACGGATCCGGAGTGGACACGCCGGGTGCCGGCCTGCGCGCCGGACTCCGGTACGCCTTCTAAAATATTTAGGGGGATTGGAAAAGCAGCAACAGGCATTGACGGCAGAGGTGCACCCAAGTGCGTGAAATTATCATGAGCGGCAAATGGGCGAACACAAGGTTCAGGGCGAACACAAGGTTCAGGGCGAACACAAGGTTCGCCCCTACATCCTTTGACCCGGAGCCGTTTTTGATAATTGCGGAATGGATCGGTTGAAGTTCCGAAGGG
>JAFGAO010000226.1 GCA_016933615.1 Acidobacteriota bacterium
AACAGCAACGGAACGACCGATATCGGGCTGATGCAAATCAACTCATGGTGGCTCCGCGTTTTGGGTCTCGACGAGCGGGAATTGATAGAAAATCCCTGCCACAATGTCAAGACCGGCGCCCGGATTCTGAGCCAATGCATAGACCGATACGGCTACAACTGGAAGGCCGTAGGCTGCTACAACGCCTATTCGGAACACAAGAAGATCCTCTACTCGTGGAAGATATACAACGAGCTGAAAAAGGCCGAGTCGGACCGCAAGCAGGCCGTTGCCGATGAAAAGCCCGTGTTGGAAAAGGCGCGAAAATCCGAGCTTCATTTCACCGTCAAAGAGATTTTGCCGTATTGCGCAGGAGAGGAACCATGAGCCTGATCACGGAATTGCTTTCGACAATTAAACACGAGGGGCCGAAAAGGGACGTGCCGCCCATGTTGAAAGACGCGGCCCTGCAATCGGCCGCCCGCAGAAGCGCAAGAAACAAGATGCTCGTTCCCGTCGTCCTTGCCGTCGTTGTCATCGCCGCAGGCGTTCTCACAACCTATCTTCTCAAACCGGCGCCGCAACAAACCGTTCCAACAATGACGGCCCAGGCGCCGAAGACGGCTGCTCCTGCCGTCCCCGCTGAACCGGTACCGCAGCCCACGCCTCCGCAGCGGGTTTCAACTCCCGCACCTCCCCCGCCGGCTGCGCCGGCAAAACCACCGCAAACCACGGTTGCACCAAAGGCACCTGCACAGGCTGTTGCACCGGCGGCACCCCCGCAAACCACCGTTGCATCTGCCAAGAAGGCGCCGGCAAAGAAGATGGCGGAGCCGGCCCCCTCGATGATGCCCGCTGCAAAGGCCCGGCCTAAAGCGGACGTCAAACCCATGGCTGCGGCTGCCGACGCCAAACAGAAGCAGGTTACAGCAGCCGGCAAGACGGCAACGATAGAGAAGGCGAAAAAGGCGCCTGCTCTCGCCGCAGAAAAACCAAAAGCGGCAAAAACGGCGGTCGCGAAACCCGCCGCTCCGGTTGTCGTTGCAGCCGGCGGAACCGTTCAGGAAATCCGACAGGAAAAAGCGGCGGCGGCACAGGCGGATCTTCCCCCCGCCAAGGCGGCTCCCAATAAGGACATCTATGTCTACACGGCCAAAACATCGGAAATGCAGAACGACTACAGTCGTGCCGCTTCCGACCTCAAAAAGGTCCTCAAGGCGGAACCGAGGAATTACATTGTCATGAACAATATCTCCAGCTTGCAGATTCAGGCCGGCGCCTACGAAGATGCGATCAGATATGCAAACGACGCCCTGGCTCTCCGGAGGAATTATGTGCCGTCGCTGATCAACATGGGAATCGCCAATATCCAGCTCGACAGGGAAATCGAAGGGGAAGGCTACCTGCAGCAGGCCCTGTCCCTGGATCCTTCCAACCGGTATGCCCTGTTGAACCTGGGCCTGTTGTACGAGAAAAGGAGCGCTCTGAACAGGGCGAATGAATATTACCTGAAATTGGCATCGACAAGCGATGCCCAGGGTCATCTCGGTCTGGCGAGGATCGCTGAAAAACAGGGGCAGGTGAAAGCGGCCATCGGCCTTTACCGGGAGGTGCTTTCACTCAATACGGCCGATGCGAAAGCCCAGAACATAGCGAAAAAGCGACTTTCTCAGTTATTGGTGCCTTGACTCAACTTCAACGAGGTGGGCTGCAATCCAGAGATATTCGCCTCCCGGCGCGGCGATTTTATACCACTTGTTGCCGTTGATCTCCGTCCAGTCCCCGACGATATCGAAGACGCTCCCCTCGCTCGCCACGGAGATTCGTTCGGCGCGAAGCGAAGGTCTCTGCCGCAGGCGGGCCCACTTGACGATAACGGTGGCCTTCCTTTTCTGATTCTTGAGCGCGGCAGAGGATTTTGCGACGGCCGCTCTGTCCATTCTTCCCAGAACGCCGGGGCTTTCGTTGCCCCTGGAGGGCGCTTCCATCCTCACCGCACTGCCGCTCCCCTGCCTGTTCTTATCGATGCCGGGCTGCGCCTTCGGAACGGTCTGCACATCATGGCGCGAGACGACGAGTCCCGCATTCCTCGAAAGGAAGCGTCCGATTGCACGATCCTGGAGGTGGGCCTCATAGAGCGGCACCGAAGCGGCGCCCATGGCCAGCAGAAGCAGCGCCGACAAGACATAGAAAGCGGGGCTCCGCAGGGTGCTCTTTAAGGGGGAAACGTCGGAGAGATGCTTGACCGCATCCCGGACATGTTCCTTGTCGACCTTGTGACTCGAATTGATGTAGGCAACCATCATGGCCCGGGAAGCGATGAGGTTGACCAGCCTCGGAATGCCCCCGGAAAAGCGGTACACCGCCTTTATGGCCCGATCCTCGAAAAGGACGGATCCCTTGCCCGCCTTGACGATCCTGAAGTGGATATAGTCCGATGTTTCCGACAGAACCAGAGGCCGGAGCGTCGTGCGGATGGTTATTCTCTGGTCCAGTTGTTTCAGACG
>JAFGAO010000227.1 GCA_016933615.1 Acidobacteriota bacterium
ATTGGGGTTTCACGTGTCTCGAGAATTTCAATATCGGTTTGCATTGTCCTGAATCTCCACGAATTCTTGGTTGTATGCTTAGGCTGGCAAATCCTTTTGCAGCTTCATAACCAGAGGATTCCACTTGCCATAACCATCTCCTTCCTAAATTGTTTAAAAGAAACAACCTAGGGGATAAATTCATTCAGGCGCATTGCCCTACGCACTGCATAGGAACAATCCCATGCTCGTTTAAGAACAAACGCACCCGACGCCCCGGATAAAAACCGAGACATAGACAGCTATGCTGCAAACAGCTTCAGGTCTTTGCTCTGACTCAGTTTGTGAGGAATTCCCCGACCAGGATATTCCGAAGAATCGGTCGAAGATTCTTCCAGACGAGAGAGCTATTCGAGAAAACCTGTGGCCGGTCTGTTCTGCCGATCGGCCTCCGGCTTTTCAGAATTTCTGAAAAGCCTGTACTGCTTAACCTACTACATTCACTGAATGAACAAAAACTAACAGGGTGTTTTTTAGATGTCAACTAAAAAACTAGATTTTGATAAAAATTTCTAAAGTTATGGAAGGGTAATACTTTCTCTATAAGAATAATATAGTGACTATTCAGTTAACGACAATGCCGTCGGGTTGCCGATACATCCCGGGAATGAAACGGGATGTAAATTGTATGCCTTTTTCAGGAACGGGCTTCCATCTGTTGGGCCGTCTATATAAACGGGGATGGATCAAGGCAGGTATTCCCAGAACTCGGTCCTGAGCCATCGGAGGGCTCTCCGGGATGCAATTTCGAGGATCATTCTTTTGCCGCAAAGTATCTTGCCGACTCCTGTCATGCCCGGTTTCAAAGATCCGTCACGATTTTCGAGTTCGCCTTTAACGGTCACTATTCTTTCGGATCCGTTTTTGTCCGTCACAGGCGCAATGCTCTTTACCTCCGCTTCAAACCTCTTGTGGGGAAATCCCCGAACCTTCATGGTAATGGGCAGTCCCAATTGTACTTCTCCAATTTCTTTTTCGGGTATGGGCATCTCTATGGTGACGGCCCCCTGGCTGACGATTAAACAGAATACGTCCCCTTTATCGAGATAATCTCCAATCCGGTTTCGCAAATAAGGAGTTGCGATCACGCCGTCGATGGGGCTGCGGATTTTCAAAAGATTTAATTCCTTTTCCAGTATTTTTAATTTCTCTTCGAGCTTGGCAACTTGGGATTCGGCCGCGCGTATGTCTTCCGAGCGCGAGCCGGCAAGGAGCAGCTGAAGTTCGCTTTCCGCCTGGGCCAGCTCCTTCCGTTTGATGTCCCGGATCCTTTCCGTTTGCTCTTCTAAAACGTTCAGCTGCCCCATGGCCTCGGAAAGTTCTTTCTGGCTGACTTCATAAATGGTGCGATAACGGTCCGCTTCGTTCCGTGCAATCAATCCGTTCTGGAGGAGGCTCATGGTTCGTTCATGGTTCAGACGGGCATTCGCCAGCTCCGCTTCTCTTTTGGCTACGGTATCCCCAAGGACCGCGCGCTCTTTGTTGATTCTGGATGCGTTTTCATATTCGGATTTTTTGGTCGCGATCAGCCTCCGGACTTTTTCAATCTCCTCGGGCCGGGATCCCGCTTTTAAAAGATCCAAAGCGGCATTCTGGGCCGCCAGCTCTCCCCTGGTATCCTGATAGCTTTCTGCCAAATCCAGGTTTTCAATCTCCGCCAGAATTGAGTTCGCGGCAACCCGGCTGCCCTGATCGACGAAGATTTTGGTTATGTGGCCCTCAACCTGAGGCGTTATTTGGACCTGTTTGAGCGGAACGATGGTGAAATCGCTGGAAATCTTCAGTTCCCAGGGAAGAAAAGCGCAGAGAAACAACAACAGAAGAGCGATCGAACGCCTGGGGCTTCTATAGATGCGCGTGAAAACCGCTTTCAAGAACTTTCCGGACGAAGTAGCATTTTCCTTTCCGACCGCAGGCATTGTCATTACAAAAAGCATAGCGGCGATGATCGCGCCCCACGTCCGATATTCCCGTATCATCCAACCCCCGATGAGGTGGACCATGTACAAAACGATTCCTATTGTGAACAGGAAGGACGCGGTTCCGTAAAGCAGCAGTATTCTTCTCTCTTCATGTCCGGAATCAACCTTCCGGGCGTTTTCGGAACCGGTAAGCCATGCGACCAGTTTATGCTTCAGATAGGAAAACGCCTTTGTCCTCAAATTGGGTATTTCGATGAAATCGCTCAGCATGTAATACCCGTCAAGCCGGATCAAAGGATTGAAGTTAAAAAATACCAGTATTCCGTTGAATACGATGCTGATGATGCAGATGCGGCTGATGAGGGTTTCCGGAGCCGCCAGCCTCCAGAAAATGGTCGCGACGGCCCAGAGAAAAATCTGTATATATCCCCCCGCCAGAGCCACAAGAATCTTTTCGCGTTTTTTCAGCATCCATGCGTCACTGGTATTGCAGTAGAAGGCAGGAATAAAGTAGAGAAGCATGATCCCCATCTCCTCCACCTTTCCGCCGAAGTGTTTCAGGGTAATGCCGTGGGCGAATTCGTGAACCGTCACGATGGCGAAAGCAACGACCAGGATCAGGGGAAGGGAATACAGGGAGAAGAGCCCGGCCAGGGAGTGGAACAGGGATTTCCAGTGCAGGATTGAAAGAACTAAGGCGACGACTGCAACGAAACCGAAAAAATACTGAAAGGACGCGCTGAAAAAGAAACGGCTTCTTTTCGTCAGGCGGGTTAACAACCCGTCCGGATTAAACGCCCAGATCTTTATGCGAAAAATATTCTGAAAGCTCTTGCGCCGGGTCGGAGCCGTACTCCTGAGCTGCGCCCAGCAATAGGCGTGGTCGAGCAGCAGGAGGTCCCGCAATTTTCCAGCGAATTCAGCGATCTGTTCGGCGGTTGCCTCCACCCCGTGTTTCCCGGACACATCGGCGGCTATGGATTCGTAATCCCTTTGTCCGCCGAGAAGCTCCAGGACGGAAGCCTGTACGGAAGAAAAGCGGTAAAAGCGGCGCGTGACAGGATCCTTAACAAGGACCCCGGAATTTTCATCCGCCAGTATTTCAAGGTCCGATCGTAATTTTGCGTTCTCTTCCGCCATTTCCGGCCTCAGGTGCTGTGCGTCGAATATTGCCGACCATTTCCTGTATGGTTGCGCATGATAGTAATAGATACAGGGAATTGCAACGAGAATACGTGTTGGGACAACCCACCGAGGGGGTGATCGGGTGCAACGCCGACAGGCGCAACAAAGGAGGCGTAAATGGTCCGGATATTAACCGAACATGCTGTAATTGTTTTCCGGATTGAGGTATTGTATAAACGCATTTGTTATAGATAGAGCCGGTTCTCAAAGGAGGGATCATGCTTCGAAAATTCGGTATCGTGCTGTTTATTCTAACTCTGGTTTTGGCTATTAGCGCCTGCGGCGGCAAGGAAGAGGTCGAGACGGAGCCCGTGGTGGAAGAAACCACACCCCAGATTGTGCCGGGAGAGATGGTTCTTGTCCCTGAAGGAGAATTCATTCTAGGAACGGATGACAAGGACCATTTTGCCTACTATCCTGACCGCAAAATGACGCTTCCCGCGTTTTACATCGACAAATACGAAGTGACGAATAATGAATTTTTGGAATTTTCCATCGCGGAAAACTATGCGGGAGAAGGAGCCAAAGAGGGCAGGGATTGGCGCCTTTTCATGACCGCCGAAACGGCAAATAATCCGGTCGTAATGATCACGTACAACGACGCTGAGACCTACTGCAAGTCCAAGGGTAAGAAGGTGCCTACAGAGTTTGAGTGGGAAAAGGCGGCTCGGGGGACGGAAGGATTCCGATATCCCTGGGGGAACGAGTGGGACGAGAAGCGAACCAATACCTATGAATCCGGTTTCGAAAAGCCGGTTGCCATCGGCCAATTCGAAGACGTGAGCCCCTACGGCGTGCACGACGCGATGGGGAACGTTCAGGAATGGACGGCCTCGCCGTATAAGCCCTACAAAGGCGGTAAAAGAGATCCTAATGCAGCCGAAGGAATGAAAGTTGTCCGGGGTCTTTCCTACGTGTATCGTGGAAGAATGGGATCCGTTTACGAGCGCACAGCCTATGTGCCGAACTATCTTTCAAATTTCGGTTTCCGCTGCGCCAAGGACGCGACTCCCGAAGAAGCGGCTGAAGGCCAGAACGCTCAGTAATTCATTTTCTCAAAGAAACACGCCCAGGCGGAGGACCCATCAGAGGGGTATCTCCGCCTTCGCGTATTCGTTCCAAGAAAACGATTTATAAAATTCTCAAAACAAAGCATTTCAAATATTTGGTTTCCGGCATACCCGCCAGCGCAGGGTGATCGTCCGACTGTCCGCGCATTTCTATAATCTGGACATAGCGATGAGCATCGCGCGCGGCTTCGCACACAAGTTTGAAGAAATTCGATTCAGGCATATGGTATGAACAGCTGGATGTAATAAGGACTCCTTCCGGCTCCAGGAGCTTGATCGCCCTCAGGTTGATTTCCTTGTATCCTTTCCGGGCTCCTTCTAGTGCCTTGCGGTTTTTGGCGAACGCCGGGGGATCCAGGCAGATTGTGTTAAACCTTTGCCCTGAGCTCTCCAGATCCCTCAGATAATCAAATACGTTGCCTTCTTCAAAGCGGACATTGCCCGCTTTATTAAGATCCCGGTTGCGTTCCGCCGTTTCAAGGGAATCGGCCGAAATATCCACGGCCAGGACAGATTCACAGGATTGGGCGAAATGGAGAGCGAAGGCTCCGGTATTTGTGAAACAATCGAGCGCGCGGCCGGAGGCGTAGATCCGGCCGGAAATCCGGTTCCGGCTCTGGTCCAGGAAGAACCCGGTTTTCTGGCCCATGCGCATGTCGACCAGGAAACGGACGCCGCCCTCCTGGATCTCGACTTCTTCGGGAACATATCCGTACAGAAAGCCCTTTGTTTGCTCCAGGCCTTCCAGCGCACGCGCTCTTACATCATTCCGCTCCATTATTCCGGACGGCTTCAAGAGGTCCCGTAGCGTGTCGGCTATCAGTGGTTTTAAAACGTCCGCTCCAAAGGAAAGGGTTTGCAGTACCAGGTACCGGTCATACCGATCCACAATAACGGCCGGCAGCATGTCGCCTTCTCCGAACACAAGCCTGCAAGCGGAACCTTCGCGGATGAGGAGCCGCCGACGGGCGACCGCACTTTCTATCCTGGTTCGAAAAAGCTCCGCTGTCGGGGGGGTATCGGATCGGGAGAGCAACCTCAGGCGTATTTGCGATTGACGGCTGTAAAAGGCGTAACCGAGATTGTTGCCCGCCGCGTCTTCAACCTTAATGATTGCCGGGGATGTCTTTTCCGGTTCCCGCACAACGTCGCCGGCATAGATCCATAGATGGCCGCTGCGCAGCCTCTGGACGGCGCGGGCGTTAATCTGCACACTTTCCTCTATTTTGAACGGATCCACGATACCTCTGCATAGAAATTACAGATTGAAAAATTAATTTGTTTTGGGGAAAGCTCTTCTTACGTGTTCGATCGCATCCTCTTTGGTATGGATTGCCCCTTCGAGTTGAAGATCCTCGATGTTTTGTAGAATGCTTTTGAAAACCGGGCCGGGCTTGTAACCCAGAGCGATCAGACCCTCCCCATCGAGCAGCGGCGCTGTTAGGGGTTCTTTCGCGTATTCCTCGATTTTCCTCCGGCAGAATGCATAATTGTCTAGGGCGATTCCGCTGCTGCATGCGCTTGCCCGGTGCAGTTCCATGTGTTCGTCGAAGTTCGGTTTGCGCAGCAGTCTTTTTAACGCGCTTTTCTTCAGGTTCTTCACTTTAAAGAGCTGCGTCTGCCCCGCTACCAGGTCCGCCACGCTTTCGATACTGTGCCGGGGCAGCCGCAGGCGGCGGCATATCTTTTCCGCCCTTCTCCCGCCAAGCTCGGCGGCTTCATCAGGAAGAAAAGAGCCTTCGGAGGATGCGCCGGAAACGGATCCCAGGCGGTGCAGCAGCACTCCGAACGCCAGTTCGACTGAGGGGCGGCGCAGGAAGGACATCGCCCTTGCGGTCAGCTCAAACGTATCACAGCCGGCGCCGGCAAAGGCTGAAAGTCCGCGCATTGCCGCGACTTCCGGAATAATGGACGAGAGCAGTCCGCTTTGATGCAGCATCTCGAGGCCCATTCCGGGTGCCGCTCCGGTCAGGATCCCCGTCAGTTCATCCCGAATCCTTTCCCAGCTGACATCCAGGATTTCAGGAGCCATTTCAAGGATGGCACCCCACGTTCCTTTTTCGATTCTGAAGTTCAGGTTGCAGGAGAAACGTACGGCGCGCAGCATGCGGAGCTTGTCTTCGGCAAACCTTTCTCGTGGATCACCGATGGTCCGGATTCTCTTTTTTTTTATGTCGGCCTTGCCTCCCACATAGTCGATCAGGCGACCGGTCTCCGGATCGTAGAGCAGTCCGTTTATTGTGAAATCCCTGCGTCGTGCATCGCGCCGCGGTCCTGAAAAGGTTACGGAGGAGGGATGGCGGCCGTCCCGGTATGCCGAATCGCTCCGGAAGGTCGCGACCTCATAGGAATGCCCGTACAGACGAACCTGAATGACTCCGAACCGGGCTCCTACGGCGGTCGCATTCGGGAAAAGCCGCAGCACCTCCGCCGGGCGGGCGCTGGTTGCGATATCTATATCCTTTGATTTCCGATTCAGAAGGGAATCCCGGACCCAGCCGCCCGCGAAGAGAGCCATGTGTCCATGCTGTCGAAGCTTCTTGGCGATCCGCCGTGCGGCTTTGTACATGATTTGCAGGTTTTTTCATTGGGCTTAGCCTGAGCCGTATCAAAGATTCGGCCGAGCCTTGCCGCGGGATGGGCTTGCTTCTGGCCTGATCCTTTTCGAAGCGAGGAACGGGAACGGGAATGCATCGGCGTCGACGCTGGAATCGGTATCGGGCTTATAAAAACCGATACCGATTCCGAAAACCCGCCCGGATTCGAAGGATATCCAGTCCGGTGCCGGCCGCAGGCCGGGCTGGCTTTTAACTTCTTGCTTCTCAGGATAAGTTAATTTTCTTTGAATCCATGCTTCAAATTTCAGGTCACTGCAGCTTGTCCATATATTTATTCCAGTTGTCGTCCTTGAAGATCCTGCGATACAGAGTTCGATATTTTCTGAAATTTTTCTTGTCTCCCAGGTTGTAGTAACTCAGGGCCATTCGGACATAGAAAAGGTCGTCGTTCGTAAATCGTTTGGCCAGCTTCAGGGTTTGTTCCCCCTCCTCGACCGCTTCCTTGTAGCGTCCCAGTTCATAATAATTGTTGGTGAGATAGCTGCGGGCTTCCACTTTTTCATCTTTTTTCCTTGGATTGCGGCGCAGCATTTCCAGCGTAACAAGCAGGGATTTTTCAAAGGATTCCAGGCGGAAATAACATTCGGCAATTTTCAAGTAAAGCCAGTTCTGATCTATTTTCTTCCCGGTAATCTGGTTTAGTTCAAAGATTTTTTCATAGGTTTCCAGCGCCATCTGGTAATTGGAAAGAAGATGGTAGCAGCCGCCCAACTTGAGCTGTATGTCGTCCCGGCGCTCGAAATCCGGATCCAGCTCCAGCACCTTTGAGAAATGTTTGATCGCTTCGGGATACTGTTTCAGCCCCATGTAGTTGTTGGCCATGCTCTCGTACAGATAGCTCAATCCGGGATCGTTGTCGCTGATCACCTGAATCGCTTTTTGCGAGCAGCGGATCGCTTCGTCATGCTTGCCCAGGGCTTCGTAATTGCGGCCCATGCCGGCGTACAGCATCCACTGGGTGTCTTTTTCCTGGCTTTCCGCATATTGCTCGCAGATTTTCCTGGCCTGGAGGGATTGCGCGAACTTTCCATGATACTCGTAAAGCGCGCCCAGGTGGAAGTATACGAAACCGTACATGTCTTCCATGAATTCCGGTTTGTCCGGTTTGAACAGGCGTGCGGATTGCTGCAGGTATTTAAATGCCTCCTTGTCGTTACCGGAATTAAAATAGCAGATGCCGATCTGGCCTGCGAAATATGCTTTCACATTGGGCCGATTCTTCAGGGTCAGCGCCTGGGAATAGATGCGGACCGCGGCTGCGTATTTCTCTTTTTTGAACAACTCTTCTCCATAGGTATCCAGAAGAGCTATTTTTTCTTCAATGGAAGTGGCACTTTTTAATTTTGTTTCGAATTGTTTTTGGTTCACGCTTGATGCCCTCGAAAGAATAATTGAAGCAACATCGGACCACACTTTCAGCCGGATCATCCGCCTACCAACGTTTTCCGGTGTTATTGGTAAACCATAATATACCCGGGATGAACCGTTACTTTCTTGATGGAGTAAGGCAGCAGGGTAGGCTGCAGCGGATTAAAAGAGAGCTTCTGGCTTTTGCATACAGCCTCAACGGCTTCTTCTATAAGAAAATTCGGAAGCCTGCTGCCGTCAAGCAGGGCCTTCTCCAAATAAAGCGTTCCTTCGCCGTTGTTGCTGATAATTTTCCCGCTGCCGCTGATTACATGGGTTCCGTCAAGTAACAGCAAAATATACCGTGGGATGGATTTTAACGATATTTTCTTCAAGCAATCGAAATCAACGGAAGCCAGTCCCTCCAGGGTGTCCTGTTTTAATGTCATCTTCAACGTTCCGAGGCACGACTGATACTTTGAATTCGAATTCAGGGCCAGGTAGGAATTTATTTCCTCTTCGGTAATCCTTGTGGACCGCAATGCCCGCGTTGCGACCTGCGGATTGAAATCCCTTATATCGCTGAACTTTTGCTCGCATCTTTCGGCAGCCTTCTCCGAGATGGAGAAAGTTCGGGCGTCGGGATGGGCCGGAATGGACCAAAGCAGGAAGAACAGGATGATAATTCCGAACTGCCGAAGGGCCCTGCATTCGAATGCTGGGAACCGGAAAGGATCCGGTTCGGGTTGCAACCCGGAATTAACGGATGACTTTGAGCGTCCGCTTCCAGCGTGTTTTGCTGAAGAAATTCTTAACAACATTGGCGTATTGTTTTATCCGGTCCAAAATGCCGGTTCGGAGATATTCGTCTCTCGGCGTTTCAAAGGACCAGTATATGACGAGGGCTTTGCCGAGAAAATAGTCGCGGGGGACCGAACCCCAGAACCTGCTGTCCATGCTGTTGTCCCGGTTGTCCCCCATGGCAAAATACTGATCCTGGAGCACAAGGAAAGGTTCGTCGTAGGTTTTGTTGCGATCCGGGTAGGATTCCACTACCTCTACATCCAGAATGCTCCCGTTGACCTTCACCGCGGACTCCATTACCTCGATTTTATCCCCTTTTTGGGGAAGGTAAGCCGGCCCGTAATGGTCGTGGATGCTGCCGGGGTTGATGAATTGGGTATACTTTTCATCCAGGGGGCTGTCATTGACATAGACGGTTCGCCCCTTAACCTCGATCTTGTCGCCCGGAAGACCGATCAGGCGTTTGACGTAGGCGATCTCCGGTTTCTCCGGGTATTTAAAAACGATCACGTCTCCGCGTTTCGGTTCTTTGTACGGCAAGAGCTTTTCTAAAATGCCGGATTGGCCATACACGAATTTATTGACAAGAAGATGGTCCCCGATCAATAGATTCGATTCCATCGATCCCGTCGGGATTTTGAAAGCCTGAACGACGAAAGTGGTTGTGAAAAGGGCGATAATGGCTGTAATGACAACGGTTTCAAACAGGTCCCGAGCCTGCGACTTGTGATATTCCAAAATTCCTCCCCGTAACAATCAATTTATAAAGGCTTTAGCTTATCACAGCCTTGCCCCGCTAAAAATAATTATATAATCTGCCTGCCGGTTCCATAGGTCCGGCTTAATCCGGGGCGATGCGACTAACCGAACGCAAGCCATAGTCAGGCAGGATATGGACACCAACGAAGGGAATGTGGTAGAGTTGCCCTCCGATAACGCGGTGTAAGGGAATTGATTGCGGGCGGTTAGCTCAGCTGGCAGAGCATCGGTTTTACACACCGGGGGTCAAAGGTTCAAGTCCTTTACCGCCCACCACTTACAGCCGTAAAATTCCAGTTACGCGAAAAATCCTTTCAATGCTCTCCGGTGCATGCATCTTCAAATTCAATCCGCCCGAATTTTTTCATCCGGTGTCCGTTTAAAAACGAAGCCTTTTTGACGGAACGGCAAAATGCTGTTGGCGCCTGTCTGACAATTCCTTAAATCAGCGGTTGAGGGATGGGCTTGAGTCACAGGTTAGAAAAAATTTTAAAATTCCGCATTTCCCTGACCAACCTGTAGTAGGATTGCGCCCGGAGTCCAATAAACTTTATGCAAAGAATCTGACCGGGAGAAATCGGATTGATAGGTGCGGGGTATTGAAAATATGCACGGCTTCTGTCACTGCTTTCAAAATATTGGATCAAAAGCCCGATTCTCTTTTCCGCCGAATTTTTGTAGCCATAACCGAAGCTGAATAACAAGGAGGATACAAAATGTCCGAGAGCAAGTACGGAAAATACATAATCAGGGAACCCTTGGAGAAAGGAAGGGCGCCTTCTCTGCACATATGCGCCGAAGAGGGCTGTGAAGGTGCCCGGTTCCCCGGCTTTCCCGTTGAAGTCCAACTGCTGGTCATTACGGAGCCGATTGCGTTTCCCCATCCGGCCCATGCCCACGACGGCGATGAAATCTTTTTCATCTTTGGAAGCAATCCCAGGAATTATTACGATTTCGACGCCGAGATCGAGGTGCACTTGGGTGAAGAGGGGGAGAAGCATATTGTGAACACCACCTCCATCATCTACATGCCTAAGGGATTGGTCCACGGTCCGATTGCCATCACGAAAGTGAATAAGCCTTTCCAGTGGATGCACGTACTCTTCTCGCCTAAATACGACATGACGGTAGGAGACGTCTCGCTGCATCCTTCACACCCTCGCGAGAAATATACCCCTGAAGAGATAAAAAAGCTGAAGCAGGGCTAGCGCTTACTGCAACGGATCGGATTTTGGGGATATTTAAACGAATACAAAGCGGTTTATATGTCGCGGCCGCCGGAGGTGCGGGTGATGCACGGCCAGCCATGCCTCGAAGAGCGAGAATGGGCGATGTTCTAGGATTTTCTGAAATCAAGGAGAAGTATCGGAAAATTTCAAATTGGTATATGCCCGAATCCATAGGAATCGCTTCTGACGGAAAATGCGGAGGGAAAAACTTGCGGTAAAAGTTTTGGTTTAAAGCCGGGGGCTTTTCCGTGCCGTTCACCGACCGGACAGGCAGCCGCTTTCTGCAAACACCCGGGATGCGGCTGTCTCCAGCACCCCAAGGTCCGCCGCAAAATCCAGTACCGTGAATCTTCCCCTTATTTCCCGGGCGTACAGGAAGCCGCGTCGTAGATGCGCATCCGTAAGGCCGAGCGCATCGACGGTTACGGGGCATCCCGCCTGCTGCAGGACATTGCGGATTGCCGCGGCCGGTTTGAGCGTCGAAAGCGTCTCCCAAATAACGTCCCAATAGGAGATTACGTACTGGAGTTCCTGCCGGTATGCCTGGTCGCTGATGCGCTTTTTCTGCATTTCCGCCGCCGCCAGATCCCCGAACGTTCCGTGCCTGGCTGCAACCGCCGCGCTTTCATTCGCAGCGGACGGGCGCGCCGCGACCAGATTGTCCACGTGCAGGGCATCGGGCGACAATTTTCGCAAAAACTCGTAAAGAGACGCCGTGGCGATCGTCGCGACTCCAACCTGGGCGCCGTGAGAGCCCTCAATGCGGTTTTCCGCCGCGGCGGTCATGTCCCAGTAATGGCTGATCAGATGTTCGCCGCCGGATGCAGGGCTGGAGGAGCCGGCCAGTTTCATGGAACAGCCGCTGAGCAGCAGCGCCTCCGTAAGCACCTTTACGGCTTCCGGCTTTCCCTCGGATAATTCGAGCGCGCATGCTGCCGCCAGGGCCTCCGCTTCCGCAACAACCTGTCCCGGCACCGGACAAAAGTATGTGCCCCGCAGCATCGCGGATAGCATAAAGTCCGCCGTGCTCACCGGCTTCGATTCGAGATCGCCCAGTCCTGCCTGAATCAACGGCAAGGGCGCTTTGCACAACACGTCCAAATCGGCAACCACGGCGGCCGGTTGATGGCAGGGAATTGTCTTCTTAAGCCCGTCCTTCATGATCGCGGCGACTGCGGACGTGTAGCCGTTCATGGATGGCGCCGTGGCGACGATTGCGTAGGGTATGCCCAAACGGTACGATGCCAGTTTGCCTAAATCGTTAACCGTCCCGCTTCCGACCGCGACTATGAATTCCGCCGTGTGTAAGCGGCGTTCAACGTCCAGCACAGCATCGAAAGTTGCGTGCGGTCGGCCGCCTGCGCCGTCCGGTACGATACATCGGATGACGTCATAACCCACAGAAAGCAACAGCTCGGAAACAGATTTTCCGGCAATGGAATACGTTCTCTCATCCGCAACCATTCCCACCGATTTCCCGCGGAACCGGCCGGCAACGCATTGGTGGACATCCTGTATCGCGCCGGCGCGAACGCTGAATTGCCGCGTGTCGATGGAATGCACCCTTCCGCAGGGGCAGCTGGTGGAAAACCCGGCCAGGTTGTCCCAGTCGGTGGGTACGGTCGGGTAATGAAGCGTGTTGCCGGACTTTTCATTCTTCATTTCGAATATTCCGATAAACGCATGTATTGTCGATGTCTTTTTTGCCAGAATTTACACAAAATATCCATTCAAAAGGATACCGGAGATCCCTTCCACGGGACCAGACTGAAATGCGGTCGTTTTCTCTTCCGGCACCCGCATTATCTCCTATAATGATTTTCAGGCTTTACAGTGTTTTTCAGGAAGGAGCGCGACCCTGCTTCCGGAGTGATGAAGCAGAATTCCGAATCCGGATGGAATATAGGATATAGGAATCAATTCAGAATGGCTCCATCATGATTTGTTTCTCAATATCTGCAAAGCGGCTGGATCCACCCTTGAACTCCATGAACGGAATGCGAAAGGTGACGAGGGCTCCGGTTTTGTTCCCGGTTCGGGGGAATAAATATTTTGTGCAGCAACAGGAGGAACGGCAATGACGGCTGGATATGCGGGAAAGATACTCAGAGTCGACCTGACGGCAAAATCGTTTGGCACCATCCCCACGGAAAGGTACGAGCAATACGGAGGTGGCCACGGCATGGGTTCCGCCCTATTCTTCGACCTGGTCGGCGACCAGCTTCCCTTCGGGGCATTCGATCCGCGAAACCCGATCATCATGATGGGCCACCCGTTCGCCGGCACTTTCATGCCCGGATCCGGACGTTGCGAGGTCCAGGGACTGGCGCCTATGCTGCATCCGATCGAATGGTTCGCGCACAGCAATTTCGGAGGGCGCTTTACGGCCCAGATGAAGTACGCCGGCTGGGATGGAATAGTCGTCGACGGCGCTTCCGACGAACCGGTCTGGATCAATGTCATCAACGACAAAGTCACAATTGAGAGCGCCGGAGGCATATGGGGTATGGATACCTGGGATACCCAGGAAGAAGTCTCCCGACGCGTTATGCCGGGATTGAAGCACGGCGAATGGGCGAATGTGGACGACGGTTTTACCACACAGGTTCCGGCCGTGGTCTGCTGCGGACTGGCCGGGGAAAACAGGAGCCGCATGGGTGCCCTGCTGCACGGTCCCGGTTCCCAGGCCGCTTTGGGCGGGTTCGGCGGCGTATTCGGCTCGAAAAATCTCAAGGCAATCAGCATTCTCGGCACGGGAAGCGCACCCATTGCGGATCCACAGGCATTTATGGACGCCCGCCTCTGGTTCCGGCAATTTCTGTGGGACGTAGACGATCCACGCAGGAAGGATATGATGGGAGGGTTTTATTTCTGGATCAACGGTTCTCCCGCAGGAGCAAATGTAACGAACAATCCTGCTTTTGATCCCAACGCCATTCCCCTGGTGCCCGCACGTGCGGCAGCCTGCGTTTCCTGCCCCCGGGCCTGTCGTCAACGGCTGGCCAGCGGAGACAGCAATGAATCGGTCTGCGCCGGTACGGCAGCCGTCAGGCTCGAGGGCGCCGGTTTGAAGCAGACCCGCCAGGCTAACGACTGGGTGCAGAAATACGGTCTCGGCCACTGGCATTTCATGCCGATGCAGGGTTATATCCAGTCGCTCTACAACAGGGGGCTTCTTGGCAAAGGGAAGAAGATCGAATGCGACCTGCCGATGGATCAGTACGGCACCGTGGGATTTCTGGAGATGCTCATGAATCAGATCGCCACCCGGCGAGGAATAGGCAACGACCTTTCCGAAGGCCTGGCCCGGGCTGCAAAGAAGTGGGGCACTTACGAAAAGGATTTGAAATCAGGGGAACTCAATCTGGCCTACTGGGGAACCGCCATGCACTACGATCCCAGGTCCGAAGCGGAGTGGGGTTTCGGATCGCTGATGGGAGAGAGGGACCTCATGCTGCATGCGATCGCCAACTATCCTCTCCACTGGATGCCGCAGGCATTCGCCATGGAAGGTAAAGAACCCTACCTGTCCGCCGAAGAAGCGGTCAAGATTACGGCGGATGCGATGATTCCCTACGAAGGGGACGTTTTCATGCTCGATTACAGTGACGGTCCCACCGGCATCTACTCGGAACATAAGGTCAAGCAGGTCGCCTGGGTCAAGCACTATGAAAAATTCTGGATCGGTTCCAACGGGCTCTGCGGCTGGAGATGGCCCATGTGCTTCACGTGCAACTCCGCCGGCTATAGGGGTGCGACGCCCCATGCCGAACCCAGGTTTTTCAATGCTGTTACAGGAAGAAATATTACATTCGCCGAAGGAATGGAACTCGGGCGCAGGATCTTTACCCTGGACCGGGGAATTTGGACCCTTCAGGGGAGGGACCGCAGCATGGAGGTCTTTCCGGATTATATCTACGAGAAGGATTCCGGAGGGGAAATGCTGCCGATGTACGATCGTGTTGCCAATAAATGGTCGTACTCGATGAGTTCCGGACGCAGGCTGGATCGCGCCAAAGTCGAGGAGTGGAAGACCAGGTTTTACGATTTTGAGGGATTTAACGCCAACAACGGCTGGCCGACAAGAAAAACGCTCGAAGACCTGGATTTAAGGAAAGTGGCCGATGTTATGCAGGCGAAAAACAGGTTGGGTTAATCGGGGATTCTGGAATTAGTGCTGCTTAAATTTATGAGAATGCTTCTGTTTGCCGGCAGCATCCCCGGCATCATGTCGCTGGGCGGCAATTCCGAAATGAAGGCTATGCTTGGATGCTTGCCAGAACCTCTTCACCGAACGCCAGGCAGTCGGCGCGTTTCAGAAGATCGTAATTCTCCAGCGGTTTGCCCGCTATGCTGGGATAGGAGTCTTCCATCCTCTTGCGCGTCTGCGGATCGAGCAGGGCTTTCGTTATCCTGCCGTTGAATACTTTCGACGGGACGTTGCCGTTCTCACACAATCGGGCCAGATGGTTGTCGATATAGGCGGTTTTCTGCTGCGGCCCGACAGGCCTTTCCCCGTTTCCGCAAACGGCGAATAGGCCTCGGATTTTGGTTTTCAGCGACGTTTTGTTCTTCGTGATGTAGCCCTGCAGTTCTGAGGGGGTAACGCCCGATCGTATGGATCCGCCTATGACGATGTGGTCAAAAGGCGCAGGGTCCGGATTTTCGCGCGCGTCAAAGACATCCGCTATGCCGCCCATTCCTTCCGATATCCAAATCGCGGCGTCGCGCGAGCTTCCGCACCAGGTTCCGAAAATTACGGCGCATTTTTTATCGGATTCTACCGGATAATATTCCAATGCCCGTCCATCTTTGGCCAGGGCGATCGCACCGACCCCGGTTGCCAATCCCAATCTGAAAAAATCTCTTCTTTCCATGTCCTGCGAACCTCCGGTTACTGCGTATCGAAACGCTAAATTTTTGAAACACTGCCGAAATGCCCGGGAATGTCCATAATATGGGCTCTCAACCAAAACGGGACTTCAGCCTGCCGGGGGCGGCGATTGCCTTACACCGTCCAGCACCGTTGAGTGTACCATTGACTTCCCGCTGCTGCGCAAGCGTTTTCGCCGCCGACTTTGTTTTCACGACTTGAAAAATCGGATTTGCCCGGGAAGGCGGGCTTCCTATTTCTGTGTGCGGGTCGGTCGCATTTGCACCCAGTCGATCGTCCAGCGGTTTCTATGGCCCGGGCGCCAGACAAGGCGGCGGTAGGGAGTGCCGCGGCAACAGTGGTATAAAACCGCCGTCCGTTCGTAGAATCCGCGCGTGTGGAAAGTATTGGGAAATCCAAGTCCGTGAATGTCCAGGTGATGGCAGAATTCGTGGCACAGCGTGCTGAGAAATGTGCCGAATGAAGTCACCCGCTTCCGGATCGCCGTCCGCATCCAGACGCGGATCAAAGCCGTGCCTTCATGGTAATCACCAAAAAGTTCGCTGGATCCGGTTTCATAAACACGCAACGGGCGTGCGTCCAGCACACGCACTTTCGGGCGGGGCACATGGAAAAGCCCCGACGCCTCCGCGAGCAGGCTCCCGCAGGTCGACTGCGCCTGTTGTGTCGATTCGGACGACAGTGCGGATTCGATCTTGAGCGAAAGCGCGTGAAGCGTGTTCGGGTCCGGAATGGAAAGAGCCGCCATTTTGTCACTGCGGTCGTATTCGTCGCGCCTGGCGATTATTCTCGGCCTGGGATCGGTTATCATGGCCCGTCTATTTGAGCTTGACCGCCTTGGGATCTAGATGGCGATGGTGAAAGATGCGGATGCGCTGGAACTTGCCTTTTTCGTCCAGGTCGTAGAGTACATTCTGATTCAAAATATGGGTTTCTCCCTTTTTCCACTGTGAGCCCGGCGCTCCTGCCGGGGGTTTTTTAAAAACGTAGAACTCGGTTATAAGCTCGACGCAGAACTGCCGCCCCCTGGAGATGAAAGTCCCCACATTGAGAACTTCCCTGATATTGGCTGTAAGGGCTTTGTAGTTGGCGATAAACTCTTTCGGGCCGCGCAGCGTCCTGCCCGTGGCGCCGGGCTTCTGGGGATCCATGAAATTATCCGGGTATTGCAGAACAACGTCCGGCCTGAAGTAGCCGGCGACTTTGTCGAATCTGCGGTTGTTGAAATGCTCGACATATTCCATGAATTGTTTTCGGTTCATCGTGCGTTGTCTCCTTTCGATATTTTAACCAGCCTGCTGGCTATGGGAACGATTATAACCCGGAAGGTCCTTTCAAATCTCCGCTTTGATCATACATCTGCGGTTCGAAAGACCGAATGCCGGGTGTCAAACAGAGATGGCCGGAGTCTATTTTAATTCTAAAGTATTAGTAGACAATTTGCCGGGTTTCGTGTATGCTAAGTGAAAATTCTTGATTTGTGGTCACCAAGGGGGCCCGTTTGACGGGCCCCTTCCTTTTCATAACGCCTTTTATTTGTTCTGCGTAGTGCGCATCAGCACTGGAAATGGATGGAATTTTCCTTTAGACTCCGGTAGATGCGAAGCCGCATCTGGACCTGAGCTTCGCAAGCGTTGATTTAACGAAAAGTCGCGACAAATTTGGAGAATGGATATGGTATCTCGCAGAGAATTTCTTCTGTCTACGGCCGCTGTGCTGGCTTCGGCCAATAACATGCTACGGGCGGAAGACAAGAAGCTTCCACGATGTTTTTTCGACATAACCGCCGATGCAGAAGCCATCGGACGCATTGTGTTCGAACTGCGTTCGGATGTGGTGCCTAAAACCGCCGAGAATTTCCGGGCTCTGTGCACGGGTGAAAAGGGATTCGGATACAAGGGTTCCACTTTCCACCGGGTCATTCCCAATTTCATGTGCCAGGGCGGGGATTTCACCAATCACAACGGCACGGGTGGAAAGTCGATTTACGGCGCGAAATTTGAGGATGAAAATTTCAAGCTGAAGCACACCGGGGCCGGGATATTGAGCATGGCCAACGCGGGTCCGAACACGAACGGCTCTCAATTTTTTATCTGTACGGCCCGGACTTCCTGGCTGGACGGCGTGCACGTTGTCTTCGGGAAAGTTATGGAAGGCATGGACGTGGTCAAGAAAATGGAGAGCTACGGTACGGATTCCGGAAAGCCCAGCAAAAAAATCGTGATCGCGGATTGCGGTCAGCTGTAATCATGCCCGGAGACCGAGCAAGCTCCCTTTTCAGCGCGCATTAAGGGAAGTTTGCTCCGTTTCCGGATGCATTCGCTTCCTTGAGCCGTTTCCAGAAAAAGGCGCCCGTCTTCCTTTATTCCGAGGCTCGGTTTTTCGATAAGAACGTAACCGGGAGCGGCCGAACCTCCCTCTGACAGCACTGCATGAACCACAAAGAGACTCTGGAGTTCCTGAAACGGCGGGGCAACGAAGTGCAGACGATGCATCTAGGACTGCACCGCACCCGCGCCGTCATGCGCGCCTTGGGAGATCCTCATAAAAGCTATGCGTCCATTCATATCGCGGGAACAAACGGGAAGGGAAGTGTTGCGGCCATGGCGGAATCGATCCTGCGTCACGCGGGCTACCGGACCGGCCTGTTTACCTCGCCGCACCTGTTGCGGGTCGAGGAGCGGTTCCGGGTCCATGGGGATCCGATCGGGCCCCGTCGCTTCGCCGCCCTTGCGACGCGAATCCAAAAGACCGAGAGGGCGCTGCTAGGAATGAAGAAGCTGGACCGGTGCCTGACCACGTTCGAGTTTCTGGCCTGCAGCGCCCTGCTGTATTTCGCCGAAGAGAAGGTCGATATTGCAGTCGTTGAGGTGGGCCTTGGCGGGAAACTGGATGCAACCAACGTGATCCGGCCGCTTGTCAGCGTCATTACGCGGGTTGCCTACGATCATCAGAACTATCTCGGCAATTCATTGACCAAGATTTCCGAAGAAAAAGCCGGCATCATCAAGGAAGGGGTGCCCGTCGTGTCGGGTTGCCGGGAAGAAGCGCCCCGGCGGGTAATCCGCAATCGCGCGAAGAAGGCAGGGGCGCCCCTTCTGGAGAGCTTCAATGAATGCCGTATCACAATCAAGGGCGAGACCCGGGGGCGTTATTGCGTGGATCTGGAGACCCCGGTGAGAAGCTACCGCAATTTAAGGCTCCCCCTTGCCGGGGAGTACCAGGCGCACAATGCCGCTCTGGCGATCAGGGCAGTCGAGTCGCTCCAGTCTTTTGCGGTTGGCGCGGGGGATATCCGCCGCGGTATGACCGCGGTTCGCTGGTCGGGACGGCTGGACGAGTACATGTCCCGCCGGAGAACCCTGCTGGACGGGGCGCACAATCCGGACGGGGCCCAGAGGCTGCGGGATTACCTGATCCAGCGCAAAGAGAACGAGGTGCATTTCGTGTTCGGGGCCGTTCGGGATAAGAATATCCGGGGAATCGGGGCCGGCTTGTTTCCGGTTGCCGCGAGCATCCACCTGACGCCTCTTGCCAATACCCGATCGGCCGCAACGGACGAGATAGTGGCTCTGAACAAAAAGTACCGCTCGAAAATAAAGATCCATACAAACATGCGGCAGGCTCTCTATTCCGCATGGGACCAATGTTCCCCAGAAGGCCTGGTCGTTGTGACGGGATCCCTTTATCTGGTCGGCGAACTCCTTCCGGTTGTCCAAAAATACACTGCATCCGGAAACAAAAAAGCATAATCCCAGTGCAAAAAACACCGCAGAGACGCCAAGAACGCAGAGGATTGCGGAGAATGCCAGTATTTATTTCTCTGGTGATCTCTCTGCCCTCTCTGCCCCTCTGGGGTGAAATTTGATTTGGTGCGAACCGTATTATTGCTTTTTCACTTTTTCCCAGTCTTTGAGAAAGCGTTCCAATCCAATATCGGTCAGGGGATGGCGCAGAAGCTGCTCCAGTACTTTGTAGGGCATCGTGGCGACATCCGCTCCCAGGAGCGCCGCTTCGCGGATGTGCAGCGGATTGCGGCAGCTGGCGACCAGAACCTGCGTGTCGAATTCGTAATTGTCGTAAATCTGGACGATCTCTTCGACAAGCTTCATTCCGACTTCGCTGATGTCGTCAAGCCGCCCCACGAAGGGGGATACGAAGGACGCTCCCAGCTTGGCTGCGACCAGAGCCTGGTTGCAGTTGAATACAAGGGTTACGTTCGTCGGAATCCCGTCGGCAGAAAGCTGTTTGAGCGCTTTCATCCCTTCCTTGATCATCGGGATTTTTATCACGATATTCTTGTGGATTTTTGCAAGATCATACGCTTCTTCCAGCATGCCTGCAGCCTCCGTGCTCAGGACTTCGGCGCTTATGGGACCGTTGACGATCCGGGTGATTTCACGCAGCATTTCTTTGAAATCGCCCCCTTCCTTGCTTATCAGGGATGGGTTGGTCGTGACCCCGTCTATAAGGCCGTACTCGGCGGCATCGCGAATTTCGTGAATATTGGCTGTGTCCAGGAAAAATTTCATGGCGTGTCTCCTATCGGTCTCAAAAAAATAATCAATGGCGGATATCGGTTTTAATCCGTATCTTCCACTTCTAAGGTATTGCGGTCTCGGCTCTCACTGGGGCACTTTCGTTTCCATGAGCATCCACGGCAATGATGGCATATTGGCAGTCCATGCCGTCTTCTATGCTTTCGTCGCGATGGCTGTAAACGCCGGCAATCAAGCCTCCGGGCAGCGGCTTCCATCCGCCGGCCTCGTTCTCCCTTTTGGACAGCCGGTATCCCGCAACGTCGTTCGAAGGGGACGGATTCCATAAAAGGAGAGCGCCGTCGGTTTCAAAAATAACGGTGAAGTTTTCGGCGGGCAGCGGCGGGAAAGTATCCCTCGGCGTGATCGCCAGGGCATCCGAAAGGCGGCTTTCGATCAGACGCTCCCGGGGGCCGCCGAGAACGCTTACCCGGTAGAAGTATGTCCTGTCGAACTGGAAACGAACGTCCTTAAATTCCGGTTTTTCCAGCGGGAGGGCGTTGACGGGGGTTGCCGGGGGAGCTTCGGATTTTTCCGACCGGTAGACGTTGTATCCCGAAATCCGTGCTGGTTTCGTCCCGTCCGTATTCTCCGCGGGGACGGTCCAGGAAAGGTTTAATGAAGTCTCGGTGACCTCAACCGTAATCTTCTCCGGTGGAAGAGGAATCGCGACGGGCGCAACCACCGCCTGGTTGCTGAAACCGGACGCCTGGTTTTTATCGTTGACGAAGAGCACCGCGTAGCGGAATACACGGTCATATATCGGGGACGCCCGCTTTGAAAACCTGTCTTCGATAAAGAGCGAATTCCGACGTATGTAGTTTGAAAGTTTTTCTTCCCGGATGGAGAGAATCCGTTCGGCTTTTTGCCGGAATTGGTTTTCCGGGATCTGTTCGGGGACGCTTTTCGACGGAGCGTTTTCGGAAAGCCGATAAACATCCACACGCCGCAGGGTCGTCACCGCCGTGCCGTTGGTATTCAGGACAGGAAGCGAAACTTCGAGAAGTGCGTAATCGGCGCGCTGCTCGGCCCTGAGATCGACGGCGGCCTTTGGAATCAGGATTTCCGGAGGCAGCGGATCCGCGATCTTGGCGCATCCGACGACTGAAACAAAAACTGCCGCCGCCGCAAACGAAAAAGCGTGAAAGGGCCCCGCGGCCGTAAGCCTGTCGAGAAGCCCGAAACTTGGTGTCGTTTTTCCCCGTCTCATTTCCTTCCGTTATTCCGTGAATCGGGTGCGCTCTACAGTATGTACCGGCTGAGATCCTTGTCCCTGGCGATGCTTCCCAGCTTCTTTCGCACGTATTCTGCGTTGATGCGAACATACTTGATTCTGCGCTGCTTTCCCTCGAACGATATGTCTTCCAGAAGCGCTTCCACGATCGTGTGCAGGCGCCTTGCCCCGATGTTTTCCGTGTTTTCGTTGACCTGGCACGCGAGCCTGGCAATCTCGCGTATGCCGTCGGCCGTGAAGCGAAGCCTCAAGCCCTCGGTTGCCAAAAGGGCCGTGTACTGTCGAATCAGTGCGTTTTTCGGTTCCTGAAGGATTCGTACGAACTCCTCTTCGCCCAAGGGGTTCAGTTCGACCCGGACCGGGAACCGACCCTGAAGTTCCGGTATGAGATCGGTCGGTTTCGTGCTGTGAAATGCTCCCGCCGCTATGAAAAGGATGTGATCCGTCCGGATCATACCGTAACGCGTTATCACGTTGGTTCCCTCGACGATAGGGAGTATGTCCCGCTGCACGCCTTCCCGGCTGACGTCGGGACCGTGTCCCGACTCGCGTCCTGCAATCTTGTCGATCTCGTCGAGGAATATTATTCCGCTCTGTTCCACAAGGTTCATGGCCGTGCGCACGACCATATCCATATCGATAAGCTTCTGTTCTTCCTCCTGCATGATGTAGTCTACGGCTTCGGATACCGGCATGCGCCGCTTTTTGGCCTTGCCGTCGATCATTCCCGAGATCATGTCCCGAATATTGAACTGGAATTCTTCCATCCCGGGCCCCTCGAAGACCTGGAAAGAAACCGGGGGCAGGGCGTGTTCCCGGACATCAATTTCGATGAGCCGGTTGTCCAGCCTGCCGTTGCGCAACTGTTTCCGCAGCTTTTCGCGCATCTCCTCGATCCGTTGCAGGTCCTTGCCGCTTTCGAGGTTTTTATCATCGACAGGAGTGCCCGGGGCCGCTGCCAGCAGAACATCCAGCAGGCGCTCTTCCGCATTCCGTTCGGCTTTTTCCTCGATTTCAAGAATCTTTTCAGCCCGGACCATATCGACCGCTATCTCCGCGAGATCGCGCACCATGGATTCCACGTCCCTTCCGACGTAGCCCACCTCGGTGAACTTGGTCGCCTCCACCTTCATAAACGGGGAATTGGCCATCCGCGCCAGGCGTTTGGCGATTTCGGTTTTGCCGACGCCCGTCGAGCCTATCATGATGATATTTTTGGGCGCTACTTCCTCCGCCATTTCTTCATCCAGTTTCTGGCGCCGTATTCGATTGCGCACGGCAATGGCTACAGCTTTTTTTGCAGCCTTCTGTCCGACGACGTACCTGTCCAGTGCCGCAACGATCTCTTTGGGGGACATTTGGTCCAAACCGCGCGGTCGGGCTTCGGAATGTTTTGGAATCTTTTTCATCGCATATCGCCTGATGTAGTGAAGATTGCGTAATCAATTTCTCTGCCAGCGGCCGGTCATTGGATGTGCGTAAAAGAGCAGGTTGCAGACCCGAACGGAGCCGACAAAAATCTGGCTTTGGAGTTGCGGCCTGTTCGAGGCGGAAAAGCCGGCTTTCTTCAATAGTCCGCCCCGGAGGCTCAAAGTTCTTCCACCGTAATTTCCCGGTTTGTAAAAATGCATATCTCGCCGGCGATTTTTAACGCTTCCAGTGCGATTTTATTAGCCGGCATTTTGGTGTGGTTGGCCAAAGCGCGTGCGGCTGCCAGGGCGTACGCTCCCCCGGACCCTACCGCCAGTATTCCATCGTCCGGTTCGATCACGTCTCCGGTTCCCGATAGGAGGTAAACGGATTTCCCGTCGGTCGCCAGAAGGTGCGCTTCAAGGTGGCGCAGAGCGCGGTCCGTGCGCCATTCCTGAGCCAATTCAACCGCGGCCCGGTTGAGATTGCCCTGAAACTGCTCCAGTTTGGCTTCCAGCCTTGAGAAGAGTGCAAAGGCGTCGGCGGTGGCTCCGGCGAACCCCACAAGTACGCAATCGTTGAATACACGCCGGATTTTTCTGGCGCTTTTTTTCAGGATGGTGTCGCCGTAAGTGACCTGGCCGTCCCCGGCTATCACGGTGCTGCGGCCCCGCTTGACCAGAAGAATCGTGGTTCCGTGAAAAAGATTGTTGTCTGAACTCATAGACCGAAAGTATAGACACGCGGTCGAACGGGTGTCAAATCCCTATTGCGGCATTGCACCCGCCGGGCGCTTGGGTGCCGGGATTTATCTTCTTTTGGAGGAACGATTGCCTAAAGATTTCAGTTTTAAGACCCTGAAATCGTCTGCGAAATCCGGCGACCCGAGATTCAATCGATTCACTTTCAGGGCCAGGGTTTCAAAGTCGAATTTGGAAAGGGCGGTCAGGCGGAATTCTTCGTTCTCGAGTTTGATTTCCACTCCATGCAGCTCTTCAACTTTACCGAAATTTCCCTCGAGCCGGAATCCGAAAGAGGATCGGGGACGCATCCGCAACGAAGTGACTTTAAACGGTTGCCGGTTGCGGGCGGCCTCAATATGAAAGATGTCCGGGGCCACCCGCCGGTTTGAAAATGCCAGGAGGATATTTTTAGCCCTGAGGTTCTCTTCCCGGTCCACCAGGGATACGAAGTTCAGGATGGGAATGCCGGGTTTCACGACTTCGATGGTGAAAATAAATTCCCGATCCACGTAGGCAAAATAAGCGCTCTTTTCCGGCGGCGGATCCTGATCCTGCGCCGGATAGCCTCCCGCCGCCGACAGAGGCATTAGCATCAAATATAGAAGCCCCGGACAGAACTGCATATTCCCGTCCTTTTCTCGCATCCTGCGAAAAAAGCCGGCTGGATTCGACCTTACAGCGTTATGGTCGCCTGCCGACTGATTTATTTTGTCACTTCCGTGAGAATGCGGCCAGTGTTTTCAGCGCTCTGTCCTGGGCGGCTTCCACTTCCGATTTGGGGACCAGAAAATTGTTTGCCAGAATGGAAAAGGCCAGCATTTCACCGTCGGCGGTTTCCAGATATCCTGAAATCGATGAAATGCCGGACATCGACCCGGTTTTTGCCCGGATGTTGTCCGCCGTTCTTGTGAGTTTGAGCCTGTTTTCCAGTGTCCCGTCCAGCCCCGCTATCGCAAGGGCGTCGTAGAAATGATGGAAATGCGGACTCCGGTAGAGGGATCCCAATATCCTTGTCAGGATCTGCGCACTGGTCAAGTTTCGGCGGGAAAGCCCGGAGCCGTCGGCATACCGGTATCGGTTTTTGTCTATAGCCATGCGGCTCAATGTTTCCTCAACCACCTCCTTTCCGGCTTCGAAAGATCCCCTGCCCTTGAGCTCCATCCCGAGAATCCGGGTCAAAGTCTCCGCGTGAAGGTTCAGGCTTTCTTTCATCATCGGTTTCAGGATTTCCGACAGGGGAGCGGATGTGTGCGTCCAAAGCGGAGTCAGGGACCGGGAATCGTTTGCCTGTCTTTCCCGAGTCCCGCAGGCCAGAACCTCCATGCCCTCCTCCTGGAAAACGTGTTTGAGCGCGGAAAGGTAATAGCGCACAGGGTCGTAAACGGCGACGGCTTTGGTGATCGCGGCGCTGCCGCCGCCCATGGTGCCGCGCAGTACAATGCTTTCGTCCGACGGATCCCTTTCGATCTCAATTTTTTCGCCGGCTTCCGCGTTGACGGTGATGTCGTTTTCCACGATCCAGTAGTGAGGCAAAGGCTTCAGCTCGATGAATGAAAAGGAATGGGGCTGGCGACCCGGCCTTATCTCGACCCATAGGCGGTTTCCGTTGAATTGCAGGGCGCTCACCGGCGCGGCGTACCCTTCGGTTAAATCGTCCCAGGCCCAGCCCTGCCCGAGCATGCCTTTTTCAAAAGCACTGATGTCGCCGATGAAATCGCCTGTTATTTTCCGGATGCCTTTTGACTCAAGAATCGAAGCCCATTGACGGAATGTCCCGAAAACATCTTCTGCCGGCTTTTCAACCGTAAGGGTCGGATCCCCGTAACCGGTCACAATCAGGTTCCCGTTTATCGCCCCATCCGCCACGGCGCCGTCGGTCCCCAGCGCCGTTCGGAACCGGTAATCGGGCCCTAGGCACAGAAGGCCGACAGCGGCCGTAATTATTTTGTTGTTGGACGCCGGTATGAGCAATCGGGAAGAATTACTCTCGTAGAGGTTTTGCGAGCGATCGAGAGAATAAACCAGAATCCCCCACTGGCTTCCGGCAAACTTCCGGTCCAAAAAAATCCGGTCAAGGTCCGAATGAAGGCGCTTTATCGATCCGGAACCTGACGCCTGCGCAGCCGTGCAATGCAGCAACCAGGAGGATTCGGTTGCGGAGAAGAAAAGTACGGACAGCGCAATCAAAAGAGGGTGGTACATTTTTCCCATGACAATGAATTGTAAACCAGGGAACAATGGATCTCCATTCGGTTCCTTGTTTCGCGTTCAACGATTTTTAGGGCGGCTCCACAAATATTTCAATCTCAACTTGAATCTGGAGAATCGAAGAGCGCTGCCTGCTTTGATTTTCAGGGGGCGACCACGAGCCGGCCTTTCTCGCACCCGCGATAAATGCGGCCGGGTTCGCCACTGTCCCATGTTCTATACGGAGTGCGAACACAGAGCGCTCTCCTTATAGTCCCGCTTCGACTTTTTGTACCCGCTGCTTCTTGAATTATTGACTCCGTTCTTTTTCGGGGTATATTGCACTGGTCGTTGATTGGTTCGAAACGGCGGCATTTTGCCGCGTATGCCGGGGAATATTTTTCTATAAAGGGATGCCCGATGCCGTCGTTGACTTCGATAACCCCGGTCATTCTCGCCGCGGGAGGTTCCATGCGGATGGGGTATCCCAAGGCCCTTCTGCCTCTGGAATCCGATTGTTTCCTGACCTGGATTCTGAAGATCGTCCGGAACGCGCAGTTGGGCAAACCCACGGTCGTTTTGGGCTACAACGCTCAGGACATTCTGCCCCGGATCCGGGAAGAGGAGATCCGCATAACCGTGAACCGGAAGCCGGAAAGGGGCCAGCTGTCTTCCATACAACTGGCGTTGTCTTCGCTTCCGCAGGAATCCATTGCGACCATGATCTGGCCCGTCGATCAGCCGCTTGTTTCCGTAAATCTGGTCGATAAACTAGCGCACAAGTTTATTGATTCAGGCGCTTTGATTGCCTACCCGATTTACGGAAAAAGGCCCGGTCACCCGGCGATCTTTCACCGGGACCTGTTTCCGGAGTTCATGGAGGCGCCGCTCGGGGAGGGGCCGAAACAAATACTTGTAGACCATCAGGCCGATACGGCATTCTTGCCGACGGACGAACCCGGCACCGTGTACGATTTCGACACCCCTTCCGATTACGAAGCCGCCTTCGGAAAAAGCCTGGATTCGGTCATGCCCCTGAAACCGGCTTCCTCACAGCAGGCCGTCTTGGAGGATACCGGAAAAAAGCTGTAATGAGTGTCGGTTATGAGTTTCGTATCGGTACCGATGGGTAGGGAATCCGTTTTGGAGCATAATCCGGGAGAGGATCGAAATGAAAGTTGTGGATGTCCGGAGTCTGGCGCTACCGGAAATCAAGATTATTCGCTATGGCAGGTTTCCCGACGAACGCGGGTATTTTGCCGAACATTTCCGCAAAAGCGACTTTGCCGGCAATGCGAAGCTTGATTTCCTGAAGAACGTGGAGTTTCTGCAATGCAACGAAAGCCGCTCCAATCCGGGGACGATCCGGGGGCTGCATTTCCAGTGGAATCCGTACCAGGGGAAAATGGTCCGCATACTGCAGGGCCGAATGGTCGACCTGGTTCTGGATATTCGAAAAGGATCTCCGAATCTGGGAAAGATTGTCGGCTACGACATGCCCGCAAATCACAATGCGGATTACGGAGAGTGGCTCTGGGTGCCTCCCGGTTTCGCGCACGGCAACTTTTATCCGCAATTGTCGCATATTGAATACTTCTGCTCGGGAGAATACAGCCCGAGGTGCGAAAGCGGGATCTCGCCGCTTGCCGCGGATATTGACTGGTCCATTTTTGATCCCGGCTTGAGGGAAGAATTCGACAAGCTTATTTCCGGCGATCCCTTAATCTCCGATAAAGATCGAAACGGCCATACGATCGCCTCCTGGATGGAACACCCCGACTCGGAACAGTTTCTCTACCGAAAATAATGTTTAACGTTTAAACGTTCGACGTGAAACGGAAACGTTTGAAGGTTTTTGTATCGGGCATTCTGGAGTGTTGTGTATCTTCATTCTTCATGATAAACATGAGGCGTGGATCCGTTATCGCATCGAAAAATCTATACAGTCGGCGAGATCACGTCTGAAATCAAACAATCGCTGGACCAGTTCGGCATTGTCTGGATTCAGGGGGAGATTTCCAACTGCAAGCACCATTCCTCGGGGCATCTGTATTTTTCCCTCAAGGACGCGCACGCCCAAATGAAAGCGGCATGCTTCAGAAACAATAACCGGTACCTGAAGTTCCGCCCGGAAGACGGAATGGAAGTGCTCGTCCGGGGCCGGTTGAGCGTATACGAGCCCAGGGGGGATTATCAGGTTATCGTGGAATATATGGAGCCTGTGGGCGTGGGTTCTCTCCAGCTGGCATTCGAGCAGCTGAAAGACCGTCTACGCAAGGAGGGGCTGTTCGAAGAGGCACACAAAAAGCCCCTGCCCCTGCTTCCCCGGAAAATAGGCATCGTGACGTCCCCGACCGGCGCGGCGATACGCGACATGCTGCGTATCCTCAAAAGACGGAACGCGTCTCTGGGCGTCTTAATTTATCCCGCCAAGGTGCAGGGAACCGGGGCAGCCGAGGAAATAACCTCGGGAATACGATATTTAAACAGCCGCGACGACATCGACGTGGTCATCATAGGCCGGGGCGGCGGTTCCATTGAGGATTTGTGGGCTTTCAACGAAGAGGTTGTCGCCAGAGCCGTTTACGGGTCCGAACTTCCCCTGATTTCGGCGGTGGGACATGAGGTGGATTTCACCATATCCGACTTTGTGGCCGACCTGCGCGCTCCCACGCCCTCGGCGGCCGCGGAAATGGTATCGGGCGCCAGGGAAGACCTGCGGATAAGCGTTCGGTCGCTTCACGGCAGGCTGCGCCAGGCGATCCGAAGCGGAATTGAGAGGCGCAGGCTGCATTTGGAGCGTCTTGCCCGCAACAGGGCGTTCGCCGTGGCTCCGAACCGGATCCGTGACCTGCAGCAGCGTTTTGACGAGGCCTCCCTGCGTCTGGTCCAATCGCTAAAGCACTTTGTTTCCGACACCCGTCACAGGGAGCGTATGGCTTCCGCCGGCCTGAATAAAGTAGATCTGCGTCGTTTCATCGTTCACAAGAAGGACGCCTGGATTCAATGCCGCCACGGGCTGACGGCCGGGATACAATCTTGCATGCGCCGCGAACGCGCCCGGTTTGAGCTCGCCGTCGGAAAGCTCGATTCGCTCAGTCCCCTGGCTATCTTGAAACGCGGATTCTCCCTCTGTCGCGACGAAAACGGGAGAATTATCAAAAGTGCGGCAGACGTATCCAGAGGGGATTCCGTCGATGTGATCCTGTCCGAGGGTGGACTCAACTGCCTTGTGCGGGAAACCCGAAAACCCAGGTGAAAACCGGACAATAATAGCGGGAATTTCAGCCTGAAACGGTGAAAGCGGAATCCGAAACGCGTAACGGATTCAGTTTTGGAGGCATCCCATGGAGTTGAAGGTAAAAGATTTTGAATCGGCGCTCAAATCCCTTGAGGATATTGTAGTTCAACTGGAGGGAGGGGATTTAACCCTCGACCGCGCCCTTGAGCTTTTTGAAGAAGGCGTCAAAATAAGCCGTTTCTGCAGTTCGAAACTGGATGAAGCGGAACGCAAAGTGGAAATTCTTACGAAAACATCCGACGGGACACTGACGGAAGAACCATTCCCGGAACAGGAAGAAGGGACCGAACCCTGACACAAGGGACGAGGGGAATCTATGGATATTCAGCCGTACCTCGCTGAATCGAAGAAACTTGTAGACCAATTTCTGGAAAAGCTGCTGCCGGGAGAAAACGAAGAACCGGCTGCCATACACAGGGCAATGCGTTATTCGGTTTTCGCCGGAGGGAAACGCGTCCGGCCCATCCTGGTTATGGCTTCGGGGGAAAGCCTCGGCGGCGAACGTATGGTTCTGCTGCATCTGGGATCGGCTGTCGAGATGATGCACACCTATTCCTTGATCCATGACGATCTTCCCGCGCTGGATAACGACGATTTGAGGCGAGGCCAGCCGACATGCCACAAGATTTTCGGAGAAGCCATGGCGATCCTGGCGGGGGACGCCCTGATGACCCGGTGCTACCAGGTTCTGGCTGCGCTGCCCGGAGTGTCCGAATCGACCAGGGTCCGTATTATCGGTGAGATAGCCAACGCTACGGGCACGGTTCGAGGCATGATCGGGGGGCAGGTCGTGGACTTGGAATCGGAGGGTAAAACCGTCAGCCCGGACCTTCTGGAATACATCCATCATTCGAAAACCGGGGCGCTGCTGACGGCGTGCGTCCGTTGCGGCGCCCTGGCGGTCGGCGCAACTGGTGAGGAATTGGTGGCTTTGACGGGATACGGCTCAAAAGTAGGGCTGGTTTTTCAGATCGTGGACGACATTCTGGACGTGACCTCGAGCAGTGAGGAATTGGGAAAGACCCCGGGCAAGGACGCAAAGGTAAAAAAAGCAACCTACCCGGCCCTTTACGGGCTGGACGCTTCCCGTACAAAAGCCCGGGAACTTGTAGAATCCGCCCTGCGAGATATCGCCGAATTTGGACAGAAAGCCGACAAATTGCGCAGCCTGGCCCGCTTCGTGCTTCAAAGAACCGCATAATTCTTGTATCCAAACGACTTATTTCAGAAAATGTTCCCGTTGCTGCATTTTTCCATGCTGCAATGGTCGGCGCACTTGCGTAACGCCTACCGCCGACATTGGACTGCCCACTACCGATCGAAGTGTTTATTTGCAGAGAAGAAATCCATATGGTAACTTAAAGGCTTATTATTTTTAGACTTGTTCGGAGGATGCAGTGTCACTTACAGTCGAAAGAAAGACGGAAATCGTCGGTACCTACAGAACGCACCAGACGGATACAGGATCTCCGGAAGTACAGATCGCAATTCTCAGCGAAAAAATTGCGTACCTGACCGAACACTTCAAGGTGCATGCCAAGGACCACCACTCGCGCCGGGGATTGTTGCGCATGGTAGGCAAGCGGCGCCGGCTTCTCGATTATCTGAAAGAAAAAGATATCACTCGTTACAAGAATGTCATCGAGAAACTGGGAATCCGCAAATAACAGAACATAGTTTGTCCGTCCGGGCGTTCCCGGCCGGCGGATAGTCCAATCTCCGGGGAACAGAGCGGTCGCTTTTGATGAAAAACCTGTTGTCATTTAAAAGCTTCGCCCCCCCAAAAGCGGCAAGAAATTTATGAGTGCTGACAAGGATTGTGCTAGGTAGTTTCACTTTTTTTTAGCGATCACCGGGAGAGGGGGAATTTGAATTATGAGTTATGAGTTAAAGGTTGCCGGGACGGAATCCTTAACTCAGGACTCATAATCATAATTCCTAGTTCAAAGTTCCCGCCCGAAAACTCCCGAGTTATCCCAGCTATGGAGGAATCAATGGTGCATCGAGTTTCTGCCGAAATCGGCGGGCTTGAATTTGCAATAGAAATGGGCAGAATCGCCAAACAGGCCGACGGCGCGGCGTATGTTACATACGGGGATACGGCCGTCCTGGTAGCGGCCACCGCCTCGAAAGAAACCAGGGAAGGACAGGACTTCTTCCCGCTTACCGTGGATTACCGCGAATATACGTATGCGGCGGGCAGAATCCCGGGAGGCTTTTTTAAAAGGGAAGGGAAGATGACGGAAAAGGAGACGCTGACGTCCCGCCTCATCGACCGCCCTTTGCGTCCACTGTTTCCGGAAGGGTACAGCAACGAAACACAGATCATCGCCATGGTGCTGTCCGCCGACAAGGAAAACGACCCGGACATCATGGGAATTACGGGCGCTTCGGCCGCGGCATACTGTTCTCCCATACCCTTTTTCAATCCTGTGGGCGCCGTTCGAATAGGCTACATGAATGACGAGTTTATAGTGAATCCTCCGATCAGCAAGCTGAAAGGAAGCAGCCTGAACCTGACCGTAGTCGGGACTAAAGATGCGATTGTCATGGTTGAAGCCAGCGCCAATGAATTTTCCGAGGAGAAAATGGTGGAAGCCCTGGATTTCGCTCACGGCATTATCCGCACGCTGATCGATCTTCAGGAAAAGCTCTACGCCCTGGTCCAGCCGGTTAAGAGGGAATTTGTCAAACCTGAATTCGATTCTGTCGAAGTGCAGCGCATCGAGCGGGAATATTCCCAAAAGATATCCGATGCCCTGCATGTCAAGGGCAAGCTCGCCAGCTATGCGCAGCTCGACAGAGTCAAGGAAGAGATCGTTGCTTCCATACCCGAAGAAGAAAACGAACGCCGTGAACAGGCCGGCAGGATTTATGAAACCGTTATGGAAAAGCTTTTCCGGAAAGAAACGCTTGAAGGTAAGCGGCGTCCGGACGGGCGGCAGTTCAACGAGATCCGTCCGATCTCGGCCGAGGTTTCGCTGCTTCCACGAACCCACGGTTCCGCCCTTTTCACGCGCGGAGAAACCCAGGCGCTGGTAACGGCGACCTTGGGGACGGCGGATGACGAACAGAGAATGGATACGCTCGAGGGTGAATCTTTCAAACGGTTCATGCTTCACTATAATTTTCCCCCGTTCAGCGTGGGAGAAGTTAAATTCATGCGCGGCCCCGGCAGGCGTGAAATCGGTCATGGCGCCCTTGCGGAACGAAGCATACTTCCCGTCATGCCAACGGAGGAGAATTTTCCCTATACCGTCCGGGTGGTTTCCGACATCATGGAAAGCAACGGGTCTTCCTCCATGGCCACGGTCTGCGGCGGGATTCTCGCGTTGATGGACGCGGGCGTGCCGATCAAGGCTCCCGTAGCCGGTATCGCCATGGGACTGGTGAAGGAAGGCGACAATTACGCCATACTCACGGATATCGCCGGCGCGGAAGATCATTACGGTGATATGGATTTTAAAGTGGCCGGAACCGAAAAGGGCATCACGGGGCTGCAGATGGATATAAAAATCGGCGGCATCGACAAAAAAATTATGGCCGAAGCTCTGGATCAGGCAAAGGAAGGAAGGTTGTTCATCCTGAAGAAAATGGCCGATTGTCTGGGCAACTCCCGTTCCGAAATATCCGAATTCGCTCCCCGGATCATCACGATCCAGATACCCAAGGACAAAATCGGTGGAGTTATCGGCCCCGGCGGTAAAATAATCCGCGGCATCATTGAACAGACCGGCGTTAAAATCGACATCGACGATGACGGCAAGGTCAATATCGCCTCCACCGACACCGACTCGGCTCAGAGCGCCATTCGCATGATCGAGGATCTTGTTATGGAAGCCGAAGTCGGCAAAACCTACCTGGGAACCGTAACCCGGCTGGTGGACTTTGGAGCTTTCGTGGAAATATTCCCGGGGACGGAAGGATTGCTGCATATTTCGGAGGTTGCGGATTTCCGTGTTCAGGACATCAATTCCGAGCTGAAATTGGGCGATCAGATCCCGGTCAAAGTTCTGAGTATTGAACCTCCCAACAAAATTCGTTTGAGCCGCAAGGCCGTTCTTCGCGAACAGGCGGGCTTGCCTCCTGAGGAGCCGTCCCCAAGACCGCCGCGACGGGACCGCCAGGATCGAAGCCGTCCCGGGTATCGGAACCAAGACCGACCGCGGACCAGACCCCATGGAAGCGACCGGGGAGGGAATCAGAGAAATAGATATTAAAGGATGGCGGCGGTATATATGCGCTGATTATTTAAATTGGATGGCGGTTTATAGCCAAGATATTAATTGATAAGATTAATATCTTGCGCCATCCGGTTCGAGTGTTTTATCTAAAACGATCCTCGTATGAAATCAGAACAGATACTGGATCTCTTAAACCGGGTCCGTGACGGCAAGCTGACGCCGGATCAGGGCCTGGAGAAGCTGAAGCACCTTCCGTTTGAGGATCTGGGATTTGCGCGCGTCGATCACCATCGAACTCTTCGTCAGGGATTTCCCGAGGTAATATTTTCCCCAGGAAAAACGCCGGAGCAGGTTGCTGCAATCGTCAAAAGCCTGCTTCGGCAGAAATCGAACATTCTTGTTACCCGAACCAACAGGACCACCTACAACCGGGTCCGCCGTGTTACGACGAAAGCACGGTACCACGATCTTGCTCAGGCAATCACCGTCGTGAATGATAGAACGGCCCATGGGGACGGGAAGATATACGTTGTATGCGCCGGCACCTCGGATATTCCCGTGGCCGAGGAAGCCGCGCTGACGGCCAAGCTGATGGGAAATTCCGTGGAGACTGCCTACGATATTGGGGTTGCCGGAATACACCGCCTGTTGAACATCAGGGAATCCCTGACCCGGGCCAGTGTTGTGATCGTCGCCGCCGGTATGGAGGGGGCTCTGGCGAGCGTCGTCGGGGGATTGTTGAGCGTTCCCGTTATTGCGGTCCCGACAAGCATCGGGTACGGCAGCAGTTTCGGCGGGCTTTCCGCGCTGCTGGCGATGCTCAACAGCTGCGCTTCCAATGTGGTTGTCGTAAATATCGACAACGGTTTCGGTGCCGGGTATGTCGCGGGCCTCATCAACCGGAGACGGTCCGGCAAGAATTAAGAACAGGTTGTTGTCAGGCTCACGGAATCGGGATCGCATTAAACCATTCATGTAACCTCGGACGGTCATGGCATTGTATCCGGATAGCGTATTGGATGAGGTGAGAAATTCCGTCAATATCGTGTCCCTGGTATCCGAGTACGTCGCCCTTAGAAAACGGGGCCGCAATCACGTGGCGCGGTGCCCGTTTCACAACGAGAAGACCCCCTCATTCAACGTCAACGAAGAAAAACAGATTTTCATGTGTTTCGGCTGCGGCCTGGGCGGGGATATTTTTAAATTTATCATGCAGATTGAAAATCTCACCTTTCCCGAGGCCGTCCGGTTCATAGCCGAACGCCGGGGGATCGCCCTGCCGGAATTTTCCGCCGCGTCCGTGGAAACCACAGGCGCCCGCGCCAAGGATCTTCGTGAAATCATGGATGCGGCAGCGGGTTTCTATCACCATGCCCTTGTGGATCATGCGGATGGGCGGCCCGCCCTGAAATACCTGCGTGGGAGAGGAATAGAGGCGGGGACGATTGAACTATTCCGCATGGGATTCTCGCCGGCGGGAGGGGGCGGCCTGATTGAGTTCATGAAGGGCAAAGGATACAGCCTCGAGTCCCTGCTCGAGTGCGGGCTGGTAAAAAGGTCTGAAGACGGGGGCCGATTCTACGATGCGTTTCGTGAAAGGGTCATGTTCCCCATAACCGATGTTCAGGGCAGGGTCATTGCTTTTGGAGGCCGCGCCATGGGGGATCGGCCGCCGAAGTATTTGAATTCCCCCGAAACCAAACTTTATAATAAAAGCCGTAACCTTTTCGGAATCAGCTTTTCAAAGCAAGCGATCCAGGAAAAGGATCATGCCGTTCTGGTTGAAGGCTATATGGATTTCATAATCCCTTTCCAGCATGGCGTGAAAAACCTGGTTGCATCGCTGGGGACCAGTCTGACGGCGCAGCAGGTGGAGCTGCTGGGCCGCTATACACGGAATGTGGTCGTCAGCTATGACCCGGATTCCGCAGGACTCGCGGCGACGCAACGTTCATTGGACCTGTTTTTGGAAGGGGATTTCCGGGTAAAGGTGCTGGAGCTTCCCGACAACCGGGATCCTGATGAATATGTGCGGACCGCCGGGCCGCAATCCTATCAGGACAGGATAAAACAGGCAGCCCCTTACTTGGATTTTGTTCTCGATTGCGCGATCAAAAGCCAAGGATCCCCTGACGATCCCAAGAAAAAGGTCCAGGTTATCAACGCCATCCTGCCCTACCTGGCCCGCCTGCCCAACGCCGTGGAACGGTCGGAGTATGTGTTTCAATTCGCCCGGAAACTGGCAATAGAAGACCAACAGCTGCTGGCCGAAACAAAGAAGGCCGCGCGCCAGAAAAAAACACACCTGGAACCGGCCTCCGTCGCGTCTTCCCAAACAATGAAGTTTGCCGAAAAAAGGCTGCTCCAGCTGCTCCTGGGAGATGCCGGACTGCAGCGCGAAATCATTCCATTATGTTCAAAGCAGGACTTTGAAGGGCTGGTATCCGAGAAAATTTTTTCTATACTATTAGAGGAGTGCAGGGATAACGGGCCTGTTGCCTATGAAGGTCTCCACCGCCGGCTGGCAGGGGGAAACGAACAGGCATTGCTGGCACAGCTGCAGCTCGAGGAGGTCCCCGAAGATGCCTCGAGAGATACGGCAGAGAGTTTTTTAAATGCGTTACGGACCATGAGACTGGCCTTCTATAGACAGAAAATCCAGACGAAGATTGCTGAAGCCGCCGAGCGGAACGACGAGGAACTGCTCAATCAATTGATGGAACAGCGCGTCAGAGTGGATCGCGAATTAGTCAGTCTGTCCAGAAAATAGACCGGATTTTCAAGCGGCGCCAGAGGTCTTGGATAAGCCGCCTCGAATGACGCGATGCGGAAGAACGCGTATGAGAGATCCCGGGTAGCAGTGAAAGGAGACAACCGTTTTGTCTATTGAAGAAAAGTACGAAGAAGTCAAAGAACTGATCCTGATGGGAAAAGAGAGAGGATACCTGCTTTATGACGAGGTCAACGATCTCTTGCCTGAAGGAATCTGCTCTTCCGACGAACTGGACAGAATTTTTTCGCTTTTCGGCTCTGCAGGGATAGAGGTTATAGATTCCGAGCAGAAATTTCAGGACGACGGCAAGCGGGAAAGCAAAAGGGACGAAAGCTCCGGCGATGAAAGCGAATTCGATATCAGTGCCCTCAATTTGGATAAAACGAACGATCCCGTCCGGCTTTACCTTCGCGAAATGGGAACCGTTCCTCTTCTTAGCCGGGAAGGGGAAGTGGAGATCGCCAAGCGCGTGGAACACGGACAAAGGGTCATTTTGAAAGCCCTCTCCCGTTCCCCTCTGGTCGTGAGTGAAATTCTCAATATCGGCGACCAGCTGAAGAAGAACCAGATTTCAATTCGCGATGTTGTTTCATTCAACGACGATGAAGCGACCGAAGAGAGCCTGGAAGAGAAAACCGCTTCGGTTATTTCGGTGATTGAAAGCATCCGGAAGCATGAGCGGGCGGCGCACAGGGTCCGTTTGAAAATGAAAAGCTGCCGCAAGGGTTCGCGGGTATACAAGAAGCATCTGTCCATGCTGGCGCGGTACCGGATTCCGATTGCATGGAAAGTCCGTGCGCTTGAGCTGAACAACCTGCAGCACGAAAGACTGGTGGGAATTATTAAGGAGACCGTGGACCAGGTGGTAACCTGCGAGCGCGAGTTCAACAAACTCAACAGGAGCCTGGAAAATCCGCGCAAGAAAGATGATCCCAGGAGCATCAAAAAAAGGGTCCGGGAGATAAAGCTCGCACTGAAAAAGATTGAAGAGGAAGCGTTCGCAGGCGCGCCCGAACTGAAACGGACGCTGGCGACCATACGCTCCGGTGAACTGGAAGCGGATATCGCAAAAAAAGAACTGGTCGAAGCGAACCTTCGCCTTGTTGTGTCCATTGCCAAGAAATACACCAATCGGGGACTCCAGTTCCTGGACCTGATCCAGGAAGGAAATATCGGGCTGATGAAGGCCGTCGACAAATTCGAATATCGGCGCGGCTACAAGTTCTCGACTTACGCCACGTGGTGGATCCGGCAAGCCATCACGCGCGCGATCGCGGACCAGGCCAGGACAATACGGATTCCCGTCCACATGATCGAAACGATCAATAAGCTCATCCGCACCTCGCGAAGCCTGGTTCAGGAATACGGCAGGGAGCCCACAAGCGACGAAATTGCAAAGAAAATGGAGTTTCCCGTCAGCAAAGTCCGTAAAATCCTTAAAATCGCCCAGGAGCCTATCAGCCTGGAAACGCCCATCGGGGAGGAGGAAGACAGCCATCTGGGCGATTTCATTGAAGACCGGGGCGTCGTGTCTCCCGCCGAGGCCGTCATCAATATCAACCTGAAAGAGCAGACGGACTCGGTCCTTAAGACTCTGACGCCGCGCGAGGAGCAGGTCATAAAAATGCGTTTTGGCCTGGGAGACGGCAGCGAGCACACGCTCGAAGAAGTCGGGCAGCGCTTTTCCGTGACGCGCGAACGCATTCGCCAGATAGAGGCAAAGGCTCTCCGGAAATTGCGGCATCCCTCGCGCAGCCGCATGCTGATGGCATTTCTGGAAGGCTCGTCGTTTCAGGAATAGCCTGTGGATTCCCGTGGGCAAACCTTGTGTTTGACCTTTTACCGGCATTGAAGAACTCAACTCGAACAGATCGGATACCCTGTGGCATTTCGCATTGAGATCGGCCTGAAGCGCGGAGTCAAAGATGCACGAGGCCGGACTGCCGTTGACAAGGCGCGAAGATATTTCGGCCTGCCTTTAAAATCCTGCCGGACCCGCGATGTTTACAAAGTCGACGTTCCGTTGTCTTCCGGAGAAATACGAAAAGTCCTGAAGGCCTTTACGGATCCCGTGATTGCCCGTTCTGCCCAGGGGCGCTTGCACGCCCCCGCTTTTGAATGGATGGTCGAGGTGGGTTTCAAGCCGGGCGTGACCGACAATGTCGGGTCGACGGCGCGCGCCGTCGTTCAGGATCTTGTCCATCGTCCGCTGCCGGTAGGTCAAACCGTGTACACCTCCATCCAGTACTTCTTCCGGGGCGGGAATTTAACCCGGGAAGATGTCCTGCGCCTGTCGCGCGACCTTCTGGCGAATTCACTGATCCATACAATCCGGGTATTTACGCCGGACGAGTGGCGGTCGTCTCCTGTGGACGAAAGCGTGCCGGCAATCCTTGAAAAAGCGGATATCCGGGTCGGCACCTACGATCTCACCGGTCCGGATTCCGAACTCATGAGAATCAGCAGCGAAGGCATCCTGTCCCTGAGTCTGGAAGAGATGCGGGCGATCCGCGAATACTTCGCCTCCGAAGCCGTCAGAAGGAAGCGGGTTTCGCTCGGCCTGCCGGAGCAGCCGACGGACGTCGAGCTGGAGTGCATCGCGCAGACCTGGTCCGAACACTGCAAGCACAAGATATTTGCGGCACGGGTTCATTATGTCGACGAATCAGGCTACGAAGAGTGGATCGACTCGCTTTTTAAAACCTACATCCGGGGCGCCACGGAAAAGATAGGCGAGGAGATCGACTGGCTGGTTTCCGTTTTCAGCGACAACGCCGGGATCATCCGGTTCAATGACCGTTACGATATTTCCTATAAAGTCGAAACGCACAACTCCCCGTCCGCCCTGGATCCCTACGGCGGAGCCATAACCGGTATAGTCGGCGTCAACCGCGATCCCATGGGTACCGGCATGGGCTGCGAGATGGTGTGCAATGTCTGGGGCTATTGCCTGGGATCCCCCTTTTATGAAGGGGACCTTCCCGAGGGATTGATGCATCCCCGGCGGATTCGCGACGGCGTGCACCAGGGCGTCATCGACGGCGGCAACCAGAGCGGGGTTCCCTGGATGAGGGGTTTCGAGCGATTCGATGAACGCTATATAGGAAAACCGCTGGTCTACTGCGGGACCGTCGGTCGCATCCCGAGGCAGCTGCAGGGCCGCCCGTCGGGACGCAAGGAAATCCTGCCTGGAGACGCCATCGTGATGTGCGGGGGGCGCATCGGCAAGGACGGCATACACGGCGCCACGTTTTCCTCGGAGGAGCTGCGCAAGGAATCCCCCGCTCAGGCGGTACAGATCGGGGATCCCGTCACGCAGCGCAAAATGTATGAATTCCTCATCGAGGCCCGCGACCGGGGCCTCTATCGCGCGATAACGGACAACGGGGCCGGCGGTCTGAGCTCCTCGGTCGGGGAGCTCGGCCGTTTGAGCGGCGGCGCGGAACTGGATCTCGCCAAAGCGCCGCTCAAGTACGAAGGGCTGCAACCCTGGGAGATCCTGCTTTCGGAGGCGCAGGAACGCATGTCGCTGGCCGTACCCCCGGACAAGTTGGAGGAACTTCTGGCTCTGGCCGCGCGCAGGGAAGTCGAGGCAACCGCACTCGGATCGTTCACAGACAGCGGCGCCTTCACCGTGCGTTACGGATCGGCGGTCGTGGCCCATATCGATCTGAATTTCCTGCACGAGGGGGTGCCCCGCATGCAGCTGGAGGCGCGCTGGCAGCCGCCGCGGGTCGCGCCCCCGCAGAAGCCCCGGACGGGATTGCGCAACCGCAAACTGGCATCGCTGCTGGGCGGCCTCAATGTCTGTTCCCGGGAGTTCAAGTCCAGGCAGTACGACGGGGAAGTCAAAGGGCTGAGCGTGGTGAAGCCGTTTGTCGGGATTCACGGCGATGTGCCGAGCGACGCGACCGTCATGCGGGTCGAGCACGGGTGCAACGCCGGCATCATCCTGGCGGAGGGAATCAATCCGTTCTTTTCCGACCTGGACACGTACCACATGATGGCGGCCGTCATCGATGAATCCGTGCGCCGCGTGATCAGCGCCGGCGGGAAGCTCGGAAAGATCGCGGGACTGGACAACTTCTGCTGGCCCGATCCTGTCTTTTCGGAAAAGACTCCGGACGGGCACTACAAAATGGCCCAGCTGGTGCGGGCCAACAAGGCCTTGTACGATGTGGCCACCGCCTACAGGCTGCCCCCGATTTCGGGGAAAGACAGCATGAAGAACGATTCGGTCCGCGGCAACCGCAAGATTTCCATCCCGCCCACGGTTCTTTTTTCGGTCGTCGGGATCCTGGACGACGTGCGGCGGGCCGTCACCATGCACTTCAAGGAGCCGGGCGATCTGATTTATGTCGTGGGCGTCACCAAAGAAGAGCTCGGAGGTTCGGAATACCATCGCATGCTGGCGCGGGAACAGGGAACCCCCGGTTCCTGCGGGGGGCAGGTGCCGAAGCTCGACATCCAGACGGCCCTGGCGATTTACCGGGCGATGGGCGAAGCTTCCGAAAACGGAATCCTGTGTTCCTCCCATACACCGACGCTGGGCGGGCTGGCGGCGGCGCTGGCTATGGCCGCAATCGGCGGCGATCTCGGAGCGGAAATAGACCTGTCGGCCCTGAACTGTGAAGGGACATTGGACGATGACGCTAAGCTCTTTTCAGAATCCAACAGCCGGTTCGTGATTACCTGCCCTCCGGAAAGGGAATCGGATTTGGAATCCGTTCTTCGCGATGTCCCTTTTTCCAGGGTCGGAACGGTTTTGAGGGAAAAGAACCTTTCCATACGCCGAGCCGGCGGGAATAAGGTCGTGGATGTGAATATCGAGACGCTGCGCCGATCATTCAAAGGAACGCTTTATGGCATCTGACATACCGGTACTGATCATTACCGGCTACGGATTGAATTGCGAGGATGAATCCCGGTATGCCTGGCAGTTGGCCGGAGCGGATCCCCGGCTGGTGCATTTCAACGACCTGCTCGAGAATCCGGCGCTCCTGCATGATTTTGCCGCGCTCATGTTTATCGGCGGATTTTCCTACGGCGACCACATGACCTCGGGGCATGTGTTCGCGCTGCGCGCCAGAAATCGCATGAGCCGGGACCTGGAATCATTCATCGGCCAGGGCAAGCTGATCCTGGGCATCTGCAACGGCTTCCAGATCATGGTCAAGCTCGGCCTGCTGCCGGGCCTCGACGGCGAATACTTTACACAGAAACTGTCCATCATGCAGAATGACTGCGGATCCTTCCAGAACCGGTGGGTGCCGCTCCGGTTCGAAGCCGGCTCTCCCTGCGTGTTTACCAAGGGGCTGCAGCCGTTTCCGCTATCCGTCCGTCACGGGGAAGGCAAGGTGTTCACCCTGGACGGGAAACTGCTCGACCGGCTGGAATCCTGCGGCTGCATCCCCTGCCGCTACGCGGATCCCGTCACGAATCAGCCTACCCAGATATTTCCGCACAATCCCAACGGATCCCTGAAAGCCATCGCCGGGTTGTGCGATCCCACGGGGCGGATTTTCGGCATGATGCCCCACCCGGAGGCCTACCTCTACCCGGAAAGCCATCCTCAGTGGGAAATCCAGAAACGCAACGGCGCTCTGCCGGAGCAGGGCCTGGGTTTGTCTCTTTTCCGCAATGCCGTGGATCACCTGAAGCGGTCCTGAGTGCCATCTTAATACATATAGACGGCGCCGCTGAGGGGGGTGGATTTGTCGTCGGCGTCTCCTCCGATGCCGGTTGCGCCCCCGTCCTCGTCGGGCGATCCCGCCGCGAGCGTCAATCCGTCCCGGGAAAGATCCACCGAATACCCGAAGCAGTCGAAATCTTCCGTGTTGGAAGCTTTGATGTAACTGTAGGGCGTAAAGAAATCCGTGAACCGGAACAGAAGGTAGACCGCCCCGCTGTCCTCCGCCGAGTTGTCGGATTCGTTCCCTTCGAGGCCGACGGACCCGCCGTCCTCGAGACTTGCCCCCACCGCCAGGGAATAACCGTCTCCGGAAAGGGAGACCGCGCCGCCGAACTCATCCGCTTCGTCCGGATCGAATGCCTTGATGTAGTCCGCTTGGGTCCAGGTGCCGCCAAAATCCTCGAAAACGTAGACGGCCCCGCTGTCGGATAAGGAGTTGCTGTCCTGATCCTGGCCGTTGCCGTCTTCCCCGGGTGCTCCAACGATCAGGATCGATCCGTCGCCGGAAATGGAAACCGAAGTCCCGAACCAATCCTGCGCTTCGGCGTTGGAGGCTTTAAGAAACGCCTGCGGGTTCCAGGAATATCCGGACCGGGTGAAAACGGTGACCGCCCCGCTGTCTGGAGCCGAGTTGTCGTACGGGCCGGTATCGGCGCTGTCCTCGCCGGGACAGCCCGCTGCGAGGGCGTTCCCGTCCTCGGAGAGCGCCAGGGAGCCGCCGAAACCGTCAAAGTCGTCCACAACGGCTGCTTTCAGATAGGCCTGCCGGTACCAGCCGAGGGAGTCCCTTTCGAATATGTAAACGGCGCCGCTGTCTGTAATGGAGTCGTCATCCGGATCACCGTCGCTGTCTTCTCCCGGCGCCGAGGCAACGATCGTAAAGCCTTCATCGGACATCGCCAGCGCCCAGCCGAATAGATCGTCTTCTCCGGGATTATTGGCCTTTGCGTAGTATTCCGGATCCCATGCGCTCCCCGTGCGGGTATAGATGTAGGCGGCGCCGCTGTTGGGGATCGAATTATCGGATTCTCCGTTGATAAGGTTCCCGTCTTCGCCCGCCGCCGCCACCGCCAGCGTGCCGCCGTCATAGGAGATTGCAACCGCACCCCCGAATTCATCCGCCGCCTCCGCGTTCCAGGCTTTGATGTACGCCTGCTGCTCCCACAGGCCGTCCGCGTAGGCAAATACATATACCGCCCCGCTGTCGAGCGCGTAGTTGTCCGCCTGGCTGCTCGCGTAATCGGGATCGCCCGGATGTTTCACGCCCGTCGCGCTGCTGCTTTCGAAGGGGGCGCCTACGGCCAGCGTCAGCCCGTCTCCGGAAATAGCCACGGAGAAGCCGAAGCCGTCAATTTCACCGGTGTTCGAGGCCTTGAAATATCCAACCGCCTCCGCCAGGGATCCCGTGACGGCTGCCTCTCCCATGCTGTCGTAGTAACCTGCGCGCAGGGCCTCGAGGAGGTAGACGGAGTTGACGTGGTCGGGCAGGGGGACATACAGATCGTAGGATGTCCAGTTTGCCGGTATGTCGGCTACGACTCTGTAGCCGGATTGTCCGTCGATATCCTCCAGAAGCCGGTACCCGGTTTCATCCGCGATGTCTATCCAGGTGAAACGGAATATATTCACCTGCAGGAGCTCGAGCCGAAGCGTCTGGGGCAGTAGCCCGCCTCCGGTACCGCCGGTAATCGTATACCGAGTGCAGGAAGAGAGGCTCAAGATCGCGACCAGCAGCGCCAGGCCCCACATTATTCTCAGCATTGCGCATCTATTGAACTGCTTCATGATGTCTCCTTCGGTTCCCAGAATAACGTGGCCATGCGATGCATATAGCTTCCGTAAGGCCGTTTTATGCATATACGCGTTTATTAGATTGGATGCGGCTTCGCGGAATAGTTATCAAAAGGAGTTTTCGGTTCTGCGGATGCTGCCTTTGTGAAGGTCCATATCCTATCAGAAAAAATAATCCGGTCAGGATGGGATCCTTTATCGCGCAAGAGGGAATGCGGGGCATTTTATCCACTGTGGAATAAGGATTCAACATGGATTGAAAAAAACGGATATACCCCGACGCGCGATCTCGTCCGGCGTTGCCGACAGTCGAGC
>JAFGAO010000228.1 GCA_016933615.1 Acidobacteriota bacterium
ATATCATGCCAGGTGGAGATAGAACGGGTCCCGCAGGGATGGGACCGATGACGGGAAGGGGCGCAGGGTACTGCGCCGGATATCCGGTGCCGGGATATGCGAACGCCGGTTTCGGCTGGGGTTTTGGCCGCGGGCGCGGCGGCGGCAGGGGTCGTCGTAACTGGTTTTACGCAACGGGCCTGACGGGCTGGCAGCGAGCCGCTTATGGATATCAGCCCTACGGAGGAGGAATGCCGTATGCTCCGGCTTCCTACCCTTACGGATCAGGCCCCTCAAAAGAAGATGAGCTGAATGCCCTGAAGGGCCAAGCGGAATATCTGGCAGACTCCCTGGAGGGCATTAAAAAACGTATGGGAGAACTGGAAAAAGAAATCAAAGAAAAGTAACCCGTAAAAAGCGTGGGCATGGGGGCTTCTCTCTCAGCATAATGACAGAAATATTCCGAATGCTGATAGAGAATACCGGGGTTGGTAGCTTGCTAGCGATTTCATGCCCCCTGTGCCGGCGCTTTTTTACACCTTGTACCCTTGCATTACCGGAATAGGATGCTTATCTTACAAAATATGTTCCGAACAACGTAGTCTCATATTTTTTCAGGAAAGGTGTATGGATATGAAGATAGCGATTACAGCAACAGGGCCGTCCCTCGATGATCAGGTTGAACCTCGTTTCGGTCGGGCTCCCTATTATCTCTTTGTAGATACGGAGACAATGGAAGCGGAAGCCGTGCAGAACCCGAATGTCGCCGCAGGAGGAGGCGCTGGTATCCAGTCCGCTCAGCTTATGTCGGACCACGGCGTGAAGCATGTCCTCACGGGGAACTGCGGCCCCAACGCGTTTCAGGTCTTTTCGGCGGCAGGCATTCAGGTTATTGTGGGCGTGAGCGGAGTTGCCCGCCAGGCGGTCGAACAGTTCAAGGCAGGCACTTTTACCGCAACAAACCAGCCCAACGTGGCAAGCCATCATGGAATGGGCGGGGGCGGCCAGGGGCGCGGTATGGGAACGGGCGGTGGCCGAGGCATGGGAGGCGGCCGCGGCATGGGAAGGAACCGGACATCGTGAAACTGGCCATTGCAAGCGGCAAAGGCGGCACGGGAAAGACGACCATAGCGACAAATCTCGCCCTTTCTCTCGCCGATACGGGGATACATGTCCA
>JAFGAO010000229.1 GCA_016933615.1 Acidobacteriota bacterium
ACGACGCCCGAGTTCTGGCTCGGCCTGCAGCAGGATGTCGATTTATGGAACGCGCGCCAGGCGGCTGACGGGGAGTATCTGAAAATCAAGCCGCTTCGAAAATCGGCGTGATCGGTTCCTCGCGGCTATCCCGGCCGGACCGGCTTCAGGGTATCTCTTCGAAAACCAATGCCGCCGAATTCATGCAATACCGCATCCCCGTCGGCTTCGGGCCGTCGTCAAACACGTGACCCAGATGGGAGCCGCATCGGGCACACCGCACTTCAGTCCTCACCATCCCTCCGCTCATATCGGATTCTTGGAGGATATTCAGAGGCGATACCGGCTGGAAAAAGCTCGGCCAGCCCGTGCCGGACTCGAATTTGGTGTCAGACAGAAACAGGTCGGTGCCGCACACGACGCATTTGTAAATACCCTTTTGGTGGTGATCCACGTATCTTCCCGAAAAGGGCATTTCAGTCCCCTGTTTCCTGACGATCCGGCAAACATCGTCAGGAAGCTGCTTGCCGTAGTCCTCCTCGGATTTTACGATCTTGTCCACCGTCACTTCCGTTTTGCTTCTGTAATCAAATATCTTCACTTTCCCGGCTTCCCAGTTGCGCATCGTACTTTCCCTCCCTTTTCCCCGTACGCCGTGTCGTTACCTCTTCCCGCCACGATCCCGCAAACGGGCCCAAAACGTTTTCAGGCGACTTTCACTTATATTACAACCTGTGGCCAACATGACTTTGGTTTTGATGAAGGAATGAATTATTCTAACATCTGAACACGGGCAGACCCGACGGGGGGATTGGAAACCATGAAACGGGCGGTGGTGCTGGCGAGCGGGGGGCTCGATTCCACGACGGCGATGGCGCTGGCACTGAAAGAGGGCTTCGACGTTTACGCCCTGAGCTTCGATTACGGGCAGCGCCACCGGTGCGAACTGGAGGCGGCGCGCCGCGTCGCGCGCGCGCTCGGCATCGAACACCACATCACCGCCGCCATCGATCTCCGCGCCTTCGGCGGCTCCGCCCTGACGGCCGACATCGACGTCCCCAAGGAAAGGTCCCCGGAAACGATGGCGGAGGAGATCCCCGTCACCTACGTCCCGGCGCGCAACACTATCTTTCTCGCCTTCGCCCTCGCCTGGTGCGAGACGCTGGGCGCCCGGGACATCTACATCGGGGTGAACGCCGTGGATTACTCCGGCTACCCCGACTGCCGCCCCGAATTCCTGGAGGCGTTCGAGCGCCTGGCCAACCTCGGCACCAGGGCGGGGGTGGAGGGTGCGCGCTTCCGGATCCACGCCCCCCT
>JAFGAO010000027.1 GCA_016933615.1 Acidobacteriota bacterium
AACTGCAAGATAGTGTATTACGGTCCCGGCCTTGGGGGAAAGACCACCAATCTGCAGTATGTCTATCAGATTACGAACACGGAAAACAAGGGCAAGATGATTTCTCTTGCCACGGAAACAGAGCGCACGCTCTTTTTTGATTTTCTGCCCATTGATCTTGGGCAGATCCGGGGCTTTCAAACACGTTTTCATTTGTATACCGTGCCGGGGCAGGTTTTCTACGATTCCAGCAGGAAACTCATACTCAAGGGCGTCGACGGTGTCGTGTTCGTTGCCGACTCGCAGGAAGAACGGATCGACGCAAACCTGGAATCTCTGTCCAATCTAGCGGACAATCTCAAAGAGCATGGATTCGATCTCAACAAAATACCCTATGTGCTGCAGCTGAACAAAAGGGACCTTCCGAACGCCATGCCGGTTGAGGAGCTGAAAAGACAATTGCTCGTCAAAGAGGAGCCGGTTTTTGAAGCCGTCGCTACGGAAGGGACCGGGGTTCAGAATACGCTGAAAGCCGTGGCGCGGCAGGTGCTTATCGAACTGAAAAAGAGCGCCTGACCCGTGCGCCTGCGCTCCCTGGAGCCCCCGGGGCAACCCGTGCCGAAAACCCTGCGCTCCCGCTCCCCCATTCGTTTCACAAATCAAAAAATTGGCGCGTTTCCTTGATGAAAAGATCGGTCCGGTCATGATGCAGCCAGTGCCCGGCATCGGCAACGCCGACAAGACGGTGATCCCGTATGGACCGTATGTGGCCTGTTTTGTAAGGGTCTTCCGCCCAGCTGTCCAGACCGCGAAACAGCAGGACCGGGCACTGAATCTGCCTCCACACCTGGCTGGCTTCGTCCATATTGAAAATATAGGGGGAAAATGCCCTGACATAATTGTCGAATTTCCAGATCAGGCTTCCGTCTGCATTCCATATGGATCCCAACAGGGTGAGATGTCTGGCCATATCCTCCGACAGGTAGGGGTTTTCCCGGTGCATCCGATCAATCGCCGCCTTTAAATTGGGATATTGTCGCGGCGCCCTCTTTTCATAATCCCGCATGGTCTCGATCCAGTTTCTGAGGCGTTCATGCGGCGCAATGGAGGCATCGATTTCCCGTGGTGGGGCGATTCCTTCGATGGCGACCAGTTTTTTAACGCGATCCGGGTATATCCCGGCGTATTGCAGAACGATGGCGGCGCCCAATGAATGCCCGACAAGATAAACCGGAAACGCTCCGGCTATATCCAGAAGCGCGGAAAGGTCAAGAATATATTCCGCGAGACTGTACATGGCTCCTGGGGCCCAGCTGCTGTCGCCATGACCCCTGAGGTCGGGAGCCAGGATGTGGAAATCCCCTTGGAAAGCGCCCGCGATGCGATCCCAGCTTCGGGCGTGATCCATCCCCCCGTGTACGAAAACCAGGTTGGGTTTTTCGTTATTGCCCCAATCCCAGAAGTGCAGCTTCAGTCGGTGAGAATAGTAGAATTGAGAAATAGGTTCCCTGTCCATCCTTTTTTCCGATCCTTTCGAGCGCCCATTACAAATCGGGACGCTTTCTTGCTGCCGAGCAGCGTCGAAGCCTGTCCATTATGGCAATCCCCAATCCCTTTTCCGGCACCGGACGGGCAATGATCCTGTCCAGCTGCATCGCATCCAGTCTTCGAAGCGAACGGAAAAGATTGGCGGCCGCCTCACGCAGGTCGCCGGACTCCGACAATATTTCGACCGCCGCATACCCGTCGCCTCGGGAAACAGGTTTGTAGCTGAGGAGGCCCGTCTTTTCGCCCGGGTTCATTTCCGGGCCGTTTTCCTCGACGATATCCAGTGGAGTGCGCGTTGCATAATGGCTCTCCATTTGCCCCGGAGCCTGCGGCAGGTTTGTTACGGCACCGCCGGCATCGAGGTTTCCGAGCATCCCGGATAGTTCCTCGATCGAGGTTCCGCCCGGCCTGAGAATGCGGGGGGTATCGCCGGCCAGGGACAGGACGGTGGACTCCAGGCCCACCGCGCAGGGGCCTCCGTCCAGTATCATGTCCGCGCCGCAGGAGAGCTGATCGGCAACGTGACGGGCTTCCGTGGGGCTGACACAGCCGAACATGTTTGCGCTGGGCGCCGCGATCGCGCATCCGGAGAACCGTATTAGGTTCTGCGCGACAGGGTGCGCCGGGATTCGGACGGCCACGGTTTCAAGACCCGCCGTGACGATGGCGGGAACAGAGGATTTCTTGGGTACAACCAGCGTGAGAGGGCCCGGCCAGAATTTTTCCATCACGGGCTGTGCGCATTTTGGGAACTCGCCATATTTGCGGGCCATGGCGATATCCGATACGTGCACAATGATCGGATCGATCCGCGGCCTGGCTTTCACCTCGAATATTTTTGCAACGGCGCGCGGATTTTGCGCATCGGCGCCCAGTCCGTAGACTGTTTCCGTCGGGAAGGCGACCAGCCCACCTCTGCGGATAATGAGAGCCGCCATAGCAACGGCCGCTCCATCCGATGCATCCCTGATTTTCATAGGATCCAACCGCCTCCTCACAATACTTGAGCGGATATGCACGTGCCGATTGTATCCCGGGTTTGCCGGAAGGTGCCTGAAATCCAATCGGTCCCGATCGCTATTTTACGGAAATTCGAATGGGAATCCCACCCATTTCCTGCTTGCTCCAACCCCATAGCCGCGCTATAAATACTTGTTTTTTTAATACAAAAAGTAAAGGAAAGCGCAAAATGAGAATCTTGATTACGGAGAGAATCGCCGAGGAAGGCATCGATTATTTAAAAAGCAACGGGTTCGAAGTTGACGCCAAATATGGAATTGCGCGGGACGAACTCCTTGAAATCATCGTGAATTATGACGCCATCATTGTCCGAAGCGTAACAAAGGTGAACCGGGAGCTTCTCGATAAAGGTCCGCAGCTGAAGGTCGTCGGCAGGGCCGGGAACGGGATCGACAATATCGACGTCCCTTTCTGCACGCAAAAAGGAATTCTGGTCGTCAATACTCCGGAGAGCAATACCATGGCGGCAGCCGAGCTTGCCATAGGCTTGGCTTACTGCCTGTTCCGAAATATTCCCAAGGTGCACACCGCCGCAAGAAATCGCGATTTCAGGAGAAACCGATTCATAGGCAACGAACTGGACGGGAAGGTTGTGGGCATCATCGGACTCGGCAGAATCGGATCGATCGTGGCAAGAAAACTGATCGGCGCAAACATGAAAGCCATCGCCTACGACCCCTATATTACGGACGAAAAATTCACGCGCAACGGCGTGGAAAAATGTGAAACTCTCGAAGAGCTCCTGGAACGGTCGGACCTGATAACAATCCACACGCCCAAGACAGCGGAAACTTACGGGATGATTGGAGAAAAAGAGCTCGAAAAATGCAAGAAAGGCGTCCGGCTCGTCAATGCGGCAAGAGGGGGGCTTTTCAACGAGAAAGCCCTTTGCGAGGCCGTCAAGAGCGGGCATGTCGCCGGCGCCGGGATAGACGTCCTGGATCCGGAGCCCGGATACGACACCCCTCCCGAAAAACAGACCTTCAGCAACCCGCTTCTCGAACTGGATAATGTCGTCATAACCCCACACCTCGGAGCGTCCACCATGGAAGCCAATTTTAACGTCGGAACCGCCATCACTAAATTGGTCGCCGAGGCGCTCAAGGGGGAAATGGTGTCCGCCGTCAACATGCCCCCGCTCAAAGGCGGCGACCTGACGCAGCTCAAACCCTACATCGACCTGGCCGAAATGCTGGGTAAAATTTATTACCAGGCCGAGAAGGAACGGGTCGAGAAGCTGGAAATCGTTTTTTCCGGCGACCTGGTTGAAAAAGAAACCAGGGTGATTTCTCTCTCTGCGCTGAAGGGATTTCTGGAGCCGATCATCGAAGAGAAAGTCAATTATGTGAACGCGGAACTCATTGCGGAAAGAATGGGAATCGAACTCGTTGAAAGCCGCAGTTCCCATCTCGATAAATACACTAACCTATTGACGGTGAAGTTTTTTACCAAGACCCGGGAGTTGTCGATTTCCGGAACCGTCTTCGCAAAACAGGAATTAAGGATCGTCGATTTCTTCGGTTACAAGCTGGACTTTGAACCTTCTCCTTTCGTGATAGCGATTCAGAATATCGACAAACCGGGCATAATCGGCAAAATAGGCACCCTGCTCGGATCCAACGACATCAATATTGCAGCCATGCAATGGAGCAGAAACAGGCGGGGCGAAAAAGCGGTTTCGTTTGTCAGCGTGGACGGGGAAGTCGGCGACGATATCCTGGCCCGGCTGCGCGAAACGGAGGGCTTTTTGAGAGTGTCCATGCTGAAACTATAATTGCCGATAAAAGACTTTTATCGCCTCCGGTGACGCCCGTCACGGCATTTCAATCCCGTAGCGATATGATTCCGTTCAGGCGAAACCATTGAACGGAGAATCCAGGTGATCGAGAAGGGAAGGACGGACTGTCCCCGGCTTTGGATAAGCTATCCGTGGATAGACAGGGAAGAAAAAGATTTCGGATATTTGGCCGGTCAACTTGAATCGAATAATTTCGAAGCCGTTTACGATTCCGTCAGAATCATGCGCGATGACTGTTTTTCACGCCGAATCGTGCAGCGGCTGCAGAGTATCGGATTCGACGGTTGGCTTTACGTGCTCACGCATCAATGCATTACACGCCGGGAGTATACGGCTGAATTGACCTCGGCCGTAGACCAGACCCTCCTGCATTTGGGCCCCCGTTTCCCGATTGTCGGTCTCATGCACGGAATCGCTCCCAATCATGTTCCGCCGCGGCTCAGGATATTGCCCTGCGTATCGCTTGGAGACCCCGGATGGAACTTGCAGGTCGGTGAGATATTCCGCAGGAATCAGTCGATCCCCTCCGAAACCGGAACGCGCAAGGAATCCCGATTCGTATGGAAAATACACCCCGGATACGGGGGAAATCCATCGATACAGGCCGTCGAAGTGCACTCCAGGGGAGAAACGATCGAAAGCTGGCGTTTTGCAATTCCAAGATCCTGCCATCCGGTCCGGTGGGGACAGGGAAATTCGGGAGGAGGCGAGCTTTCAAAACTGCGATTCGGCGAGGCTGCAGGAACGGGGCGTTACGAAAATAACGAGATATTCTGGTTCGGGGCTTCCAACACCGTTTCCCTGACCGAAAGCGCCTACGTTCTGTTCGAAGGATCCCTTCCGGATTTTATCTGCTTCGGGCTCGCTTCCAAGCCGGCCGGGACCCCGGGAAAGATGGAGATTTTCTGGCCCCACCGTAAATCCAGCCCTTAATTGTCGGCTTTTCTAATAAATCGGGACGTGCTACTCTCAATAAAAACGCATCGATTAAAAAGGAGAAGGATAATGTCGCGCATACTCTATTTTGTTTTTGGGCTGATGCTGCTGTTGACGGCGGCGTGCGGTGATATGGAAGAAGCAAACGTCGCCACGGATGAATCCCTAACCGCGGCGCAATCAGGAGAAACCGTAAAACAGGCGCCTCCACCGGCGCCTCAATCCAGGCAGGCCACACTAAGCGCCGGGACGGTGATTGCTGTCCGGTTGCAGGATCCGCTGGATAGCGCCGTAAACCAGGCGGGCGATACTTTCCGCGCCGTGGTCGACCAGGACCTGCTGGTCGGAAACAGAGTCGTCGTTCCCAGGGGAAGCCCGGTCGAAGGGAAGCTGACCTATGTGGAGAAGTCGGGACGGGTAAAAGGGCGCGCGGCGATGTCCATGCAGTTTGTCAGCATAAGCGTGGGCAGCCGCACGTACCCGATACAGTCGGAAATTCTCTCATTCGAAGCTGAAGCGACCAAGACGGAGGATGCCACAAAAGTCGGCGTCGCTTCCGGTATCGGTGCGGCTATTGGAGCCATAGCCGGGGGCGGGAAGGGCGCCGCCATAGGGGCCGCAGTGGGCGCGGGCGCCGGCGGAGCTACCGTCGCGGTTACCCGGGGCAAGGAACTTCAGTATGGCCCGGAACATCCGCTCCAGTTCACCCTGAACCAGGACGTACAGATCAGCTTAAGATAAGGCAACTTAAGCGGATCATGCAGGATCGTACGCGGATAAGGCGGCAATCCTTCCCGAGAAACGCCCCTGAAGGCTCTGCCTGTCCGGCGGGCGCGGATGGAAGGGGCGCATCGGGGGGCGGTTCGGAATCGGGTTCGCCGTCGACATCGGGAACCTGCGTGCATGTCCGGACGAACGGCTTTCCCGTTTTGCGACCGACGATACCGATATCGACACCGGTAGAAATGCCGTGAGTCAGAAAAATGAGCCCTGCTCTGCGGTTCGATTCAGAACCGCGCCTTCAAGGTGCGGCCGATTCCCTGCAGCAATGCCACAATCGGGGGCCCGGATTCCCGCATATCAACATCCTGGATCAAGAACCTTCCGGTAAAAATCTTCGTATTCGGGAATGATCTTTGTGGAGCAGAAACGCTCTTTCGCGTTTTCCCTTGCCGCTTTCCCCATATCCCCGCGCCTGGATTCGTCTCCAAGTATCGTGAGGGCGAAACCGGCCATCTGATCGATATTTCCAGGCTCCGCCAAGAATCCGTCCACGCCGTCTCGGACGACTTCCGGTATGCCTCCGACATTTGAGGCGACCACCGGCACTTCGCAGGACATCGCCTCCAGGGCCACGAGGCCGAAGGATTCCGTTTCACTGGGCAGAAGAATCAAATCGGAAATACCGATGAATTCCTCGATATTGTCCTGTTTTCCGGGGAAATGAACGTGTTTTTCCAGCCGGTACTTTCTGGTAAGGCGTTCGGCATTCCCCCTCTCCGGCCCGTCCCCAACCATGAGAAGAACCGAGGGGATATTCTCGAGAACCCTGGCAAAGATCTCCACTACATCCGTCGGACGCTTGACGGGCCTGAAATTCGAAACGTGAATGAGTATCTTCTCGTTGCCGGGCGCAAAGCATTTTCTGAGGGGATGATTCCTTAAAGGCCTGTATTTTTCGCAATTTACGAAATTATATATGACCTCAATGTGGCTTTTCGCCCCGAGAATGCGCACGGTTTCCCGCTTCAGAAAACCGGAAACGGCCGTGATTCCGTCCGAATGATCGATGGAAAAGCGTGTGATCGGCAGGTAGGAAGGATCCGATCCGACCAGCGTAATATCGGTTCCGTGAAGCGTGGTCACTACAGGAAGCCTTCGGGGAAAAAGCATGGATTTTGCCAGGAATGCGCTGACCGAGTGCGGGATCGCATAATGGCAATGCAGCAGGTCCAGCCCCTCCGCCTCGGCGATCTCGGCCATTTTGGTCGCGAGAGCCAGGGTGTACGGCGGGTGATCGAACAGGGGGTAATTCGATACTTCCACCTCGTGAAAATGGATATTGGCCAGAGCCCCGGTCAAGCGTAAGGGGGATGCGTAACTGATGAAATGGATCTCGTGCCCTCTGTCGGCAAGCTCCTTCCCCGATTCGGTGGCGACGATTCCGCTCCCTCCGTATGTCGGATAGCATGTAATACCGATCTTCAAGCTTTTTCCCTCCACGTTGGCGGACGCCGGGCGAACACAAGGTCAGCCGCTGCCGTTTTCCGATCCATTCTTTGATAGAATGCATCATCTCAACCGCAAAGCTGCAGGCTGTTCATTCGAACGCCTCACGCAGTATCTTCGCCTGTTCCTTCGCGTGCGCCTTGTGGGAACCGGCGGCAGGGCTGGCGCTTTCGGGGCGTCCGATATAGCGAAGCGAACGCCCCAACGACATGCCGGGCTCCATCAGGCGGCTGACAAAATACCATGCCCCCATATTCTGCGGTTCTTCCTGAACCCAGAATAGTTTTCGGGCGTTGCCGTATCCGGATAGGATCTTTGACAGATTCCATTCCGGGAAAGGATAGAGCTGCTCCACCCTCACAATCGCGATCCCGGATTGGTGCCGTTTTCTCCGCTCCGCAATCAGGTCGTAGTACACCTTGCCCGAACAGAGCAGCACGCGCCAAATATCGGCCCTATCTTCCCGAATGCCCGGATCGTCCAGCACCATTTCGAAACGTCCTTCGACAAGGTCCCGGGGGCGGGAGACGCATTCCGGATGGCGGAGAATGCTTTTGGGCGTCAAAACCACCAGTGGGATCTGCTTCGCATCCCGCATCTGGCTGCGCAGCAGATGAAAATACTGGGAGGGAGTGGTTGGGAAGCACACCCTCATATTGTCTTCGGCGCATAGAGAGAGGAAGCGTTCCGGGCGGGCGCTGGAATGCTCCGGCCCCTGTCCCTCGAATCCGTGCGGCAGCAGCAGCACCAGGTCGCAGGGTTGCTTCCATTTCGTATCCGAACTGGATATGAAATTGTCGATGATGACCTGGGCTCCATTGGAGAAATCTCCAAACTGGGCTTCCCATAAAACGAGGGATAGAGGATCGGCCGCGCTGTAGCCGAATTCGAATCCCAAAACCGCCGCCTCCGAAAGCAGGCTGTCGTAGACCTCAAAGGATGCCTGGTCGGGGCTGATGTTTTGCAGGGGAATGTATTCCTCCCCCGATTCGAAATCGGTCAGGCCCGCGTGCCTTTGGCTGAACGTACCCCGGGCGCTGTCCTGTCCGCTCAAACGGACCGGAGTCCCTTCATAAACCAGCGTACCGAATGCCAGGGCCTCCGCGAAGCTCCAGTCTATATCGGGTTCCGAGGCGAGGAGCTCCCGGCGCTTTTCCAGGAAAGAAATCAGTTTCGGGTGGACGTGAAAATCCCGGGGGACGGAAGACAGTCCGCGCGCAACTTCCCTCAGAAGGTCAAGTCCCACGCCGGTTCTTTCCGTAGGCTGATATTCGTTCAGTTCCTCTTCGGAAACGGCCAGGGGGATGTCGGGGCTGAAAGCCTGCACTCCTTCCACGCTTTCCCGATAGGCTTCCTCAAGTTTTTCCTGGACGCGCCGGCGCATTTTTTCGAGGGATTCTTTTGAAATCACGCCCTCTCGAAGAAGTTTTTCCGAATAAATCGCAAGAACGGAAGGCTTTTCCCGAATTTTCCTGTATAGAAGCGGCTGCGTATAGCTTGGCTCATCCGTTTCGTTGTGCCCGTGGCGGCGGTAACAAAAAATGTCGATGACGACGTCCTTTTTAAAACGCTGGCGATACTCGACAGACAAAATGGCTATGCGTGCGGCGGCGTCGGGATCATCCCCGTTGACGTGAAAAATGGGAGCCTGCACCGAGCGCGCAAGGTCCGTCGCGTAGGGAGAGGACCGTATTTCCTGCGAGGGCGTCGTAAACCCGATCTGGTTGTTGACGATCAGGTGAACCGTCCCGCCCGTTTTATAGCCGTAAAGCTGGGAGAGATTCAGGGTTTCATACGCGACACCCTGCCCGGCAAAGGCGGCGTCCCCGTGAACGATTAAGGGCACGATGCGCTCCCGTTCCCGGTCGCCGCTTCTGTCCTGTTTTGCGCGGACGATGCCTTCGATGACGGGATTCACCCACTCCAGGTGGCTCGGATTGGGGGCGAGGGATATGAAAATCTCTTTCCCGGAGGCGGAACGGAAGGTTCCCGAAGAGCCCAGGTGGTATTTGACGTCGCCGGATCCCTGAATGGCATACGGGTCAAAATTCTCTTCAAACTCCGAAAGGATTTTCGCTACCGGCGTTCCGATAATATTGGCCAGGACATTCAACCGGCCCCGGTGTGCCATGCCCAAAACGGCTTCCCTGACATGAAAATCGGCGAATCTTGTCAGGATCGTGTCGAGGACGGAAATAACGGTTTCGGCTCCTTCCAGGCTGAATCGTTTGTGTCCCACAAATTTGAGATGCAGGAATTTTTCGAATTGCTCGGCGGACGCGAGTTTTTCGAGCACCCTCAATCGCAGGGACCGTTCCAGGGGAAGCCTGGTTTCCGCAGGTTCGATATGCTGCTGGATCCAGTCCTTTTCACCGGGGTCCTGAATGTGACGGAATTCAATCCCTATTTTTTTGCAATACGCAGTACGCAGGACTTCAAGGATCCGTCGCAAGGTGGAGCGGGGAAGGCCGCCGAGATCCCCCGTGGAGAATTCCCTGTCCAGATCCCACATGGTCAAGCCGAATGTGGCGGGGTCGAGTTCGGGGTGATACAAGGGGGAGCTTGCCAGCGGGTCCAGCTGCGCGATCATGTGGCCGCGAACTCTGTAACGATTGATCAGGCGCAGAACGCCCGCCTGCTTGTCAAGATTGTTCGGCGGCTGTGCGGCGCCGAGAAGAGACGGATGCTGATCGTGCGACCATTGGATGGGAACCGCCGGAAGTTGGAGATCGTTGAATAGTCTCTCGTAAAAGGAGTCCTCACCCATGAGAAGCTTCTTGACCCGACCGAGGAATTCTCCGGACTCGGCACCCTGGATGATCCGGTGGTCGTAGGTGCAGCTGATATTCATCACCTTGCTCAATCCAATGCTGGACAGAGACTCGGAAGACCAGGCATGGTACTCCGACGGATACCCGATGATTCCGGTTGCGATCACGGCGCCCTGACCCCGCACCAGTCTCGGGACGGAGGAAAAGGTGCCCACCGTGCCTGGATTCGTCAAAGTGACTGTCGTATCCTGGAAATCCGACGGTGCGAAATCGCGTTTCCGGACGCGCTCGAGAATATCGTTGTACGCATCGAGCAATCGGGGAAAACGCAGGGCTTCAGCATTTTTGATATTGGGCACCAGGAGTGTGCGGGTTCCGTCCTTGCGCACGCCGTCTACGGCTATCCCCAGATTGATGGCGCGGTTGAGACGGCGATGCGGAACGCCGTCGGTAAGATCGAAGGACGCGTTTATTTCGGGGTGATCTTTAAGCGCGCATACGACCGCCCAGGAGATGAGGTGGGTGAAGGATATGCGTTTTTTGCCTTCCGCATCCCGGTATTCGTTGATGATCTTACGGTTCTCCTCCAGAAGTTTGACGGGAATGGTGCGATAGGATGTCGCCGTAGGAACGGAAAGGCTCGCTTCCATGTTCTCCACGATCCGCAGGTTGCCGCCGCTGATCGGCTTCAAGTCGTATGGTTTTTCTGAAGGAACGGCGGCCGGCCCCTCATCTTGTTTCGCAGCGGCACGCCTGATTTCGGTGTCTTCCCCTGAGACAGGATGATCGGATTGCATAGGATGCTCTCATGAAATATTGATAATCCAAAAGCCCGTCCAATTTTGAACGGCAAATCCATTTCTTTCCCTGCATTCCCCCAAACGCGCTTTCGGGATTCCGTGAGGCGGAAACCCCGGAGGGACCTCACGGCGTACACGTCCGCTCGACGGGAAATTATTACATTAATACGGCAATAAGGGAACACAACAGTGCCGCCGTTTCCTCCCGCGGCCGCCCCAGCGGCCGCCGTCCGGACCGGTAAAATAGGGAATCTGCAATCCCCTGTGCAATAAAGTTTTCCGGGACACGGCCGATAGTACTATTTGAAAAGCGTCCCGATAACGGATCGCATCAGCGGTTGGGGAAGTCCATGTCCGAAACAAAAATCCCATCTTCCAAATTCGCAATCCACGGCAAGCCCCTCCGTGAAATTCTCAGGCTGCATTCCAAATGGCTCCGGGGAAACGGGGGAGAGCAGGCCAGCATCCAAGGAGCGAGCCTTTCGGACGTCGATTTGCAGAAGGCGGATCTTCGGCGTGCGATTCTTGTGGGCGTCAACTTTCTGGAGGCGAATCTCTCCGAAACGGACTTTTCCGAGTCGGAAATTCGCGGCTGCGATTTCCGCAATGCCGTGCTATTCAAAACAGATTTCAGCTACGGCGATCTCACCGATGTCAATTTTCAGCGCTGCCTGCTTGCGGAATCGAACTTTTCACAGGCCAGGGCCAACCGGTTGCAATTCAGGCATGCCAATATGCGGGACAGCAGGCTGTACGAAGTCAGGATGAAAGGCTGCGATTTTTTCGGCGCCAATCTGAACGCCGCTTTCTTCAACCACTCCTTTGTCGCCAACTGCAATTTCGTCGATGCGGATTTGGATAAATCTAACTTTCTAAGATCGCGCCTGCACTCGGTCCGTTTTACCGCCGCTTCGCTGAGGGAGGCCAACCTTTCGTCCATACATGCGAATGAATGCGATTTTCGAGGGGCCAAGCTGCACTCGGCCAAGTTCGGCCTTGCTGATTTGTGCCAGTGCCTTTTCTGCCGTGCGCAGATGCCGGGATGCGATTTCCGGCAAACCAACCTGAATTCCGCCGATTTCTCAGGGTCCGTCCTTCAGAATTCACTTTTTTCAGAAGCCAATACTATGTCGACCGACTTCCGGGGGACGGTTCTGGAAGGCGCGCGAGGACTCACGGCGCGCCAGCTTTCCCAGTCCTTTACCGCCGTGAACACCATTCTTCCGAACGGAACCCGCGGCCCCTACGTAAGCCGAAGCCGGATGGAGATTCCGGTTCTCCAGTAATTCCCCGTTCTCTTGTTGGATCCCCGTATCCGTTGTGTCATGATGCATCGGTGTCGATCATACGCTTGATAAAGAGAAACACGGAGAAAGGCCCGGATGTGCACACCGCTACGGAAACCGTCCGGAAGATAGCCCGGGCACTCGACAAACTGGATGCGATGCACGCGAAATTCGTCGCCTGCTTCGCATACCTTCTGAGCCGAGCGGCGCGGGCGGACCTGGAAATCAGCGGCGAGGAAACGTCCCTGATGGAAAAAATCGTTATGGATAAGGGAGGGTTGCCGGAGGAGCAGGCCATGATCGTTGTCCAGATGGCGAAGACACAGAGCCTTCTATTCGGCGGCACCGAAAATTACCTCGTGGCTCGGGAATTCAGGGATGCGGCATCCTACCGGGAACGCCTGGCGTTAGTCGACTGCCTGTTTGCCGTCGCCGCGTCGCACGATTCCATTTCCACGCTGGAAGACAATGAAATCAGCCAGATTGCGGACGAACTCCGGGTCGAACACGGGGATTTTATATCGATCCGATCGCGGTATCGCGATCATCTTGCAGTCCTGAAAAAATAGAAAGTCCGCGATATTGAAAAATTTTTCCGATCCCAACCCTCGATCATCCATGGTCCGAAAAGAAAAGGAAAGGTTCGCGCCTCTTTGCAGCCTGCGAATATCGGACGTTGTCAAGGCCGTTTCCGTTTTTCCCCGTAGGCTCGGGGAACTGCTCGATATGCTGCAGGACCGGGACCGCACGATGCGGGACCGTGCCTCCGCAACCCTGGCCCGGCTGGTCGCTTTGCACCCGGAAAGGTTGCCGCGTTACGCTCCCCGGCTCAGAGAGGCCTTGTCTGACGAATCCGCCTACGTGCGCTGGCATCTCGTATACACCTTGGGAAAGCTATACGAACTTTATCCCGAACGACTGAAGGGCGCTCTGGCAGATCTTAACGGGCGCCTGCAGGACCCGAACAAAATTGTCCGCGCGTTGGCGGCCAAGGCGCTTGCGCGCGCCGCCTGCCGCAATCCGGGAAGCGTCAGGGAATTATTCCGGAACGCGGAGCGGGAAATCCCCAGAATTGTGAAAAACATCCTTAAAGCATCCGGATCGAGAGCCTAAAAGACCGCAATCGAACTGCAGCGGCGGGGACGATTGAAGATCCGAGACACCGGGCCTTGACTTTTATGAATGATTCTCATAACTTCGCCCTTATGCTGCGGTAATACGCGCCGGGGTGGAGGAGAGACAATGGTCACATTGACACAGTTTGCAATCGATAAGGTTAAATCGATTCTGGCGGGCCAGGAGGAAAATAACGGCCTGAGGATCCAGGTGGCCGGCGCCGAATGCTCCGGATTCCAGTATCGGATGACCCTGGAAAAAGAACCGGCGCCGGGTGATGAAGTTCTTGACATAGACGGGCTGAAGCTGTTCCTGGACAGACGGTCGCTGCTCCATCTGGACGGAACGAGAATCGATTTCATAGAAAATGAGCGGGAGTCGGGATTCAAATTTGAAAATCCTGGCGTACGCCCCGCCTGCGGATGCGGCGAGACCTTTGAAGCCTGAGCCGCAAAGATTGCCGGTGCGATCCCTTCGGATATTGGGAACGCTCTAAAATCCGGATGGAATCGGCGATGGACGTCAAAGAGTATAGGGCCTTGAAAACAATTCAACGGGATGACTCAATCACTCTCGCGGGTATCCGAATATGCCCACGAATAGGTGTGACGGCGCAGGAACGCTCCAGCCCCCAGGAGTGTGAGGCGGATTTGACGGTATGGGACAATCTTGAAGGCGCCGCCGCGCGGGATTCCCTGGAAAGCGCCGTAGACTACAGCCGTCTGCTCGGAAATACCCGGGAAATCGCGGCCGCGGGAGAGTACACCCTGGTGGAGACGCTTGCGTACAGGATAGTTAGAAGCACGCTCGAGTCTTTCCCCGTAAGCCGTGTCCGGGTTAAAATACGGAAACGCCCCGCGAGCCTGAAGGATCAACTCGATTACATTGAAGTCGAAGTGGCGGAACCCTGAAGCAGGCCTTTGGACCCCGCCCCGCCCCGAAAACGGGATCGCGGGTGCATCGTGCGCCGCCGAAAGTAGTTTCCTCTGTACGGAACGACTTCAGATTGTCTATAGTATTGAGGCCGGCGAAACGGCTGAATCGCCGTGGGCGGAGGTACGGAAAGAGTCCGGATCCGCCGTGAACGCCGCCGGCGGCCGATCCGGCAAACTAAAATGCAGCGCGAGGTGAAAGTCGCGGCTTCGCAAGGACGGCAACGGCGCCGTCGCGGGCGCGATGCCGGGGACAGGAACCCGCAAAACGGGGAAAATCATGGAAACAAGTTCGGGAGAAGGTCCCGGTTTCATAACGTCCAAACTCGAAAGTATGGTCGGCTGGGCGCGCAAATATTCCATTTTCGTATATCCTTTTGTAACCGCATGCTGCGGAATGGAATACATGTCGGCCGCGTCCGGACATTTTGACATGGACCGTTTCGGGGCAGGCCTGCCCCGCTTCTCGCCGCGGCAGGCCGATGTCCTGCTGGTGGTGGGAACGATCAGTCACAAAATCGCGCCCATTCTGCGCCGCGTGTACGATCAGATGTGTGAACCGAAGTGGGTGGTGGCGTTCGGCGTATGCACGTGCACGGGAGGTTTTTACGATAATTACGCCACCGTCCAGGGGATCGACACGATTCTTCCCGTCGACGTTTACATACCCGGGTGCCCGCCACGGCCTGAAGCGGTACTGGACGGACTTATGAAACTTCAGACAAAAATACAAAACCAAAGACACCCACTGAGGGAATTATGACCGCTGCAGTCAAAAATATGCTGCTGAACATCGGCCCGTCTCATCCCGCCATGCACGGCGTCATCCGGCTGATTACGGAACTGGAAGGGGAGACGGTAGTAAAGGTCGAGGCTGAAATAGGATACCTGCACCGTGCCTTCGAAAAAAAATGCGAAGACTCGAGCTGGAATCAATGCGTGCCCTATACGGACCGTCTGAACTACGTTTCACCCCTGATCAACAATTTCGGCTATTGCGGCGCCGTTGAAAAACTTCTCGGTATCGAAATCACCGAGCGCTGTAAATACATCCGTGTCCTCATGAGCGAAATTTCGCGCATAACGGACCATTTGACCTGCATCGCGGCCTCGGCGATGGAACTGGGCGCCATGACCGCCTTTCTTTACCTTATGAAAGCGCGCGAGTATCTCTACGATATCATCGAAGACGTCACGGGAGCCCGTCTCACGGTCAGTTACGGCCGCATCGGGGGCGTCAAGGCGGACCTGCCTCAGGATATCAGGGAAAAGCTGGAACAGGCTCTGGTCCAATGCGAAAAGGAAATATACGAAGTCGACAAACTGCTGACCCGAAATAGAATATTCGTCGACCGAACCAGGGGTGTCGGGGTGCTGACAAAGGAAACAGCCGTCAGTTACGCGATCAACGGCCCCCTGGGGCGTTCCGCCGGAATCAACTATGATGTGCGCAAGTCTTTTCCTTACTGGATTTATGATCGTATGGACTTTGATGTGCCCCTCGGGGAGAAAGGGGACAATTACGACCGCTATCTGGTGCGCATGGAAGAAATGAGGCAGAGCATCCGCATTATCCGGCAGGCCATGAAAGGCATTCCAGGCGGAGCCGTCAACGTGGACTCGGCGGGGAAAATCATGCAGTCCATGGAACTGGTCGACGAGGCCAAGATGGGACATACCGCCGGCTTGGTGGATGTTATTTCCATGGTGGAACCGACGCTGGGCGGTTCGGAAAGGCCCTTTCACAGGCGCGTCATGAGCGGCGACAAGAGCGTATCCCTGCCGAATAAGGGCGATACATACGGAAATATCGAAGGACTCATGAACCATTTCAAGATCGTCATGCATCATCACGGCATCCGGCCGGGCAATGGGGACGCCTACTTCCCGGTTGAGGGCGCGAACGGGGAATTGGGATTTTATGTCGTCAGCGACGGAAAGGACCGGCCTTACCGCGTCCGGGTCCGCCCCCCCTGTTTCTTCGCGATGGCCGGCCTGCATACAATGCTCGAAGGCTATATGGTCGCGGATATTGTCGCCACTTTCGGGTCCATCAACATGATCGCGGGCGAACTGGATCGATAGAAAACCCCTGTCTATCTATGAATTACGGAATCGGCGCCGAAGCCGGCAATCGTCAGCCAGGGAAGATAATGATTACCCTGAAATCAAAGCGCGAAATAGAGATCATGCGCGACGCCAGCCGAATAGTCGCAGAGGCGCTCGAAGGGCTGCGTACCCTGTGCCGCGCCGGCGTCACCACCAAGGAACTGGATACATACGCCGGAAAAATCCCCGCGCAGTACGGCGCCACCGCAGCTTTCAAGGGATACCGGGGTTTTCCGGGCGCGTTGTGCGTTTCCATCAATCAGCAGGTCGTGCACGGGATCCCGGGCGACAGCGTCCTGAAAGACGGCGATATCGTTTCCTTGGATTTCGGAGTCCACTACAAGGGATATTACGGCGATGCCGCCATAACAGTCCCGATCGGCCGCGTCACGCCCGAAAGCGCAAAACTGCTCATGATTACTGAAGAGTGCCTGGATCTCGGGATCGATCAAATGGTGCCCGACAACCATCTATCGGATCTTTCGCGCGCCATACAGATGCACGCGGAACAGAACGGCTTTTCCCTTGTCAAAGAGTTCGGAGGGCACGGAATCGGGCGCCATTTGCACGAAGATCCTATGGTGCTCAATTACGTTACGGAAGGGCGCGGGATCAGGCTGCGCCCCGGGCTGGTCCTGGCGGTCGAACCGATGGTCAATGCCGGCACGGAAAGGGTGCGGATCCTTTCCGACGGATGGACCGTTGTCACCGGGGATGGAAAACCCTCGGCTCATTTCGAGCATACAGTCGCGGTTACGGAAAACGGCCCTGAAATCCTAACCAGGACGGAATAAACGGAAGCTTCCCGGGGCACCTTGTTTCATGAAGGCCGTGCGTTTGTTTCATGGTATGATAGGATTCCGTTTCGCGACGGGAGGGAACATGAAATGCCGGTGAGGAAATTCGGGAAAGAGACAGAGCATTTTCACAACTTCCTGCGTCGCAGGGGGAAGAAAAAGACCTATCAGAAAGATTTGATCCTGGAAACTTTTCTCAAAACCGAAGGGCATCTCAGCGTTGAGGATGTTTACGCCCTGGTAAAGAAGAAGGATAAGAAAATCGGCGTTGTAACGGTATTTCGGACCCTGTTGTCTCTGGCCGATGAAGAGTGCGGCATCGCCAGAAAAATAAATCTCGGAGACGGATTGACCCGATTCGAACACCGCTTCCAGCATCCCTACCATCACCACATAATCTGTAATAAGTGCCATAAAGCGATCGAGTTCGTCTGTCCGGAGCTGGACCGCATCCAGGATGAAATTATCCGGAAATACAGCTTCACCCCCGACCACCATCGTTTCCAGACTTATGGAATCTGCGAGGACTGCCGCGAAAACAAGCATGGTGCGGACAATTCCAACCACGATACGGAAAAGATTTTTGCCAGGGACGCCCTGAGGATGGCCCTGACCATGAAAAACAATTGCCTGGATTTCTTCAAGGCGGCGGCGCGGTGCAACATGGATCCCGGCGGAAAAGCGATCTTTGAACGGATGATTCTGGATGAGGAAAAGCACATTTCGGATCTGAATGCGAATCTCGACGATTTATTGCGGCAGGAGGACGGGCTGGATCGGGCGCCGGTATTCCTTCATTTCGATCCCGGGGAACTGGGAAGAATCATCCCCGATATATCCGATTATGAAAACAGGGGAGAAGTGCGCCTGGACTCAAAAGCTGCAATTGAACTGGCGGCAACCATGAATCTATGCGCTTCGGAATTCTTCAAAAAATACGCGGAAAAGTTCACCGATACCCTCGGGAAGCGAATTCTTATGAATTTTGCCGTCCGGGAGGAGCGTCACGGTGGTCTTATGAAACAACGGATGGAAGATCGCATGCATCCAGGTATGCAATAGTCCGCCTGGATTTTCCGGGCTCATTTCAAAGATATTAAAGATATGAATCAGCGTCCATTAAATATTTTCGAGCGTTTCTACCTCACGGAAATAATCCGCGGATTGGCCATTACGGCCCGGCACTTTCTGGTAAATTTCCCCCGCCACGTCGCCCGCGGAATCGGCATAAAAGTCGGCAAGGGGAATACCGTAACGATCGAATATCCCGAGGAAAGAAAGCCGCTGGCGAACAGGCTGAGAACGCGACATCGCCTGACCCGAAGAAGCGATGGAAGCCCCCGTTGCGTCGCGTGCATGATGTGCGAAACCGCATGCCCGGCGCATTGCATCCATATTGTTGCCGCGGAACACCCGGACCCGAATATCGAGAAAGCGCCGATGATTTTCGACATCGATCTGGGGGTCTGCGTTTTTTGCGGTTTTTGCGTGGAAGCCTGCCCCGAAGACGCGATTCGTATGGATACCGGAATTGTGGAGCTTGCATCCTACACGCGCGAAGGAATGATGTACCGGATGGATCAGCTGCTGAGCTGAGTCAAGCCGTTCATCGCGGCATTATGGACGGCGGCCTTCATCAAAACGACATCCCTGTTTTTTCGGGCCGCTACCAGTTCCGCCGCGATGCTGATCGCTATTTCTCCGGGCGTTTCCGCCCCGATATCCAATCCGACAGGCACGGATACGCGCTGAAACTCCCGCGCTCCGATACCCTCGCTTTCGAGATACTCTTTTAACAGCTTGATTTTTTTGAGGCTCCCGAGCATCCCGATGTATTTTGCCGGGGACTGAAGGGCGAAACGGAGGCACAATGCGTCGAAATGATGCTCGCGGGTGGAGATGAATATGTAAGAATGATCATCCACGATCAAGCTGTTGAAAACTTTTTGCCAGTCGTCCACATAAAAAGCCTTCGCGTGCGGAAAGCGGTCCCTGTTTGCGTAATCACCCCGGTCGTCGACGACCGCAACGGCGAAACCGGCGATGCCGGCAACCTCGGCCAGCGCTCTTCCAACGTGACCGGCTCCGAAAATGAACAGGATCGTTTCCGGCACTATCGGTTCCACGAAAACTTCCATACGTCCTCCGCAAAAGAGCGCATTGACTTCAGGTGATTTGCCGGAAAGGTCGAACCTGAGAATTTTTGGATTGCCGGATCGAATGACGGCCGGGGCTTCCTCGATAACCCGTGACTCCACGAATCCGCCGCCTATTGTTCCCAACTGACCACCGTGCTCGTCGATAAGCATTTTGGCTGCCGGTTTGCACGGCGTGGCTCCGTTGCGGGTTACGATCGTCGCCAGGGCCGCCCGTACGCCGCGGGATCTGAGCGACACGATTCTCTGATAAATATCTTCCGTCATGGTTAGAACTTAACACATGAAAACGTGCGCTGGCTAGCCGGTTGCGCCGACCGGGACGGTCCCGGTCCTGTTTCGGACCGTTGGGCGTCGTTTTCTCTCCTTCTTGACTCCGTTTTTAAGCCGATGCTACTATGCAGACTCATTTTAATGACGCAGTGTTTCGGAACAAGCCCGGTGCGCGCCCTGACCTTTGAACCAACAAACATCTCCCTGCGCTGCTCGACGATGAGACCGAAGGTCCCTATGATCACACGGACGGGAAAAGCGAAGCGCCCCGTTTGCATGAAAAACACATTTCCTGAGATGAGGTCCTCTTGAACACGAATTCCGAACAGTATGATGTGGCGGTTTTAGGAAGCGGTCCCGGCGGATACGTTGCGGCAATCCGTGCAAGCCAGCTGGGCCTTAAGGTCGCCCTGGTAGAAAAATATGAAAAATTCGGCGGCACCTGTCTGCACTGGGGGTGCGTTCCGACAAAGGCTCTTCTGCTGAACGCCGAACTATACGAAAAAGCCCAGAAAGGCAAAGAATTTGGAATTCTATGCAAGGATATCCGTTTGGATTTTCGCCTGGTCAAGGCCCGCAAGGACAAAATAGTGAAGAAGCTTTCCATGGGGACCGATTTTTTGATGAAAAAAAACAAGATCGATTCCTTCCATGGCAGGGGCAGGCTGATCGCACCCGGAGTTATTCAGGTCGAGGGGAACCAGGTGCAGGAAATCCGCGCCGGGAAAACCATCATCGCCACGGGATCCGAGGCCAAAATGTTTCCCGGCCTGAGAGCCGACGGAAGAACCGTTCTGACCAACAGGGAGATTCTGGATCTGGATGCAGTGCCGCAGTCCCTGCTCATCATCGGCGGCGGGGCCGTGGGAGTCGAATTCGCCTCTATTTTTTCAAGATTCGGCGCTAGTGTCACTCTTGTCGAAATGCTTCCCCGCCTTCTTCCGGCGGAGGATCGGGAGATTTCGGAGGAAATCCGAAAACTGCTGGTCAAGAAACGCATCAAAGTCCTGCTGAACGCCAAGCTGGAGGAAATGCAGATCCAGGATGGGCATGCCAAGGCCAAAGTATCCACGCCGGACGGTGCGGTCCAGGATATTGTCGCTGAAAAGGCGCTGATCGCAGTCGGAAGGCAGCCGGTTACGGAAAACCTGGGGCTTGAAAAACTGAAAATAGAAACGGTGCGCGGTTTTATTTCGGTCGACCGCGCCATGCAGACATCGGCACGCGGAATTTACGCCATCGGAGATATTGTTCCGACCCAGGCTCTGGCGCATCTTGCGTCGCATGAGGGTATCCTGGCGGCGGAACACATCGCGAAAGGAAGTGCGCGCCCCATCAACTACGACCTGGTTCCGAATTGCACTTACTGCAGTCCGGAAGTCGCCAGCGTAGGCCTGACGGAAGACACGGCCCGGGAAAGAGGCATTGAAGTCGTTACGGCAAAATTCCCGTTCGCGGCGGTCAGCAAAGCCACGATTGCGGGGGAGAGCGAAGGATTCGTGAAACTTGTCGGCGACAGGAAGTACCGCCAGATCCTGGGAGTTCACATGGTGGGCCCCAGGGTCACCGAATTGGCGGCGGCGGCCGCCGCCGCAATCGGACTGGAGGCTACGGCTGCAGATTTGTCGCACATGATCCATCCGCACCCCACAATTTCGGAAGGAATCATGGAGGCGGCTCACGCCCTGTACGGCGGCGCCGCCATCCATATTTAACCGCAAAATGACGGAACCGAATGCGTGTGCCGTCGTCTGGTGCGGCTGCCTCCCTTATGCCCAGGCGCTCGGTTTACAGATGAGAATCTGCGACCTTAAAAAGCGCGGCTACGGCAGGGATATTCTGCTGCTGCTGGAGCATTCCCCGGTCATAACTCTCGGACGCAGCGCGGACAGAAAGAATCTGCTGGTCGGCGAGGATTGCCTTAGAAAAAGAGGAATCGATCTCACGGAAACAGACAGAGGAGGCGACATCACGTTTCATGGACCGGGACAGCTCGTGGGGTACCCCATCCTTTTTCTTGGGCCCGGTGAGCGGGATGTCCGAAGATATATGCGCAATCTTGAAGAATCCCTGATCAGGCTTCTCGACAGATTCGGCATCCGAAGCACCCGAAGCTCGGGGTATACCGGGGTCTGGACCGAATACGGCAAAATCGCCGCCATGGGGGTTCATATCAGCCGTTGGATCACCCGGCACGGATTCGCGCTGAACGTCAACACGGACTTGTCTTTTTTCGACTTGATCGTTCCGTGCGGGATTTCAAACAGAGGCGTCACATCCATGCAGAAAGTGCTGAAGCGGGAGTTTGATCTGCGAAGCGTGGCGCAACAATACAGCGAAGAATTCGGAGGCATCTTTAAGCGGCCTATGATAAAAATGGATCCAAACGGCCTGCTGTCCGAACTGTACAGTGTTTCATGAAGGGCTCCCGGCATGGCGTTGCGGCAACCCGGCTTCGACGGCCGCAGGATTTACGGCTGTAGGGGATCGCGATTCAATGAAAAAACTTATAGAAATGATCTTTGCACTCGATCCCGTGGGCGGCAACCCGGTAAATACAGGAGGACGGATACCCAATGAATATTAAAGTGACCATGCCCCAAATGGGGGAATCCGTTTATGAGGGCACTCTCACCAAATGGCTGAAAAAGAAGGGTGAAACCGTAACCAGGGACGAACCCCTATTTGAGGTCTCTACGGACAAAGTGGACTCGGAAATACCCTCACCGGCATCCGGAATTCTGAGTGAAATCCTGGTTGCCGAAGGAGAGACGGTAAAGATCGACACGGTTCTGGCCGTGATCGACGATTCCTCAGTGAAAGGCGCCCGGGAGGAAGTGGCGGACTCGCCCCGGGAAAACGCCCCGGAACCGCCGCTGCAGGAGCCTGCCGAAGAGAAACCGTCGGGAGAACACGCCGGCGGCGAATTGCGGGATCAGGCGATGCCTGCCGAAGAGGAAATAGCGCCGTCGGATGAAAAACCTCTTGAGAAGAAATCCGAAGGAATCCGGGTCCAGTCCATCCGGACTTCGCCCCTGGTGCGGAAAATCGCACGGGAAAACAATATCGATCTTCAGGAAGTTCCGGGAACAGGGCTGGAGGGAAGAATCACCAAGGAGGACATCCTGAAGTACGTGGAGGAATTGTCCGCGGCAGAGACCGCGCGCCTCGATAAAGCCTCCGCCGTGGACGTCGGGGCTTCTGGGGAACAGGAATCCAAAGCGCTGGAAACGGGCTTGCGGGAGAAACCGTCGGAGATTTCGGAAACGTTGGGAAGGTTTGTCGGGGAATCGGAAAGGGTTCCCATGTCTCCGATGCGCAAGGCAATCGCCGAACACATGGTATTCAGCAAGCGGACCTCGGCCCATGTTCATACGGTTTTCGAGGTGAATCTCCACCGCATCGTTCAGTTGAGAGAACGCCACAAGGAGGAATTCAAAAGAAGGGAAGGCATCTCTCTTACCTACACTCCGTTTTTCGCAAAAGCGCTCGTCGACAATGTTCGCGAGTTCCCGGTTTTCAACGCTTCCGTCTCCGGCGACGCCATCGTGTATAAAAAGCCCGTTAATCTGGGTATCGCCGTGGCTCTTGATACCGGATTGATCGTTCCCGTCATCAAAAACGCCCACCTGAAAAGCCTGACCGGCATCGCGCTTAAAATCTTCGACCTGGCTGAAAGGGCCCGAACCAAACGGCTCAAACCGGAAGATGTGCACAACGGCACGATCAGCCTTACCAATCCCGGGCTCTATGGAGCGCTTTTCGCCACTCCCATCATAAGCCAGCCCCAGGTTGCCATTCTCGGAATAGGAGGGATTGAAAAACGGCCCATAGTCATCGACGATGCCATTGCGATCCGGCCCATGGTCTGCCTGTCTCTTTCTTACGATCACCGTGTCATCGATGGTGCCGTTGCGGACCAGTTCATGGCGGCTTTAAGGGATAAACTGCAATCCTGGACCCAGTGGACGGAGTGAAAGTTCCGGGGCAGGGAAAACAGGATTCAGCCGTGTTTATATTAAGAAATATTCGGGAACCTGGCATCGAATACAATATCGGCGGAGCGATACCTATGATGCGATCCGGTGTGGTCCTTTTATTTTTTTGCCTGGCGGTCGGGATGTTCGCGCCGCCTGTTCCGGCTGTCGACATCGGGGCGGAAATAGGTGATTTCCGGCTGTCGGACGAGTCAGGGAATCCGCATACGCTGCGTTCCTTTTCCGGTAAGATTGTCGTTATCGTTTTCTGGGCCTACAAGTGCCCTTCCGCAATACGCTATACGGATCGGCTGGACGTTCTGCAGAGAAAGTACGACAGAAACAAGGTCGTCTTTGTCGGCGTCTCCGCCGGTAGCGGCGAAACAGCCGCCGCTATAAAGGCCAATAAGGACAACCTCAAAATCGATTTCCCGATCCTGATCGACCGGGAAGGCCGCCTGGCCGGAACACTCGGGGCGACGCATATCCCCAGCGTATTTATCATAGACGGGAAAGCCCGGCTGCAGTACAGGGGCGCCATTGATAACGACCGAAGGATCGGTGACGGAAAAAGAAGGGCTCATGCCGAAGATGCCATAGACGCGCTTTTGGCCGGACGGCCCGTCCAAGTCAGAGAAACCGAGGCCAGGGGCTGCCTGATCCGGCCGTAGTCGGCGCCACTGTCCGGGTTGCGGGGGGAGGGATCGTTCCCAGTAAGGGCAGCATGGCATCCGTAAGATAATATGGTACTATTGGACTTCCCGGGATTGTGCGAAAACGGCCGTAAATCCCGGAAAGCCGTACCGCATACACGGCGGTCAAACCGCAGCATTTATCCTGCAGTGGGGAAATAGGCCTGAAGCAAATCCGGGTTAAAGCCTGCAAATCCTTAAATATACTGACGGATAAAGAAGTTCTTGAAAATTTTTCAGGGGATGGGTAATGTAGCACGTTTAAAATTGGTGATGAATTCAGAGAAACGGATGGATCCATGCTACCAGAATTTTCCGGCGTCCTGTTGTTCTTTGTGATAGGTCTGATTTTCCTTTGGTTCGTTCTCGTCCTTTCGCGTCTCATACAGCCGAAAGGCCTGATGGGAAGCGACAAATACATCCCTTATGAATGCGGCGAAATACCGGAAGGACAGGCATGGATTCGCTTCAACATTCGTTTTTACGTGCTGGCGTTAATATTCATCATTTTCGACGTGGAAATCGTTTTCCTGTTGCCCTGGGCCGTGGTGTTCAAACAGCTCGGAACTTTTGCCTACATTGAAGGCGTGATCTTCATCGCCATTCTGGTCGTCGGCCTCGCGTATGTTTGGAAGAAAGGCGACCTGGAGTGGGTCAAGTCCGATGACCTGGATGCAATGAAATCATAGACTTCCGCAAATGCGCCGGCTTCCCATGGGAGATGAAAATGGGAGTTATTGAGGGAAAGTTTGAAGAAAACGTATTTATAACTTCGCTGGACTGGATTTTTAACTGGGCCCGCTCTTCGTCCCCTTGGCCTCTTTCATTCGGGCTGGCGTGTTGCGCCATAGAAATGATGGCCACCGGAGCATCCAGGTACGATCTGGCGCGATTCGGTGCGGAGGTTTTCCGTGGAACCCCGCGCCAGGCCGACATCATGATCGTGGCCGGGACCGTGTCCTTGAAAATGGCCACCCGAATCAAACGGTTGTACGAGCAGATGGCTTCGCCAAAATACGTTATTTCGATGGGAAGCTGCGCCAACAAAGGTGGACCCTACTGGAAACACGGCTATCACGTGCTCAAGGGGATCGATAAGATTATTCCGGTAGACGTCTATGTTCCGGGATGCCCGCCGCGTCCCGAGGCCCTAATAGAAGGCCTCATCAAGCTTCAAAAAAAGATCCGGACAGAAACCATTGCCAAAAAGAAGGAAGGGGTTGCATGAATCCGCAGGAAATCGCCGCCTTGCTGTCGGAAAAGTTCGGACAACGGATCCCGGAATCCGATGCGGATGCTCTGAATCCCTGGAGTGCCGTGGATCCTTCTTCCATTCTGGATGTATGCCGGTTTATGCGCTCCGACGGCCGGCTGGAAATGGACCACCTGGAGCTTCTGGGCGGCGTGGATTATAAAGACCGCATCGAAGTGGTTTACGTGGTCTACTCCATGAAACATCACCACAGGTATACCCTGAAATGCCGCCTGCCGAGGGAGGAGCCCCATCTTTCCACCGTGGAGTCGGTCTGGAAAGTCGCGAATTGGCATGAGCGTGAAACCTACGACATGTTCGGGGTGCTGTTCGACGGGCACAGCGACATGCGGAGAATACTGTGCCCGGACGACTGGGAAGGGTACCCGCTGCGCAAGGACTACAAGACGCCGGATAGTTACCGCGGTATGCCTGTTTAGGAGGACAGATGGAAGTCGATTACAGCGGCGATATCATGACCCTGAATATGGGGCCGCAGCATCCATCCACCCACGGCGTCCTGCGCCTGGAATTAAAGACGGACGGGGAGATAGTGGCGGATGCCGTGCCGCACATAGGGTATCTGCACCGCTGCTTCGAAAAGCATGTGGAAAACGTCGACTACGCGGGCGTGGTACCGTTTACGGACCGCATGGACTACTGTGCCGCAATGAACATGGAGCTCGGCTATGTTCTGACGGTCGAAAAGCTGATGGGCATAGAGGTCAACAACCGGGTCCGGTGTCTCCGGATCATCATGGCCGAGTTGAGCCGGATCGCGAGCCATTTGATCGCAGCCGGGACCTACGGGAATGACATCGGCTCCTTTACTCCGTTTCTCTGGTGTTTCCGGGACAGGGAAACCATACTGGATTTCTTCGAGGAGACTAGCGGAGCGAGGCTGCTCTACAATTACAACTGGATCGGCGGCCTGATGCACGATATCAAGCCGGGGCTGGAAGAGAAAATTATCGAATTCATCGATTATTTCGAGCCCGAGGTCGACAACCTGAACCGGCTTTTGTCCGATAATTTCATTTTCATCAAACGAACCGCCGGGGTGGGCATTCTTTCTCCCGAACAGGCGGTCAGTTACGGCGTTACGGGGCCGAATCTTCGCGGAAGCGGGGTGAAGTTCGACGTCCGCAGGGAAGAACCCTATCTTGGGTACGAGGATTACGAATTTGATATCCCTGTCGGACTCGGGGAACACGGCCCTGTGGGATCCTGCTGGGATCGCTACATGGTCCGTATCCGGGAAGTCAAGGAATCCTGCAAAATAGTCCGGCAGGCTGTTGCGCGCCTGACGCCGGGCGATGTGCGCGAGGCGGTTCCAAAGCGCATCAAGCCGCCTGCCGGGGAAGTCTACATGCGGACTGAATGCCCTCGCGGAGAACTGGGGTATCTCCTTGTCAGCGACGGCAGCCTGAAACCGTACCGCCTGAAAGTGAAATCCCCCTGTTTCACCGTAATGAGCGCCTTCCGGGAGGTGAGCCGAGGGGCCATGATTGCGGACGTGGTATCGATACTGGGCAGCTTCGATATCGTGCTGGGTGAGATCGATCGATAAAAAGGAACGTTCCGATGGAATCAGTGGCACAGCTTCTTGAAAAAATACCGAAATACGACGCGCTTCCGGAGACCATTAGTGCGCTTATGCCGATTCTGGCCAGCAGCGTGATCCTCTTCGCGATGCTGGCATTGGCCGTTCTTTTCATGGTCTGGCTCGAAAGAAAAGTGTCCGCTCACATCCAGGACAGGCTGGGCCCCATGGTCGTCGGAGGCTGGCATGGCTGGGCGCAGACAATCGCGGACGCCCTAAAACTGCTTTTGAAGGAAGATATCGTTCCCGCCTCCGTCGACAGGGTGCTGTTTAAAATGGCTCCGTTCATCGTATTTCTGGGGGCCTTCGCGGCCTATGTTGTCCTGCCCTTCGGGTCGTCCTCGTTCGTTACGGACTTGAATATCGGTATTCTCTATATAGTCGCCGTAAGCAGCCTTTCGGTCATAGGGATCATCATGGCCGGCTGGTCTTCGAACAATAAATATTCCCTTTACGGCAGCATGCGCGCCGCGGCGCAGATCGTCAGCTATGAGATACCTGCAGCCGTCGCGATCATGACGGTCGTCCTGTTTACGGGAAGCCTGTCGATGGTGGACATTGTCCGGGCGCAGACGGGCGGAATCCAAAATTGGTTTCTTTTCCGGAATCCATTTTTATTTTTAGCGTTCGTCGTCTATTTCATCGCTTCCCTGGCGGAAGTCAACCGCACGCCGTTCGATCTGCCGGAAGCGGAATCGGAGCTTGTAGCCGGCTACCATACGGAATATTCCGGAATGCGGTTCGCATTTTTCTTCCTTGCCGAATATGCCAATATGTTTCTCGTCGCGAGCGTTGCCACGACTCTTTTTCTCGGAGGATGGACGCAGGCCGTGCCGGCTTCGATCATGCCGCAGATTGTTCCCGGTCCCGTTGTCTTTTTCGTAAAGGCCCTGATACTGATTTTTATCCAGATGTGGATGCGCTGGTCCCTGCCGCGCCTTCGCGTGGACCAGCTCATGTACATAAACTGGAAAGTGCTGCTGCCTGTCTCCTTCGCGCTGGTTTTAGGCGCCGGCTGGATGGCCACTCTGTAGGGCTTATTCCCGAGGGATTTTATGCTGACTTATTTCAGAAATATAGGGCAGGGGATCATGACTATCGTCAGTTCCATGGCGATAGCCGGCCGTCATCTCTTCACTCCCTCCGTGACACTGCAATACCCGAAGGAAAAATGGCTGCTGCCGGAGCGGTCGCGAATGCGTCTGATGAACAAAATAGAGGACTGTATCGGCTGCGGCCAGTGTGCGCGCTCGTGCCCCACCGAGTGCATCCTGGTAAAGACCGAAAAGCGCGGCAAGGAAGAGGCGCCGGTTTTCGCCTCCGATGGAACGGCCAAGAAACTGCGGACCTATGTTTTCGATATCGACATGGCACTTTGCTGCTACTGCGGCCTGTGCACATTCGCATGCCCGACGCAGTGCCTCATCATGACGGGAGAATACGAATACTCCGTGTACGACAAGGATGAACACATATATCATTTTGCCGCGGAAAAACCGCTGACCGTTGCCGGGGAGTCCCGTCAAAATCCCCCGGAGGGTTAATTCTACTATGGACAAAAACCTGCTGGGCCAAATCGTTTTTTACTTTTTTGCTGCACTGACCATAGGTTCGGCCGCGGTGGTTGTTTTCGCGCGCAGCCTGGTCCGTTCAGCTTTTGCGCTTCTGTTCACCTTCTTCGGCGTCGCCGCGCTGTACGCCTACCTCGGGGCGGATTTTCTCGCCGCGACCCAAATGGTGATTTATGTCGGAGGCATCCTGGTACTGATTCTGTTCGGAGTCATGCTCACCCACAAGTTATACGATCTGAATATAAAAACGGGATCGGTGCAGTTGATTCCGTCGACAATAGCCGTCGTGGCCGTTTTTGCCTTTCTGGCTTTTTTCATGCTCCGGACCGAGTGGTTCCGTGGAGACTCCGTGCTCTCGGGACCGACCACCGCTTCCATAGGAAATCTTTTGATGCAGGACTTTATACTTCCCTTTGAAGCCGCGTCCGTCTTGCTGCTTCTGGCCCTGATCGGCGCCGCCATGATAGTAAGGAGGCGATCCGAATGATTGGACTCAGCCATTACCTCATAGTCAGCGCCGCACTTTTTTCCTTCGGCATCCTGTGCGTTCTGACCCGTAAAAACGCCATCAATGTCCTGATGGGAATCGAGCTGATCTTAAATGCCGCAAATCTGAATCTGGTTGCTTTTTCCAAATATTCCTCCGGAAAAATCGACGGGCAGATATTTGCGATCTTCATCATCGTGGTCGCCGCGGCGGAGGCCGCAGTCGCCCTGGCCATCATTCTGTCCATGTACCGGATACTACGATCCGTCAATCTGGATCGCGCGGACACGCTCAAGGGGTGATCATGAATCCACAGATTCTTTCGGATCTTAAACAATTCCACCCGGAGATTATTTTAACGGCCTCCGTTCTCCTGGTCGTGATCGGCGATATCGCCTTAGTGCGAATACGGAGAACCCTGACTTTTATTCTGGCGGCCGCGGGCCTGATAGCCGCTTTGATCGCCGGCATCCGTCTCTTTGGACAGGATCCCGGGACTCTTTTCTTCGGCGTTCTTTCCCTGGATCCGATGTCGGTTTTTTTCAAAACCTTTCTGATCCTGACATCGCTGTTCATCCTATTTTCGGTGCCGGGCTCCAAGGAGCTTTCTCGACGGAATTTGGGGGAATTCTACGCGCTTCTCCTGGGCGTCACCCTCGCCATGGTACTTCTGGCCGCAAGCGCCGATATGCTCATGCTTTACCTGGCGCTGGAAACGGTCTCCATCGGCAGCTACATCCTTGTCGGTTATCTCAGAAACGAACGCCAGTCCAACGAGGCATCCCTCAAATACCTTCTTTTCGGCGCGATAGCGACGGGGACCATGCTTTACGGCATGACCGTTATTTACGGGCTTACCGGCACCACCAAGCTTGCGGCCATCCGCGAAGCCTTCCTCCAGGGCGCGGCAGCGGGGAACAACTCGGCCATGCTGCTTATCGCAACGGTAATGGTTTTGGCAGGGTTCGGTTTCAAGATGGCCGCCGTGCCCTTTCATTTCTGGTGTCCGGACGTCTATACCGGCGCGCCGACGCCCGTTACGGCTTTTCTCAGCATAGGCCCAAAGGCGGCCGGTTTCGCCGTTTTAATGCGTTTCTTTTTCACGGGATTTTCCGGAAGCGCCCCCGGTACCGGCATGTATTCCGGTGTCAGCCCGGTCTACTGGAATGCAATATTGATCCTGATATCTGTGGTGACGATGACGCTTGGGAATATTGCCGCCCTTCGCCAGGAAAACATGAAACGAATGCTCGCATATTCCTCCATCGCCCATGCCGGCTATATTCTGATGGGCGCCGTCGTGTTGAACTCTCAGGGACTGCAATCGGTTCTGGTGTATCTTGTGACCTATCTGTTTATGAACCTGGGCGCATTTCTCGTGGTCATCGCAGTATACAACCATACCGGAAGCTTTGATCTTAACGACTATAGAGGATTGATGCGCCGATCCCCGTTTTTGACGGTCGCCATGTCCTTTTTCATGCTCTCTTTAATGGGCATCCCGCCTTTTGCCGGCTTTTTAGGAAAGCTTTACGTTTTCGGAGCTGCGGTCAACAATAACCTGGCCTGGCTTGCCGTAGTGGGTGCCTTGAACAGCGTAGTGGCGATTTATTATTATGCCCGCGTGATTAAAGCCATGGTCATCGAAGAGTCTTCCGACACCACGCGCGTTCCGCTGTCCCTGGCAAGTCAAATCCTTTTGTGGCTGATGTTATTGCCGACGGCAGGTCTGATGTTTTTCTGGAGCGGTGTCGAACGACTCACGAAGGCTTCAGTCGCCCTGTTCATGGGGCTGTAAAAAGGCCGGCACAAATTTCGGCGATCCCCTCTCACCGACTGGTAGCGAAGCGGGCACAAGGTTCGCAGCTTTCCTCGAGATTCCTTACAAGGGCGAACTCGAGCCGGCATCCCCACACCCGCGCCCCGTGGAGAAATGCCGGTCCGGTTCGCCTCCTACGAACATCCCGTCGTTTCATAAATCACTCTTTCGGGAAAAATGCACAGGCAGGCTGCATTACAAGGATCTTAATTCGGAAGAGTTAAATAATTAATCCTTAACATTAAATATATAAAACTAAATATTTAATAATATTACAATTTAAATTTATTGAGGCTGTGGATTTTTCGGAGGATCGATTTCTATTTCAACCGCGATTCCATCGAGGCGGATTCCGTTTCTCTTGTCATTGCTTTCGTTCCATTTCACTCGAATGATGGAAAAAGACGTTAATTCCTTGAACTCCGCCGGTTTCCCTTCAATGGTAATTTTAGCGGCGGCTGCATCCAGGAGATATTTGGTTTTATCGGGGATAGTGGAAATCAGGATTAGTTTTTCCGATTCCGACACAGACAGCAAGCGGCACATGCCGGCTTCCACGGCGTGACCTGCGGGGACAGATCCTGCCGCCAGCAACAAAAGGATTAGGTGTCCGATAATTTTCATGGATATCTCCAGACCGGAATTATGGATTCTTTTAGCTGCTTTCTTTCCAATGCCTATGATGTTCGAAGAGTCTCTTTTCATATCCAAACCATAAAACAACTTCAATCATCAGGATACATGGATTTTTAAAAATATTGCAATTCATTCTAGTGCGGCTTTTTTATCGGACCCTCTTTACGAAACAGACTCCTCCAAGCCGAATCAGCCGGGAACCCGCCCGCGGGCATTCGGCGGGAAACGCCGGCTGCGTCTGTTTTGACGACTTGACAAGGTCCCGGCATACCCTTAAGATATGCGCTGTTTCGCAAAAGCCGAAGTGGCGGAATTGGCAGACGCGCTAGGTTCAGGGTCTAGTGGGCTTAAGCTCGTGGGGGTTCGACTCCCCCCTTCGGCACCAGCCTTCGCTAAAGCTTCGGCCGGCAAGCCGGAGTTTTAGCGAAGGCTGCGCGCCGTAACCCGAAGAGCGTAGGCGGACTGTAAGATATACTTAAAATCTCATCCATTCCCGGAATCAGCACTCCTACTTCAACTGTTCATATCTGACTCACAGGGAACAATCATCTTTTGCATTTCGGGACCGCATTGCAGGGGCGATGCTTTTTTCGCACCGTTGCGTTCGGTAAAGCTGTTTGGAAATGTAAAAAGGGTGGACGCGAGATTCGGCCCCTACCAAATTTTTACCGGAACCGGCGTAAAACACAGGATCAGAATCAGCAGTGCGATAAAAGCCAGAACCGTTCTGCCCGGTCCCACAGGTTCCCAGTCCCTAAGCGTCGCAGGATGGGAAAAATGCACCCGGTATCCAAGGAAAAACAGGACCAGTCCGAATACAAGGTACGACGGCGACTGCCATTCCGATAAGCCCGCCAGCATCAGCAGCGCCAGGACGCCTGCGGAGATCTTTTTCTGCAGATTCGGGCCGAAAACGGCATAGGCGAGGTGCCCGCCGTCGAGCTGCCATATAGGCAATAAATTCAGGCAGGTGAGAAGAAGCCCGAAAGTTCCGGCAATAGCGGCAGGATGCGCGAATATTACATGCCTGGACGGGTCATAATCCAACAGCAGCGTCCCGAGGAAGCGAAAAATGGCGGGTTCCCCGAACTCTATGGTGCCCGGCATTGCAGGAATGAAATAACCGATTCGAGAGAAACGGATCCCGTTCCACAAAACGATCACCGTGACAATAAAGCCGGCCAAGGGACCCGCGATGCCGACATCGAATAAAGACCGTTTGGTCCCGAAACTCGATTTTATCTTGATAAATGCTCCGAATGTCCCGCTGTAGGGGAAGGGGGTGGGTATAAAGAACGGAGGAGTGCAGTGAATGCCATAATACCGGCAGGCGAAAAAATGGCCCAGCTCGTGCGCGAGCAGAATTGTCATCAGGGGAATTGAGAATTGCAGGGCGCCTGCAATGGATTCAGGCCTTGAAGAAAGAATTGTCGGAAGGTGCAGGACGGCTGTCGGGCCGGAAAAATATGCGAGTCCCGCAACGGTAGTCGTAACCGAAGTCGCGGAGAAAAGCAGGGCGGAGAGGGCCCATTCCTTCCCGGAGGGTGCGGGGTTACGGAACACCGCACTCCTGCCCGTTGATTCTCCGTTAGCCGCGGCAGAAGCGGCAGAGAATTCCTGAAAGTCGCTGCTCACAACGATATGGGGCTTTCTGACGGGAGGGGAGACCGCTTATTCCGTACTGCTGCTGACAATCTTATCGGCACGTATTTCTTTGCCAGGCTTAAAGCGAATGGTCTTGCCTGGAGGAATGGCAACCTCTTCTCCGGTTCTAGGATTTCTTCCCACGCCACTCTTTCGTGGTTTGACGATGAACACTCCGAAACCCCGCAGCTCGATTCTTTCACCACGCTTCAGCGCGTTCTTGAGCGAATTGAATACGGATTCCACCGCAATTTCCGCTCTCACTTTGGTGATACTCAGCTGCTCTGCAACACGGTTTACGATGTCCTGCTTTATCACGCTGGACCTCCCATAAGTTAGTGAAGGCATTTTACTTGTGGCTTTAAAAGCTGTCAAGCCATTTCTATTTACAGCTTCTTCTGCCGGTGTTAGACTGCAGCTTCGCAATCGCACAGCCGCGCAGAAGATCGTATTTGAAACCCTATAACGGGATGCAGGAGGATTAGGCAATGACGGCTCAACCGGATCACTGGATTCGAAAAATGGCCAAAGATTTCGGTATGATTGAACCCTATGCGGATCTGCGCAGGCGTGCCGGAAAAATTTCATACGGGGCTTCTTCCTATGGATACGACTTCCGCCTTTCGAATCAATATAAAATCCCCGACCTCACCGGCATTGAAAAACTGGATCCCAAGAGAATTGAGGAAATACATTTTAATGATTACAGGGGGCGTTGCTGCCTGATTCCGCCAAACTCCTACATTCTCGGCAGATCCCTGGAATATTTTCGCATCCCGAGGAATATCCTTGCGTTGTGCCAGGGAAAATCCACCTACGCGCGAAGCGGAATCATCGTCAACGTAACTCCTCTGGAGCCGGAATGGGAAGGTTACATCACACTGTCGATTGTCAATGCGTCCCCGGTGCCGGCAAAGGTATACTCCGGAGAAGGCATCGCCCAAGCCGTATTTATTCTCGCGGAGCCGGAATGCCGGATCTCCTATGCCGATCGCAAAGGGAAATACCAGGCGCAAAAGGGAATACGATTGTCGCGGGTATAAAATTCAGTTGCACGTTACAGGTTCAAAAAAAACGCGCCGTTACACTTTAACAGCAATCTGGCCTTTCAAAAAATCGAAACGTGCAGCGGTATCGTCAAATGCAATGAAGTATAAAGTGAGGCGGAATTACCTTACGGCAGCTCTGCTGCTGGGATTCAGTATGGCAATTTCGGGCTGCGGTTATAAAGTCCGCAGCTCCGTGGGGTTTCTGCCGAAGGGCATTGAATCTTTGGGAATTCCCACTTTCCAGAACCTGACCGGCCGGTACAGGCTGGAACAATCGATAACTTCATCCGTTTTAAAGGAATTCGTCGCCAGAACAAGAATCCCGGTCCGCTCCAAACAATCCGGTGTGGATGCCGTACTGTTCGGCGAAATTCTTTCCATCCAGTCCACGCCCGTAACCTTCAGCACCGGTTCATTCGGGTCGGCTTTCATGGTGACGGTGCGAATAAGCGCCAAACTGGTACGGGTCAAGGACTCAGCGGTTATCTGGCAGGACGGAGGCTTTACATTCCGCGAGAGATACACACTGAACAGAGACGTCCGGGATTTCTTTTCCGAAGAAAATCCGGCACTGGAACGCCTTGCCAACGCATTTGCCGCGAGCCTGGTAAGCGCAATTATTGAAGGTCAGTCCCTTGGTTCTCCAAAGCCTTGATGCGCTGGAACGTCTTTCCAGCGCATCGGCAGCGGATCTTGCAGGCATAATTATTGAAGGTCAGTCCCTTGGTTCTCCAAAGCCTTGATGCGCTGGAACGTGATCTGGAATCTTCGCGAGACCGCTCCTTTTACCTCATACTGGGGCCCGAGCAATACCAGTGTCGGGAAGCCGTCGACAGGATCAAAAGCAGGCTCCTGAATCCGGAATCCGTCCCTTTCGACTATTCCGCCTACTCGGTCAAAGACACTCCTCTTGAAAGAATCTTCGAAACGGCAAACACCTTTCCGATGTTGTCATCGCGAAGAGTGGTTCTTGTCACAGACCTGGAAATGCTTCCGGAAAGCGAACACGACACGCTGCTTGCAAACCTCGGCTCTCTTCCATCCCGCTGCATGCTTCTGATAGTTGCCGAAGAACTGGATCACAGGAAAAAGCTTTACAGGAAGATTCTGGATACAGGGTGTATTGCGGAATTCCCCAGGCTGAAGGGGGCTTCTCTGAAGCGATGGGTGGAAGACAGCGTCCGTAAAAAAGGCTATCGGATTTCCTCCGAGACAGCGGCAAAAATCGTGGACCTGGCCGGTTCGGATCTTCAGACCCTGGCCGGTGAACTCGAGAAGCTGTTTCTATTTGCCGGGAAAGAGAAACTGATTACGGATCCGTCGGTCGAGGAGCTGGTGCGAAACAGCCGGCAGCACGGAATTTTTGAGCTCATAGACGCCATCGCGGCGCGAGACCGATCCGCGGCCTTATATTCTCTGGCAAACCTGCTGGCGATGGGAGTGTCCCCTCTTGTTGTGGTCTCTATGATGGCGCGTCACAGCAGGCAGGCTATTATCGTCAAGGAATCCATCCAGCGTGGAATGCGTGGCGCCGAAGCAGGCCGAGCGGCCCAGGTCCCGCCTTTCATGCTCGAAAAATTCATCCGACAGGCCCAAAATATCGACATCGAAACAGTGCGCAGAATGCACATAGGCCTCTCCGATATAGACAGGAGGCTGAAGTCATCCGCCGTGGACGCAAGGATCTATCTGGAATTGTTTATCAGCGCCTTGGTGTAAGAAAGGCTTATGCCTTCTCCCCGGAGGATAAAGCGGTATTCAAGCTTCTGGTCAGCCGGGATTTTTGCCTGGCGGCGGCATTTTCGCTGAGCGCTTTTTTTCGCTTTGCGGTATCGATTTCGGAATACAGGGCGGGCAGGGAATTGCGGGCATCCTCCGCTTTCCCCGACTGCAGTTGCTCGTTGAACTTCCTGAGGAACGTCCGCAGGTTGCTGCGATTGCTGCGGTTGGTCATCCTGCGTCTTCTATTTTTTCTGTCGGCTTTCAGGGCTGAGGCGTGATTCGCCATGCTTGGTGGCTCCTTTATTCGTTTTCAACCGCCGGATCCAAACCGTCGGTATATATTTTAAAACCCTTTACTTTACAAGCATTTAACATTAGTGTCAAATTAAATTTTCTCATTGACTTCGATTAGTCCGGGACCTAGAATTATTTTTTGAAATGTGCGCACATAAAGATCATCTCCCGGCACCGTCATCGAAAGAATCGCGCCCGCATCCCCGCACTGCTTTTTTCTTTCACGAGGTCAAGCCAATTATTTGATGAAAAAAGTTCTGCTCTCCGACCGCAGTCTGCAGCTCTTATTCGGCCCGCTCGATGAAAACATCCGATTTCTGGAAAACCTCTTCGGAGTAACGATCCAGGCGCGCGACTCCACCCTGATAATAAACGGCGAGGAAGAAGATGTCCGGGCATTGGAGAAAATCCTGATCGATTTTTCCGCGCTGGCCGAAAAAGGACATTTCATCAGCAACGGGGACTTGAAATCCGCCTTCAAGCAGATCGCCGAGGATGCGGCATTAACCCTGCACGATTTTTTCCCCAAAATGCAGCTCCTCGCGACCGGCAAAAGGCAGGTGACCCCCAAAAGCCGGAACCAGCGCCGTTATATCGAAGCCATCAAGGGGAATGATATCGTTTTCGGGATAGGACCGGGAGGAACGGGCAAGACTTTTCTCGCCGTAACCCTGGCGCTTGTTTCTCTTTTTGAAAAGCGGATCTCCAGGATCGTTCTGACGCGTCCGGCGGTGGAAGCGGGAGAAAGGCTCGGATTTCTTCCCGGAGACATTGAAGAAAAAATCAATCCCTATCTGCGTCCGCTCTATGACGCCCTGTATTACCTCCTGGACAGCGAAAAAATACACCGCTACATGGAGGAGGGGATCATCGAAATTGCCCCCCTGGCTTTTATGAGAGGCCGCACGCTGAGCGACTCCTTCATCATTCTGGACGAGGCGCAGAATACGACTTCGGAACAGATGAAAATGTTCTTGACCCGCATAGGCATGGGATCCAAGGCGGTGATTACGGGTGACGTGACCCAGATAGACCTTCCTTTCGGACGCGGTTCCGGTCTTGTCGAAGCCCGGAATATCCTGAAGGGAGTGGACGGTCTGGCATTCTGCACCTTCAACGAAAAAGACGTCGTACGGCACCATCTTGTGCGCCTGATCATCAAGGCGTACCAGGATCACGCGGAAAATCTAGAACATTCAGACGGGAACAGTCCGGATGGCAAGGAAAAAAAGAATTAGGCTCGGGATTCTGTTCGGGGGCCGGTCGGCGGAACATGAGGTTTCCCTGAAGTCGGCCGTATCGGTAATCAGCGCGCTCGATACCGAAATATTCGACATAACCGCCGTCGGGATCACCCCGAATGGCCGTTTTGCGGATGCCGACGAAGTCAGAAAAATGCTGCCGGAACACTTGATCGAGCGCGTGCGCCTCCCCGATGCGCCGGAATCCTCGCTCAGACAAAGGTTCACACTGCCCGCCGGAAAGGACAGGCTCTTTGATCCCGGGGATTCATTCCCGGAGATTTTTTTCCCTTTGCTTCACGGCCCCTACGGCGAGGACGGCACCATTCAGGGATTCCTGGAGACGGCCGATGTGCCGTACATCGGGTGCGGCGTGATCGCTTCCTCGGTCTCCATGGATAAAGATTTCATGAAGCGGCTTTTCATGCAGGCGGGGCTGCCGGTCGCGCCGTACCGGACCGTACATTCCAGGAATTTCTTCAGGAATCCCGAAACCCTGAAGCGGTCCGTTTCCAAGGAATTGGGTTACCCGATGTTCTGCAAGCCTGCAAACATGGGTTCCTCAATCGGCGTCTGCAAGATTCATTCGGAAGAAGAATTTATACCCTCCCTGAAGCATTCCGCGCAATTCGACGCCAAAATACTCGTTGAAAAGGGACTGGATGCGAGAGAACTGGAATGCGCCATTCTTGGAAACGAAGCCCCCGAGGCGTCCGTTGTGGGGGAAATCATCCCGGCCCACGAATTTTATGACTATGACGCAAAATATATAAGTCCGGACAGCCGGCTGGAAATTCCGGCCCGTATCCCCGGAGCGACAAGCAACAAGATCCGGGATCTCGCCCTGCGGTCCTTCAAAGCCGTGGAAGGCTCGGGATTGGCCCGGATCGACTTTTTCCTGGAACGTAGAACCCAAAAAGTATGGATCAACGAAATCAACACCATGCCGGGATTCACCCCGATAAGCATGTACGCCAAGTTGTGGGCTTCGAGCGGGATTCCCTTCCAGCAGCTGGTGGAAAAACTGGTCCTGCTCGGCAAAGAGCGTTTTCTAGAAAGGAGTAACAGGAAAATTTCAACGGTTTAAAAGAACGCCTTCGGACGAAAACGTTGAACCTTATGTAATTATTCGCTAATTTTTCTGGATCACACCCGCGCTGCACGAAGGATCCGGCCGTGAACCGAGACAGGTGATGAAAACGGCGCCATTGGAACCCTCCGGAAACGCGGGTCCATCAGCGGGAGGAAATTTTTATGAGCGCTCAAGTTCCTGAAACAGAACTCCGGGAGCATTTGCTTAGGGAGAATGCCGAATATAGGCGTCTGGCGGAGGAGCACCATTCCTACGATATCCAGCTGGAAAGTCTTAGCAATAAGCATTACTTGAGTGAGGAAGAGCAATTGCAGGAAAAAATGCTCAAAAAGAAAAAGCTAATATTGAAAGACCAGATGTATATGATGGTCCAGAAAATCCGCAAGGAAATAGAGGCGAGCTGATTCGCCGGGAAGATAGGAATCGTTCCTGTCCGGGATTTTCCGTTGCTGCCCGGGTGCCTAAAGCAAAACAGGCCGGAAAGTCGGCGGCGTTGCGTGACAGGGGTCGCACTTTTATCTGTCGCAGGAACCGGCACACCGGGAGCTATTCCGTAAAGCCGCCGAGAAAGGATCCTTCGAATGATTCGTGATGCCTACAAATTTCTCGCGCCCTTGCTGGCCCTGGGCATTGTTTCCGTCGCCGCGGGCTTCGAGTATCTCGCGTGCCTGCTCTTCATACTGGTTCTTTTTACCGCATATTTTTTCCGCAATCCTTCCAGGAGGATACCCGAAGGCAAAAACCTGGTCGTCTCCCCGGCAGACGGCAGGATCGTCAAAATTGCCAGCCTGGAAAACGGGGAGCGCTGCATCAGCATTTTTCTCAGCATATTCGACGTGCATGTCAATCGCTCCCCCATCTCGGGCGAATTGAAGAAGCTCGAATACCGGAGGGGCAGATTCAAGGCGGCCTTCAGAGAAGAAGCTTCAGCGGTGAATGAACAGAACATCCTGACTGTCGACGGCGGGAACATTCAGGTAACCTTCAAGCAAATAGCCGGATGGATCGCGCGTCGCGTGGTGTGCTGGAAAAAACCCGGGGACATCCTGGAGAAAGGCGAAACCGTGGGGATGATTCGTTTCGGCTCCAGGGTGGACGTGATTGTCCCGGGGAAAGTGAACGTTTCCGTTAAAGTGGGAGAGAGAGTGGTGGGCGGCAGTTCCATACTGGGGGACTATCCATGAGACCGGCTCCCGAAGCAAGAGAATCCAAGCTGAAGGATTCGCCGCGCAGGCGAATGCGGCGCAGCGTGTTCCTGCTTCCCAGCTTTTTTACGGTCGGAAATATCTTCTTCGGTTATTATTCCATCCTCTCCACTATCCAGGGAAACTACCGTTTTGCGGCCTACGCCATCGGAATTGCCATAATTCTGGACGTGGTCGACGGGCGGATTGCCCGGCTTACCAATTCAAGCACCTATTTCGGGCTGCAGCTCGATTCTCTGGCGGACGTCATATCATTCGGAATCGCCCCTTCTCTGCTGGCATTGTTCTGGGGGCTCTCTTCGGTCGATCCGCGCCTTGCCTGGATGGCCTCGTTCACGTTTACCATCTGCGGCGCCATGCGTCTGGCCCGCTTCAACATCCAGGCGGAGGAACTTAAGCATTTCGTCGGCCTTCCCATTCCGGCCGGGGGAGGGACCGTCGCCGCAATCGTGCATTTTTTCGGGGAACCCATCACGAATCCCGTCGGAGCCAACCTTATGGCTGCCGGAATATTCTTTCTGGCGTTTCTGATGATCAGCACGATCCGGTACAGCAGCCTGAAGCACTGGACACTGGGAAGAAAATCCCACTTTTCGATTCTCATAATCGCGCTCATGGTTGCCCTGATTTTCAATTTTTCAAAGCCGACTCTGCTTGCCATCGCTTTACTCTACAGCGGTTCCGGGCCCGTCCATCGTTTCTATTCCTTGTTCCGCAGAAAAAAACCGGTCAGCGAAGCAACCCTTGCGGACTCGGCGCAGAAGGGCTGAGGCTTTTTAAGAGCAAGTCTTTTCAGGATGAATCCCGTCTAAATCCGCGTCTGGAGGACGTTCGGCTCCGGAAGGTTTTGTGTGAAAATAATTATTTTACGTTTCCTATTTCTCTTAGAAAGACGGGCCGGGAAAAAGGCCGGGAAGGGGGAACGATGCTTTCGCGGATAAAATCTTCGTCCGCATGGGCGGCCGACACTGCGCCTTGCAGGCGTTTTATATTATCGTCCCCGATCCAAAAGCAATGCCGATTTTTGAAGACGAAGCCATAGTCCTGCGGCAGTACCCGTTAGCGGAATCGGACGTTATCGTGGTTTGCATCGCGCCCGAGCTCGGAAAAATCCGTGCGGTCGCCCATGGAATCAAGAAGACCAAGAGCCGTTTTGCCGGGTCCCTGGAACCTTTGAATCACATAAGGATCGTTTTTTACAACCGCGAGGGAAGGGAACTGGGGACTATCCAGCATGCCGAACTTATTCATTCCTACTCCAATAAGTTTTGGTCACTGGACTACCTCTTCGCCCTTACCTTTTTCACGGAACTGGCACAGGCGCTCGTTCAGGAAAACCAGCCCAGCCCAGCCCTGTTTCGATTATTGCTGGCCGCGATGAGGGCTGGAGAAAAGAAGGCCCTCCTGCTGCCTTTGCTGCGCTATTTTGAAGTGTGGTGTCTGAAACTGAGCGGTTTTTTGCCCGCTTTTGCCGCATGCTCCGTTTGCGGCGGAAATATCCGGGAGGAGGGATTTTTCGCCCGCATCCAAGAGGGAACCGTTCTCTGCGCCGATTGCAGCTCACGGAAAGGCATTTTTATAGGGGCCGCCGCCTCATCCGCTCTCCAAAGAATCATGACCCGATCTCCGGAGGATTTTGCGGCTTCGCCGCTTGAAGCGGAAGCCGGACGCCAGATTGAGCGTTGGACCCAGGAGCTTCTGGAGCAGAATCTGGGCAGCCCGCTCAAGTCCTACGGCATCCTGAAGGAAATAATCACATTGCAGGGCGCAGGGTCGAACTCGAAAGCTAAAAATTGAAGATTTCAGGCCGTGAGATTCGCAATCCGGGGTATTCTGCAACGATTCCACGCCTGCATTACTATTCGCTTTCGTCGTAATCGGGCGCGCTCTGGGGAGTCCCCAACCCATGTTTTAATCCATATTTCTCACGTGTTTTCCAATCAAAAAGGTGTAAACTAAATCTTTTCCGGCGCCAGTGTAGAAAGCGTTCGAGAAATGCGGATTCAACCGTTCGCGTCCGGGGTCGGAAATCCCCCCAAAGGGATTCTCCCCGATTCATGAAGACATTAACAATGCGATGCACCGGGAACCGCGGGATTTTCCGCCTGCAGAATCCCCGATAGCGTCAGTCTAATTGAGGAATTGAAATATGAGCTCCAATGCAATGAATATCGCTCCCGCAAAAGGAAAACTGGGTATCGTTCTGCCCGGGATGGGCGCCGTCAGCTCCACCTTCATCGCCGGAGTCAATGCGGTAAAGAAGGGAATTGCGAAACCGATCGGCTCTCTGACTCAAATGGGGACTATACGGCTTGGTAAAAGAACGGATAACCGGGTGCCGCACATAAAGGACTTCATACCGCTTGCGGGGCTTGACGACCTTGTCATTGGAGGGTGGGACATATTCCCCGACAACATGTACGAAGCTTCCCTGAAATCAGGCGTTCTTGAAAAAAGCCTCCTGGATCCGATCAGGCGGGAACTAGAGGCGATCCAACCCTGGCCGGCCGCGTTCGACAAATCCTACGTGAAGCGTCTCAACGGCGCTCACGTCAAAAAAGCCGCCAATAAGATGGAGCTGGCCGAGCAGGTCCGGGAGGACATGAAGCGCTTCCGGGAGCGGAATAAACTGGACCGCATGGTTATGGTCTGGTGCGGCAGCACCGAGATCTTTCTGAAACGGGAAGCCGTGCATCAGACCCTGGACAGCTTTGAAAAGGGACTTATCGACAACGATCCCGGAATCGCTCCCAGCATGATCTATGCGTATGCGGCGATAATGGCGGGGATCCCCTACGCCAACGGAGCGCCAAATTTATCTGCGGATATCCCCGCCCTGGTTCAACTGGCGAAAGAAAGAAACGTCCCCATTTGCGGGAAAGACTTCAAGACCGGCCAGACGCTGATGAAAACCATACTGGCGCCCGGGCTTAAATCCAGGCTGCTGGGACTGAACGGATGGTTTTCCACCAACATCCTCGGCAACCGGGACGGTGAAGTCCTCGACGACCCGGATTCCTTTAAAACAAAAGAGGAAAGCAAGCTGTCGGTTTTGGAGCATATCCTGCAGCCCCAGCTGTACCCGGACCTTTACTCGAACTACACGCACAAGGTTCGCATCAACTACTATCCACCCAGGGGCGACAACAAGGAAGGCTGGGACAACATCGATATTTTCGGCTGGCTGGGCTACCCGATGCAGATCAAGGTCGATTTCCTGTGCCGCGATTCCATATTGGCGGCGCCGATCGTACTGGATCTGGCCCTGTTCATGGATCTTGCCTACAGGTGCGGCATGAGCGGCATCCAGGAATGGCTTTCGTTCTATTTTAAAAGCCCCATGTGCGCCCCGGAACTCTACCCGGAGCATGACCTTTTCATCCAGCTCATGAAGCTGAAGAACACCCTGCGGCACATGAAGGGCGAAGACATGATCACCCACCTCGGGCTGGACTACTACGATTAGGGCTGACTTTGCCGACAGCCTTAGCTGACGGCAAAGTCAGCTTGGAAGAAAAAGGGCGCTCTAAGGAGCGCCCTTTTTCTTCTCAAAAGCTAGGCAGTATGGGAAATGGTCTGTTCCTCGCCGAGAGCCGCCTGGGCGGCGGCCAACCTGGCGATCGGTACCCGGTACGGCGAACAGGAAACGTAGTTCATGCCGACTTTGTGGCAGAAATACACCGAGGACGGCTCGCCGCCGTGCTCCCCGCATATTCCAACCTTGAGATCCGGCCTTTCCTTTCGGCCCCGTTCTGTTCCGATCTGTACCAGCTGGCCGACGCCCTGAGTATCCAGAACCTGAAAAGGGTCGTCCTTGAAGATCTTGTTTTCAATGTAATAAGGGAGGAATTTTCCGGAATCGTCCCGTGATATCCCGTATGTCGTCTGGGTCAGATCATTGGTGCCGAAAGAGAAGAATTCGGCGGTCTCCGCGATTTTATCCGCGGTAAGAGCCGCTCTCGGCAATTCGATCATGGTGCCGACGAGATATTTCAACTTCGCTTTTTTCTTTTTGAATACGTCATCGGCGACTCTGCGAACGGCGGCGGCCTGCAGCTTCAGCTCGTTGACGTCCGAAACAAGCGGGATCATCACTTCCGGCAGCACCTTGATTCCTCTTTTCTGAACATTGATCGCCGCTTCGAAGATGGCCCTTGCCTGCATTTCCGTGATTTCAGGGAACACGACGCCCAGCCGGCAGCCGCGATGCCCGAGCATCGGATTGGCCTCGTGCAGGGACTGTACCTTTTCCCAAAGCTTTTTTGCGTTTACCTTGAGTTTGCGCGCCAGCTTCTGGGTTTCTTCCCGGTTTTGCGGCAGAAACTCGTGCAGGGGCGGATCCAGGGTCCGGATGGTTACGGGCAATCCTTTCATGGCTTTGAAAATCCCCTCGAAATCCCTGCGCTGCAGCTTCAGCAGCTCATTGAGCCCTCCTTTATACAGGCGCCTGGGCTCCTCGATGGCCTTGTGGATCTTCCGGGAAATCTCCTGAAGCTCTTTCCGCTTATTCGGATTCCCGCTGCGGCCTATTTCCGCATCCAGGGTGCGCAACTCCTTGTCCAGCCTCTTGAAATCCAGGGATCCCAGAATCATCTGGCGCACGAAATCGATGCGGTCGCCTGCAAAGAACATGTGTTCGGTGCGGCACAAACCGATCCCTTCCGCCCCGAAACTTCTTGCGACGGCGGAATCGCCGGGCGTATCGGCATTGGTGCGGACCTTGAGTTTCCTGGCTTTGTCGGCCCACTTCATCAATTGGCGAAAATCATTGCCGAGTTCCGGATCTATCAGCGGAGCCTGACCCGAGATTATCTGGCCGCTGGTTCCGTCGACCGTGATCCAGTCGCCGCGCCGCACGTGTTTGCCGCCTGCGGTGAATTCGTTCTTGCCGTAGTCGATCGAAATGTCACTGGCCCCGACAACACAGGGTTTTCCCCATCCGCGGGCGACGACGGCCGCGTGGCTGGTGGGCCCGCCGGTCGAGGTCAAAATCGCCTGCGCGGCGTCCATGCCGCGCACATCCTCGGGAGACGTTTCCCTTCGCACCAGGATTACGCGTTCTCCTCTTTCCTTCCAGTCCTCGGCTTCTTTTGGGGAAAAAACCACCTTGCCGGCGGCGGCTCCCGGGCTGGCGTTGATGCCGCGGGTCAATACGTTGAGCTTCGCCTTGGGATCGACCATTTTATGGAGAAGCTGATCCAGATCCCCGGCCGGAACGCGCATGATGGCCGTCGGTTCGTCGATCAATTTCTCCCGGACCATGTCGACCGCGATCTTGACGCCGGCCGGGCCGGTTCTCTTGCCGTTGCGGGTCTGCAGCATCCAGAGTTTTCCTTTTTCAACGGTGAATTCGAGGTCTTGCATATCCTTGTAATGGCGTTCCAGCTTTGTGGCCACATCCTGAAACTGTTTGTAGATCAACGGCATGTCCGATTTCAGTTCTTCGATATGCTTGGGGGTCCTTATGCCGGCAACGACATCTTCGCCCTGCGCGTTGGACAGGTAATCTCCGAAAAGCACTTTCTCGCCGGTTGCGGGATTTCGGGTAAAGGCGACGCCTGTGCCGGAATCCTCGCCCATGTTGCCGAATACCATGGTGCAGACGTTGACCGCAGTCCCGAGATCGTCGGGAATTTTCTCCTTGCGGCGGTAGGCGATGGCGCGGTCCCCGTTCCAGGACGAAAATACCGCCTTGATCGATTCCTCCAGCTGCTGGTAGGGGTCTGTGGGGAAGGCTTTGCCTGTTTCCAGGCGAATGATTTTTGTGAATTCGTCGCAGAGCTGCGACAGGTTCTCGGCGGTAAGATCGGTATCCTGAACAGCGCGCCTGGATCGCTTCATTTTATCCATGGCGTGATCAAACAGCTCTCCATCCACTCCCATGACGATTTTACCGAACATCTGGATAAATCTGCGGTAGGCATCGAACGCAAAGCGTTCGTTGGAAGTCAGGCGCGCCAGCCCCCTGAGGGTTTCTTCATTGAGCCCGAGGTTCAGGACCGTATCCATCATTCCTGGCATGGAAAATTTGGCGCCGGACCTCACGGAAACGAGCAGCGGGTTGGTGGCGCTTCCAAATTCCTTTTTCGTTGCCAGCTCCACTTTTTTCATTGCATTGAGGACCTGGTTCCACATACCCGGAGGAAATTTTTCACCAGACGAATAATAGGAGTTGCACGCCTGCGTCGTGATGGTGAAACCCGGAGGTACCGGCAATCCCGCATTGGTCATTTCTGCAAGGCCGGCACCCTTGCCTCCTAGCAGGTCTTTCATTGCGCCGTTCCCGTCCGCTTCTCCGTTGGCAAAAAGGTAGACATATTTCATCGACATTTGCTATCCCCCGCTTTGAAAATTGCTTCCCTGTGATGTGTAAAAATAGCTTTAATGGTAACCCAAAATCCTCCCGCAATCAAAGAATCATAGCGGCATGGGCATTATTTTGTATTTGGGATTTGGGAAAACGGGAAAAAGCGGCCCAGCCTGAATCCCGCGGTCCCGGCAAGCCGGAATTCGCGGTTTCCAGGCTGAGCTTTAGCTTCTCGAATAGCCTAGTAGTGTTATCGGCCGTTTTTCAGCCGGGATCAGCATTATTTCGCAAATTACGCCTTGGGACAGACTTTGCCGAAAGCGCTCGGTAATGGAGAGGCCGCAGTCGGCGCCCCCAACGGCAGGCGCGACAATTCTATGATTCCTTTCGGGTGCGGCCGGTTTGGTTTTTTTTCAAAAAGTCAACATCCTTTTCCAGTACGCGGATTCTTTTGAAAAGATCCGCCAATTTAGGAAACACGGTGACGGAGCGCAGCCAGGACCGGTTGTCAAAGGCAGGGGAACCCGAAACAACCGCTTTCGCAGGAACGTCGTGCGACGTTCCGCTCTGGGCCGTGACAACGGCTCCGTCCCCGACATTGAGATGGCCTGCAAATCCCGCCTGTCCTCCGACCCAGACCCCGCGGCCCAGTCGCGTGGATCCCGCAAGACCCGCCTGGGCTGCAAGGACGCAATCCTCACCGACCCGACATCCGTGGCCTATTTGGACCAGGTTGTCCAGCTTCGCTCCCCTGCGGATGACGGTCTCGCCGACAGCAGCCCTGTCGATGGTCGTGTTTGCTCCGATTTCCACGTCGTCCTCAATGGTAACGGTTCCGGTCTGGACGATTTTATAAAAGCCGCCGTCCTCGGTGGGTGCAAACCCCAGACCGTCGCTGCCTATAACGACCCCGTTCTGGAGAATCACCCTGTTTCCCAAACGGCAATGCTCGCGAACTGTGACGCAGGAATGAATCAGCACATCGTTCCCTATGCGGACGCCGGGATAAAGGACGACATTGGGAAACAAAGTGACGCCGGAGCCCAGCCTGCATCCTTTGCCGATCGCCGCGTGCGCTCCAATGCTTGCATTCGCGCCGATTTCAACATCCACGTCGACAAACGCAGTAGGGTGGATCCCGGGTTCCTGGCGAAGCGGGATATGAAAAATTTCGAGAGCGTGCGCAAATGCGATATAAGGATCTTCCGTCCGCAGACTGGGAATTGCCACCGGCGGTATATTCTCGGCCAAGATGACCGCCGCCGCCCGGGTATTTTTTAAGCGGCGGATATATTTGCGGTTGGAAATAAAGGACAGATCCCCGGGACCGGCTTCTTCAATGCCGGCAATCCGCAGGATTTCCACATCTTCGGCGCTTTCCATCCGGCAGCCGATTCGTACTGCGATTTCCGATAGCTTCATAGACAGGTCCGGGTATAGAGGTTTGAAAACAACTCCGTGCAGGATGTCATCACGAAGAGCGTTTATAGTAGTATGATATTTCTGCACGCGTCAAGCAGGTGAGGGAAGCGGCATTAAAAAGAATATTCGGCGATATCTGTTAAAAAAGTTCGAATGTTCACCATGGGCTCGAGATTATTCCTATGTCCCGTAACTTCCTGCCGGAATATGAAACCTATCTGCGGGTGGAAAAGGGCCTCGCGGCCAACAGTGTGCAGGCGTACGTCCGGGATATCCAAAAATTGGATGCCTACGCCCGGGAAAGTGGGAAAGAACCTCCTTCTTTGCGGCAGGCGGATATCCAGGATTGGCTGCGGCAGCTTTCTGTAGGGGGATTGGCTCCGAGATCGAGCGCAAGGGCCTTCAACGCAGCCCGGAGCTACTACCGGTTTCTCATGAATGACCGGATCATCTCTTCGGATCCGACCGAACACCTGGAATCCCCGCGAGCGGCAAAGCCCCTGCCGCGGTTTCTCAACAGTGAAGAGGTTATCCGTCTTCTCCATGCCCCGGATTTGGAAACTGCCATCGGAAGCAGGGACAGGGCGATGCTCGAAATTCTTTACGCCACCGGCCTGCGCGTCAGCGAACTTGTTTCCCTGCAGATGGCACAGGTGGATCTGCGGCTGGGAATCGTTACCTGCGTCGGGAAGGGAAACAAGGAAAGAATCATTCCGGTCGGGTTGGAAGCCGGAGCCAGGATAGAAGAATACGTGAGAAAATTCCGATCCCGGCTGCTAATGGACAAAAAGAGCAATTATCTCTTCGTTACGGGCAGGGGATCGGGCATGACCCGCCAGGGGTTTTGGAAAAATCTGAAGAATTACGGGCAAAAAGTTTCCATCGCCAAACGCCTGACGCCGCACATGCTGCGGCACAGTTTTGCGACCCACCTTCTGGAAAACGGTGCGGATCTGAGGTCGGTCCAGCTTATGCTCGGACACTCCGATATATCCACAACCCAGATTTATACCCACATCACCCGCCAACGTCTGAAGCAGGTCTACAAGCGGTACCATCCCAGGGCTTAAAAGAGATTTATGTACGGATTGAAAGAAACATCCATAATCCGGAAGCTCCGAAAAGCATGTTGGGCGCCCAGGCTGCCAGCAAGGGAGTCAGGACACCGTTGCCACCCATCGCTTCGAAAAAACCCACCACAAGCATGTAAATCATCGCAATCCCTATGCTGGCGCCGATGCCGAAAAAAGCGCCTTTGCGCCCGATGATGAAGGAGAACGGGATGGCCAGAAGCGTCATAATCAGGCAGCTTAACGGAAAAGAAATTTTCTTGTAGAGTTCAACCTGAAGCTCCACGGCGTTGTAGCCGGTATCTTTCAAATATTCGATGTGCGTCTTCAGCCGGAAGTAGGTCATCTTCGACGATTCCTTCGGCTGAAAAACCTCCCTTTCAAAGTACTCGGCCCGTTCGGGGAAAGAAAAGTTCCCGGATTGGACCATCCTGAATCCTTCCTGCTTCAGCGTATAGTCCCGGATCCACGCATCTTCCAGCCTCCATTGTCCGGCGCCGGTAATGGCGGCTCTGGAAGCATGGATGCGTCTCAGCATTGTCGCCGAATCGAAATCCATCTCATAAACATTGAGGCCCACAAAGGAATCGTTTTTGCCGTCGAAATGCTCGTAGTTGAATATCCTGCCCGATTCCCCAAGAATCCACTTTCTGATGGGTATCGTGGTTTGGGGGGCGCGGTTCTTGATCTTGTTCCAAATCCCGTCCTGCTTTTCATTGGCGGTGGGCAGGACGTAATCCTGCATTAAGAACAGGCCGAGGCAGAATCCGGATGCCAGCAGGAATATCGGTATGGAAAGGCGGTACAGGCTCCAGCCCCCGGCCTTGACCGCCGTAATCTCCGAGTTTTTTTCAAGGATGCCGAAATTGATGAGGATGGCTAGCAGTATGGACATCGGCACCGCAAGTGTCAATATCTGCGGCATATAGAAAATGAAATACTTCACGATCTCAACGACCGGTATCTGGTTGCGGATGGCATCATCCAGAAGCTCGAAAAGGGTGAGAATAATGAACAGGAAACTGCAGGCAATCAGGCTCCAGAAGAAATAGACCAGAAACCCCCTGGCTATGTAAAGATCGAAAATCTTCGGGAAGAGGAACCGGATAACCGAACCGATGATCTGTACCATCCCGTTATCGACGCGGGAAATACGCTTTTGAAGGCGTTGCATGTGAAGCCGTAAGCCCAAATATTCCCATCCGTGCTTCCATCGATCGGCGGACAGCCAGGAATCGGTTTTCAGGCTTCGTTCGGCCTTCATAAGTAGAAAAATCCCGATGAATCCCAAAATGACGGCCGGGGACCACAAACCGACCCAGGGTCTGATTTGCTCGACGGACGCAAGCCGTATTCCGTTGATGAAAAGGATGTAAAAAAGCAGAACGATAAGCAGGCTCAGGGCAAAACCAGAAGTCCTGCCGCCTTTTTTGGCGCTGGCGGCAAGCGAAAGCCCTAGAAGCGAAAAAGGAAAAACTGAAAAGGGGAGTGAAAATCTTTTATGGAGCTCAACCAGAGCTTGCGTCTTTGTGGATTCTTCCGCATTTCGCGAACGGAACCATAGTGCGAGAGTGGACATTTCACTGGCTTTTGGGGGCCCGCCGTTCATTCTGCCGGATGCGTCCGGAAAGTTGCTTCCGTCCGATAAGTCATTCATTTCAATATTGATGTCGTAATCCTTGAAAAATCGGAATACCCTTTCATCCCCGGGATTCTGGGGATCGAAAGTGTAGCTGGATCCATTTTCCAGGTGAAGCTGGAGGCGTTTTTGTGCGGCGTCGGTTATTATCAGCGCACCGTATTTTGCCAGGAATGTCCGGGGAGCAGCAGGGTCGGAATTATCGGCGACAAATACGTTCGACCAGCCTTTTCTGTCCGGCGTAATGTCATCGATGTAAAAGACCATCTTCGGAAGGTCGTCGTTGAACACGCGCGGACGCAGCTCCGAAGGCGCGAGGGAAAGGCTCAATTCGTCTCTCATGTTCCGGACTTTTTCGTTCGCTTTCGGCATAATCTCAAGAGACATTACCGCCGTAGACAGGCCTACGAAAATGCCCAGTATGAAAAGCGGTCTAAGAAGCTTTCTTACGGGAACGCCGCAGGCCCGGATGGCCGTTATCTGATTTTCGCCGTTGAGTCCTCCTATGCCGATCAGAATTCCGATCAGGTAGGAAATCGGGAAGGAAAAAATCAGGATCGCCGGCAAAACGGCTGCAGAAAGGCTGAAAATCAAATCGAGAGATGCATTATAGGCTGCGAAATCGCCGATCCTTATTACAAAAACCAGAAAGGTTAATATGGACAGTGCAATGATAAAGGGAGGCAGGACGGCACGATATATTAATTTGTCTATTTTGCTCATATCCCGCGCGATTCGCTTATTGGTTATATTCCCGTAATGGCGCTTCAAAAGGGAATCATTGCCGTCCGGCGTTCCGGCAGGGGGTTATCTTACCGCTAATCAAATCAAAGGTATATATTCAATTTAATCCCGTTGTTTTCTAAGGCGGCTTGTCAAAGAACCGGCTCAACGCCGGATTTTTTTAAAACACCCGTCATTCTAAAATAGGGCGCAAATTGGGGCTATAAAATCTTAAAGTACTAATTGAATAAATATATTATATATAAACGTTAATAAATAAATATTTAGTCTAAAATTCAGGATAAATCAAGCATTTCAGAAATAATTTTCGCCCGATTTTTTATGTTTTCACTACTTCTGATAAGATATCTTATGTAAACTATGGAAAATGCCTGCATTCACCCCTTTAGGATGTCGCTCCCTAGGTTCCCCTCTGGATATTTTTTGTTTTCTATTGTTTACGGCAAGGCTACATTTTGTATTTGCCGAGTTCTTCCGGATTTAAATTTTCGAGCCACTTCCGGATATCCTCAGGAGAGCTTTTATCGGCCGAGAGCGTCGTCGAGGCCGTGCTGGCCGATTTTGACAGCACTTCGTCTGTGACGAAAATGGGAGAGTCCGTGCGCAGTGCCAGCGCTATGGCATCGGACGGCCGCGAATCGACCGTGACCACCTTCCCGCCGGCGTTAAGGAATATCAGGGCATAAAATGTGTTGTCCTTGAGTTCGGTTACCACTATTTTGGTAACCTGAACATCCAGGTGATTCAAAAGTCCCTTCATCAAATCGTGCGTCATGGGACGCGGCGTATCCACCTTTTCAATTTGCAGCGCAATTGCGTTCGCCTCAAAAATACCAACCCAGATGGGAAGCAGCGTATCGCTGGATGTTTCCTGCAGAACTACAATGGGCGAATTGGTAAGCGGATCCATCATCAGACCTTTGATTTTAAATTCTATCTCTTTCATGGTCCCTCCCTCAATTCGGGTTCTACATACCTGATTATTCCAAACCCTGCTCATGAAGCCAAGACCCTTTTAGGCTGTTGGGGCCGAAACCGGTAATCCGGACCCGGGCGAAGGATCCTATAAGGGTTTCCGGCCCGTCAAAATTTACGATTTTATTGTTGCCCGTCCTGCCGGTCAGAGAAACACGGCTGCGGGCCCGGCCATCCACGAACACTTCCAGGATCCGCCCCATATAGGTCTGGTTGATCCGGGACTGAATCTCCCTCTGGCGCTGTTGCAGAACCGTCAGCCGCCTGGATTTCTCCTCATCCGGCACGGCTCCGTCAATGTCCAGCGCCTCGGTGTTCGGCCTCGGGGAATACTTGAAGGAAAACGCGCTGTCATAGCGCACCGTCTCCATGAGAGTCAGCGTATCTTCGAAATCTCTTTCCGATTCTCCCGGAAAACCGACGATGATATCGGTGGATATGGAAATGTCGCGGGGCGCATTCACTATTTTTTGCACGATTTCAAGATAGTCCTCACGCGTGTAGCCGCGCCGCATGGCGCGCAGAATTTTCGTCGATCCGGACTGGACCGGCAGATGGATGTGGTTGCAAACCCGGGGGCAGGACACCATCACATCCAGCAGATCCCGGGTAAAATCGGACGGGTGCGGCGAGGTGAACCGGATGCGCTCGATTCCCTCAACTTGAGCCGCACGCCATAAAAGCTCGGCGAAGTCTACGTTGCCTCCCTCACGGTCCAGATACGAATTAACCGTCTGGCCCAGCAGCATGATTTCCACGTACCCTTCGGCGGCCAGTTTTTCTATTTCGCGCAGAATGTTCCGGCTGCTTCGGATCCTCTCTTTCCCCCTTGTTTTGGGGACAACACAGTAGGTGCAGCTGCGGCTGCACCCTTCACTGACGGTTACGCCGGCGCGCCACGGATTTTCCCGCCGCGTCGGGCCGTCTTCGATCGGGGGGCCGGATTCGTCATCCGACCTCAGGTCGATTCTCGCGCCGCCGGAAGGCCGGCTTCGCTCGACGAGCGCGTATATGGCGTGGCTTTTTTGAGGACCGGCAATGATGTCGACATAGGGCGCTCTTTTGAGTATTTTCTCTCCCTCGAGCTGCGCCATGCAGCCGAGGACTCCGACGACAACATCCCCGCGCATCTTTTTATACCGCCTGAATTCGCCCAGACGCGCGTACACTTTTTGAACCGCCCTGTCCCGGACGCTGCAGGTATTCAGAAGGACTACGTCGGCTTCAAAAGGGCTCTCGGCCGGCTCCATTGCATTGCAGCAAAGGTTCCCGGCTATTTTCTCGGAATCCAGGGCGTTCATCTGGCAGCCGAATGTTTCAATATAAAATTTCTTTGCCATATCAATTTCCGGCACAGAAGCGCTATTGCACTTCGCCTTCGGTGCCTTCGAGCATCTCTTCCGCATGCCGCCGCGTCGTTTCCGTGATGATTTCTCCTGCCAGCATCCTCGAGATCTCTGTGATCCTCTCTTCCCGGGACAGGGGGTGGGCGACCGTTTCGGTTCTGTTGTCGGCCTCGCGTTTCTGAACGCTGAAGTGGGTGCGCGCGAATGCGGCGATCTGGGGCCAATGCGTTACACAAAGAACCTGATTGTTTTTCGACAGTTTCTGCAGGCGCCTGCCCACCGCCTCCGCGACCCGGCCGCCGATACCGGCATCCACCTCGTCGAAAACCAGCGTTTTCCCGCGGTCTTCGTCCCCGCAAATGGACTTAATCGCCAGCATCAGGCGCGAAAGCTCCCCGCCGGAAGCGATTCGGGCAAGGGGCCTCATAGCCTCCCCCTTGTTCGGGGCTATTAAAAACTCTATATTGTCCAGTCCATGGAGTCCATAGGAACCGTGAATGAGACCATCCCCCGCGTCGTCTTTCGCCCCCTGAAAATACACTTCAAGCTTCATTTCGGGCATGGCCAGGGCAAAAAACTCTTTTCTTATTTCCTTTTCCAGTTTCGAGGCGTCCCTGGTTCTTTTTTCCGAAAGCTGCCGCGCGCACGCGAGGTAGTGCGCCGTGAGCGCTTCCAGCTGTTTTTCGAGGCCGGCGGATGCATCTGCCGAAGCGGTCAGGTTTTCCAGCTCCTGTCTGCAGGTCTCGGTGTACTGGAAGATGTCGCCTCCCGAAACACAGTATTTCCGGGACAGCCTGTCCAGTGCCAACAGTCTCTGCTGGGCCTGTTCGAGACGCTCCGGGCTGAAGTCGCACCGGGCCGCGTAATCCCGGGCGGCCAGGGCGATGTCCTCCGCCCGGAACAGGCACTCTTTGAGGGACTCACCGTGCTGTGTCCAGCTTCCGTCGAATCGTTCCAATTCCTGCAGTAACCGCTCCAGGCGCCGCATCCCGGCCAGAATGGAAGATTCGCTCTCGTATAGGACCGAATAGGCCTCCGTGGCGGCAGCCATGATTTTCTCGCTGTTGGACAGGACGGCGATTTCCCTTTCCAGATCCTCCCTCTCGTTGGAAAGCGGCGCGATGCGGCGTATTTCTTCCAGCTGGAAACGGAGGATTTCGATGCGGCGGAGCCGTTCTTCCTTGTTTGCTTCGAACTCAAGGAGGCGCCCGGCGGTTTCGCGGAGTAATTTATAACGCCGGCGCACTTCCGAAAGCAAGATTCCGTTGTCCCCGTAATAATCGAGCCATTCGAGGTGGGCGGACAGATCCAGAAGCGATTTCTGATCCTGTTGGCCGTGGATGTCCGCCAGGCGCTCTCCGATCGTTTTCAGGAGGTTCAGGGTGGCGAGATGCCCGTCGATGAACACCCTGCTGCGCCCCGACGCGGATATCTCTCTCCGGATAAGTAGCCTGTTTTCTTCGTTTTCAAACCCCGCATCCGCCAGTATCCGGGACAGCTCATTGGCCGGCTCCATTTCGAACATTCCCTCTATGACCGCAGAATCGCAGCCGGAACGGATCATGTCCTGGGACGATCGGTTCCCTATCAGCATGCCGAAAGCATCCACCAAAATCGATTTCCCGGAGCCGGTTTCACCGGTCAGAAGGTTCAAACCTTCATCGAACTCCATTTCCAGTTCACGGATCAGCGCGAAATTTCGAATTCTCAACAAGCGGAGCATAACGGTTACGTCCTGCTTTCCATTGTGGATTCCAGGTCCAGTTGAGTCTAACATACGGCGTGCCGTGCCCTAAAAATGTTTTGAAGAATCCAGGTTCGCAGCCGCCTGAGGTTTGTTTCTCCAATCCCATTTCGATATCGATGCAAAAGGTCCGGCCCCATATTTGGTGAATTGGCTTGCCCGGTACGCTATAATACCTACCGCATTTGAGAGCCGTAGCCTTATTTTCATGGAGGAAGCGAGCCATTTTACCCATAACAGCTTTAATGCTACAAGCGGCGCCTGCCGCAGACGCCCCGTTTGGAGGCAGCCTTTTGGGAATGATTCTGCGAAGCGGCGTCTTTGCCCAGATCATACTGCTGCTGCTGCTGGCTTTTTCCCTTCTGTCCTGGACGATTATTCTCCGCAAGTGGCTGACCTTGCGCCAGGTAAGGCAGAAAAACCGCGAATTCGTCGAGTTTTTCAGGAATTCCGCCCGCCTGAGCGAAATACAATCCGCCTGCGGGCACTATCAGGGATCGCCGTTGTCCGGGATATTCGAGGCGGCCTACCGGGAACTGAACGCGCAAGTCCAGGCACTCAAGGGGCACAGTCCCGAAAATCCGGTCCTGTCGGAAAGACACGTGGCCGGAATTCAGCGCTCTCTGCAGAGGGCTTCCGCTTCCGAGCTTTCACAGCTTGAAAAAAACGTAAGCTGGCTGGCTACGACGGGATCGGTTACGCCCTTTATCGGACTTTTGGGGACCGTTGTGGGCATCATCAACGCTTTCCTGGGGCTGGGAATGGAGAAAACGACATCCATACAGGCGGTGGCTCCCGGAATTTCGGAAGCCCTGGTCGCCACGGCCGCCGGACTTTTTGCAGCCATTCCCGCCGTGATTGCGTACAACCATTTCATAGGCGGGATTAAGGATATCGCCGCCGATATGGACGACTTTTCGTCGGAATTCCTGAACCTTGTCCAACGGAGCTTCAGCTAAATGGCATTTACCGCGCCCGGTGGCCGCACCGCCACTTCCCTTTCCGAGATCAACGTCACCCCGCTGGTCGACGTCATGCTGGTTCTCCTTATCATTTTTATGGTCACAGCCCCCATGCTCCAGACCGGGATCGACGTACAGCTGCCGGAAACCAGGAATGTCACCGATGTCAATCCGGAAAGCCGCATCATTATCTCCATCAGCCAAGAGGGGCTGCTCTACTACGGTTCCGACACCATTCTGTTTTCCGAAATAGCCGGGCGGCTCCAGGCGGACGCCGAAAGCCCCAAGGACGCTATTTTCCTAAGGGCAGACAAGGACGTAAAGTGGAATTCCATCGTTTCGGTGATTGATGTCATCCGGGGCGCGGGATTCGACCAGGTAAAGCTGGTAACCAAGCCGTTTAAGGAGCCTAGACAGTAAATCAGTCTGCAGTCGGCAGCCGCCATTTACTTTTTTTCATTATTTTCGCTAATACAATGCTTCATGAGCTCTCCCATACCGGCCTGGTCAAAGAAAAATACAGCCGCACGCTTATCGTATCCGTAGCCATCCATGCCGCGGTATTTCTTTTTGCGATTTTCGGCCAGCACCTCTTTCCGCGAAAAGTAATTCAGATCGGCACCGGTATCGGAGGAGGCACCGGTGGAAACATTTCCACGGTCGGCGTCGTCGACGAGCTTTCAGGCGGCGCGGGAATGGTAAAGCCTTTTCTGGTGCCCAAACCGCCGGCACTCGAAGAAAAGCCTCCGGAGAGCAAATCCAAAGCCATCCCGCTTCCCGATACGGTGGAGCGCAGGATAAAACCGCAGCCTCAAACCGCAAAATCTTCCAAGACCGGGCCTGCCACAAACATAATTCCGACGCCGGCGGAAAAAGGGAGCGGCGGCAGCGGCGGATACAGCGGCGGCAGCGGCGGCGGAGTGGGGGGGGGGATCGGCGTATCCATCGGCGCCGGTTCCGGCGGTCTTGGCGATCACTATTATGCAAGGGCCGTGGAAAAGCGGATAAGCGACAACTGGGTTCACCCACCCGAAGGCATTCGAGTGGATATAGTTTTCCGCTTTTATATCGACGATTTCGGAAATATTCGCGGTGTTCAGAAAGTCAAGTCTTCAGGGAATTCCCTTCTGGACAGCCAGGCCGAACGCGCCATACTGTCGATTAAAGATCTTACGCCGCCTCCGGCGGAATTCAGGGGCCGTCTGATCCAGTTCAGCGCCCATTTTGTCTATCCGCCAGATCAACAGCAATCCGAATAGAGGAGACTAATGGACTGTAAGAAATTGCTTTCACTTGCATGCGCACTCTGTTTCATCGCGCCGGTTCTTCGCGCCCAGGACAACGATATTGTTCTCCGCCCCACGCCCGGGGAGGAGATTATCCTGGCCGTTACCGATATCAAGCCGGCATCGGAAGACTATCCGGCCGAGCTCGAAGACGCGATCGAGACCTTCAACCGCGTTCTCTGGGACGACCTGTCTTTTTCGGGATTTTTCAGGCTCGCGGGTAAAAGCTTCTACCCCCCCCAGACCGGGGCCATACAGTCCGAAGTGGACATACCGTACGATGCATGGGGCGCCCTTCCCTTCCGCGTCAGTTTCCTGGCTTCGGGAACGCTCTCCCTTTCGGACGGCATCCTGCGTGCGGACCTGCACATCTTCGACATGAAGCAGCGCAGGCGAAGCTTCGGACTGAATATTCCGGGAGTTACGGAACAGATCCGCGCCATCGCTCACCAGTGGGCGGATGAAATCGTTTACAGGCTGACCGCCGGAGCCTCCCGGGGCATCGCTTCAACGAAAATAGCCTATACACTGAAAGCGGGGGACGCCGAGGAAATTTTCGTCATGGACTACGACGGGCACAACGCGCAGGCTTTTACCCAGAACGGCTCCACCAATCTTTTTCCCAACTGGTCGCAGGACAATTCAAAACTGGCGTTTTTAAGCATGCGCACGGGAAGATGGGAGATCAACATCTATTCCTATCTGGACGGGATGCGCCTGCCGTTTCCGATCTTCAACACCTTCGTCAATACGCCCGCGATTTCACCGGACGGCGACCGGGTTGTTTTTGCCAAGCGGACGCCGCAGGGCGATACCGATCTCTACATTTCCAAGCTGGACGGTTCGCAACAGCGCAACGTTACCAACAATCCCGCGATCGATTCGTCCCCGACATGGTCCCCTTCGGGAAGGCAGATTGCCTTTGCCTCCAACAGGGGAGGAAGCGCCAGCCAGATTTACATCTGCGATGAGGACGGAGCCAACGTGCGCAGACTCGTCAAGGAGGGGGGCGACGCCGATTCCCCAGCCTGGTCCCCGGACGGCCGCTGGCTCGCGTTTCACTGGAAGCCGCGCCTGCGCACCTATTACGACCTGTTTCTTGCCGAAGTCAGCAGCGGGAGGATTCTCCAGTTGACGACAGAAAGCGGCAGCAACGAAATTCCTTCCTGGGCCCCCGACGGGAGGCACCTGGTTTTCCAATCGAACCGTACCGGGACCAACCAGATCTACATCATGCTGCTGGACGAGCAGGCCGCAACCCGCAGGATTACCCGAAGCGGGGAAAACAGAGGCCCCGCATGGGGCGGTTATTTCCGCAAGTAATATGAAATCTTCATTTTTTTTCTAGTTTTGTTCCGACGGTTTCCAGCACGTGATATACTTTAGGCGATTCGGTAGTAATACTAGCATTGAAATTTCGGATTGAATCTGAGCACAAGAGAAGGAGATGCCGCAATGCGAAGATCGACAACCACGCTTGTTTCCTTAGCGTTTATCATAGCAGCCCTGCTGATATCGGGTATCGGATGTGCCAAGAAAGTGGCGCCGCCCCCACCGCCGCCCAAGGAAGAACCGCCGCCGCCGCCGCCGCCGAAGCCCGAGATCCCGGCCCCGACGATTTCTTTGAGTGTTTCCCCAGCCGCTATTGAAAAAGGAAGTTCGACAACTCTTTCCTGGAACTCCTCCAACGCAACCAGCGTTGTGATCGACAACGGCGTTGGAACCGTGGAGCCTTCCGGGCGGCGGACCGTTCGTCCCTCGGCGTCCACAACATACGCTGCAAAGGCAACAGGTCCGGGCGGAACAGCCAATGCGGAAGCGCGTGTGACGGTGACCGAACCGCCTCCGCCCCCGCCAAAGCCGGTCAGCGACTCCGAATTTTTCAAGGCCAACATCCGGGATGCCTTTTTCGATTTCGACAAATACGATATCCGGGACGACGCACGTGCCGCATTGACATCGAATATCCGGGCTCTCAAGGAACGGCCTTCCATCCGTATTACGATCGAGGGACACTGCGACGAAAGAGGCTCCTCGAAATACAACCTCGCCCTGGGGGACCGTCGCGCCAACGCGGCGAAGGAGTTTTTGGTCAACCAGGGAATCGAAGCCGGCCGGATCGATACGGTCAGCTACGGCGAGGAACGCCAGTTCTGCACGGAAAAGAGCGAGGAATGCTATCAACAGAACCGGCGCGCCCATTTCCTAATGCGCTGAATCGGCGCCGGTAAGCCGTTCTCCGGGGGAATGGATACCAACGTTCGAATGCCCGGTTGCACCGGAAGCCTATTTTCCGGCATTTCCGCGGAGTGGATACCGGCAAACTCAATTACAGGCGCGGGAAAGGATCTGGAGATCCTTTCCCGCGCCCGCCGATTAAACCGGCCGTATCGCGACCCGGCAAGGGGAATCCATACGGATTTCCCGCTCCGTTTCCCTGCCCCGATGAAAAAAGCACCGGCAGCCCCCTTGCGCAAGCATGCAGATCCTGACAGCCCCCGTCCGTTTCTTTCGTTGCTGCCCCTTGCAGGCTGTGAAATAATACGGATCGAACCAGATAACGGGAGAGACTGTATATGAAGAAATCCATCGTCATTCATCTCTTTCTCATTTTGTTCGTTTTCGCCGCCTCCCTGCAGGCCGGCACCAAGGAAGAACTGGAGCGCCTTCAGTATGACGTGAATGCGCTGAGAGATCAGCTGCGGGAATATGAAAAGACGCTGCACGAAAACAACACGGGGATTTCCGGCCTCAAAAGCCTGATCGAACAGCTGAATGATCAGGCGGCGAAATCCAACGCACTCCTTGAAAACGTCCTGGCCGCCCTCGAAGGGCAGACTTCCCGAGACCGGTCCGAGAAGGAAGAAATACTTCCGGAAATACAGGAACTGTCGAACAAGATCGACGATATGGCCATGAGCATCTCCGCTCTGGCACGGCAGGTATCCGACCTTAAGGTTCAGTACGCATCGATTCATACGGCCGTTTCCCCGGACCTGTCCTCCGCGGACACACTGTTTAACCAGGCATATTACGACCTGCTGGAGGAGAATTACGATCTGGCCATAAGCGGTTTCAACGCGTACCTGTCCCAGTTCCCTGCCGGGGATAAGGCCACGGCTGCGCGTTACAATATAGGAGAAGCCTATTATTACATGAACCGGTTTCAACCGGCCATTGAGGCGTACACCCAGGTTCTTGATGAAAATCCCGATTCCGATAAAATCGCCAGCGCGATTTACAAGCGGGGGAAATCCTTCCTGGGGAACAAGGATTCGGGGAAAGCCGTCGAGGACTTTAAAGCCGTGATCAAAAGTTTTCCGGATTCCCCGGAAGCGGCATTGGCAAAGGCCGAACTTGCAGATCTCGGCGTGGCCCGTTAGCGTGTGGTTCGAGAACATTCAACAGGGGATACCATCCATGAGTTCACTGAACAAAGTAATGCTTATAGGAAACCTCGGCCGGGATCCTGAGATCCGGTACACGGCCGAAGGAACTCCCGTCGCTAATTTTAGCCTGGCCACCAGCGAGAACTGGACGGACAAGAGCGGCAATCGCCAGGAACACACGGAATGGCACACGATCGTTGCATGGAAGCATCTGGCCGACATCTGCAAGAAATACCTATCAAAGGGTCGTCAGGTCTACATCGAAGGACGGCTGCAGACCCGCGAATGGAACGATCGCGAGGGGAATAAGCGCCGAACAACGGAAATCGTAGCCACGCAGCTGGTTTTACTCGGATCCCGAACTCAAGGCGCCGATTCAGGTGCTCAGCCCGTGGATACCGCTTCCCGGATCGATCAGCGGCAGGAAGACTCGTTCGACGACATAGGGATTACCGACAGCGACATACCGTTTTAGTCCTGACCTGGCCCCCCCTTTATTTTCATCCCATCGGGAAATCCGGGCTTTCCGGGAAACCGCCGCGCTTCGCGCAAGAAGCGATACTTGAAATGAAAAATGATCCAGACAAACGCAGGCTTACGGAGGCAAGCAGCGCCGCAGGCTGAGCGAGCAAGATGAGTCCGGCGGTGTTGGACAGGATTTTATCCAAATTGCCCCGACAGGAGGACGACCGTCTCCTTGTGGGTTTTGCCAACAAAGACGACGCGGCGGTTTTTCTTGTCGCTGAAAATCTTGCCTTGGTGCAGAGTGCCGACTTTTTCACCCCGATCGTCGACGATCCGTTCTTCTACGGGCAGATTGCGGCCGCAAACGCTCTCTCGGATATTTACGCCATGGGCGGGCAACCCGTGACGGCTCTCAGCCTGGTCTGCTTTCCGGAAAACGGGGACCATAACGTCCTGGAGCAGATCCTCGCCGGAGGAATGGAAAAAATGATGGAAGCGAACTGCATTGTCGTCGGAGGACACACGGTTCGCGATTCCGAAATCAAATTCGGATACGCGGTCACCGGAACCGTCGATCCGGCCGAGGTTTGGAGTAATGACGGTGCGCGTCCCGGGGACAGGCTCCTTCTGACCAAACCCATCGGTACCGGAGTCATCGCCACTGCGGTCCGTTCCGGTAAAGCGACTCGGGAATGGATCGAGTCCGCGACCCAAACCATGTGCCTACTGAACCGCGACGCCGCTTCTGCATTGAAGGCACTCCTCGGCTCCATTCATTCCGCCACGGACATCACCGGTTTCGGCTTTCTGGGGCATGCCTGGGAGATGGCCGCAGCCAGCCGGGTCAGCCTGCGTTTCGACCACCGCAAGTTCGATTTCCTGGACGGAGCCGTCGAATGCGCCAGAGGCGGGCATCTCGCGGGAGGACTGCAGAAAAACCGTGAATTTATCGCAGATTGCCTGGTTTGCGCTCCATATGTTCCGGAGGAAATCCAGCAGCTGCTTTTCGATCCTCAGACTTCCGGCGGCCTGCTGGTTGCGGTCGACCCGAAAGACGCCGATGCGGCATGCAAGCTTCTGGAGGAAAGAGGGTGCCGCTGCATGCGGGTAGGCGAAGTTGTCGGAAAAACCACTCCCCTGCTGGAGGTGTTTTAAAAGCCATTTCCCGGTTCCTGCCCGTTTGGAAGAGGCGGCCGTTGCGGAGAGCGCATCCCGCGGCGTGCTTTTACCGCGAACCCTAAACGCCGAAATTCCGGATCTCGGTATCAAAACGGACCTTGGCGTTTTTTATTTCCTTGCGGAAGTCTTTCCCTTCGATCTCAATATCCCTGCACATTTCGTGCAATCGGGATCTCAGGCGTACTCCGATGCGGTCCGTCAGCGTTTCCTCGCCGCGATTCCCCGCAGAATCCAGGAAATTGGACGTGAATAGGGTCAGCTTCTTGTCGTTGTAGCGGCAGTTTATGATATGGGCGATCGTGTCACGCACCCAGTCTGTCGGCTTGTTCGCCCCCAGTTCATCCAGTACCAGAACTTTAGCGTCCAGTACCGGCCGCAGAACCTCCAGTTCGGAAGTGCGGGCGACTGAATTCCAGCTTGCCTGAATTTCCCGTAAAAGATCCCGGAAATCGTAGAACAGGCAGCTGTCTCCCCTGTCCGTGATAATTCTTTTCAAAAGGGCTACCGCGAGATGCGTCTTCCCCACGCCGCAGGGGCCGAGAAAAAGCAAACCGATGTCAATGAACGGATATTTATCCAGGAAACGCTCGGCGAATTTCTTCGCGGTCTTTTGGGTTGCATGCAGGGGCTGATAAGATTCCAGGTCACAGTGTTCGTAGCGTTTGGGTATCCTCGCCTCCGCAAGCATTCGGTCCGTCTTTGAGGATTCCATGCAGCGGCATCTACGGACTCCTTTCCCCGAACCGACGGGTTCCCACCCGGAGCCGTTGCATCTCGGACACACAGTATGAGTTGGGGATTTATCTTTCATTGCGTTGCCAGAAAACACAGCGTTTCAAGAAAGAAGAATAGCATAAACGCCCCGGAATCGGGCCTTGCGTCCACATCCGGCTCCCGGCAATCAACCCTTGGGTTTCTTGGGACCTTCAATCGGTATGGATAGCATCTGCAACGTTTTTAATTCGGTAAACATTTTCTGGACGTTGGCCCGGAAAAAATTCATGAAACGATATCCGGAATACTTCGCCGGCATTCGAATTTCCTTTAACGCCCTATCCAGGCCTTCGCCGCGCGAAACATACGGCTCCACCAGCGACCGGAGATCTTCGAAATAGGTGATGAAATTCTCTACATCCCGGCGGTTGCCCACGATCCCGTGGCCGGGAACAAAACGGTCCGCTTCCAGTTGAAGGAGTTTTTCGAGTGTCTCCATCCACTTCAATATATCCGCGTCCTGAATGTTGGGGAGGGCATTTTTGAAAAAAAGATCGCCGCAGAAAACAATCCTTTCCGAGGGGATATACAGTACTGTGCCGGTGTCGGTTTCTCCGGGTCCGAGGAACCGGATCCTGACGTCCAGTGTTCCGTCCTGAATGGACATGTAGTCCTCCAGGACCACCAGTGGAGGAACTATTTTAAGGTTTAACAATGTGGACAAGTAATCCTGCTGCGACCGGATCTCGAGCTTCAGGGTGTCGAGCCTGTCGGGATCGGTCTCCTTCAGAGCGGTATTTCGCATCCGGTCCATTTGGGTCTGGGCGATCTGGATTGTCCGGTCGAGAGACGGCAGGTCTTTCTCAAGAATATTCTCCCGGGTTCCCCTGTTTGCGATTACATGGGCATCCGGGAACACTTGGTTTCCGTGCGTGTGGTCGGGATGATGATGACTGTTGACCACGTATCGAACCGGCTTGAAGGTGACCGTCCGGATATCCTCGAGAAGCTGCCGGCCGGCTTCCGGTGTGAAGTGGGTGTCGAAAACCAGAACGCCTCTTTGCAGGATTATAAAGCCGGAATTTCCCACCGCGTTCCCGTCAGGGTTGACGATTCTCGCATAGATATCCTCGGTGAGCCTGATAAGCTGGGCGTTTTCATCCGCGGCCGAAAGACCGGCGTTGCAACCGAGCAATGCCGCGTACAGGAATACGGCTGGAATCCAGTTGCTGCCGGTCATGAAAATAAGCCTCTTCCCCATCATGTGGATGATTTTCCGGGGTAGTGTAAAATCCGTATGCGGCGGATGATTCCGGCGGCCGGGCTAAACGGGGTTGCCTTTTTCTCTTTATTATCCTATCCGGGCCCATGCCGCCCGGCGCGCAGCGCCGGTTAAAATCGGAATGAACGACGGCTCGGCTGTTCGAGCAGAGTGACCGATTTCGTAATCCTTGCTCCGCTGCGGTACAGGGTCACATTGACGACATCTCCCGGACGTTTGGGCTCCAGTATCAGGCGCAGTTCTTCTCCCGAAGTTACCGCGCGGCCGTCGACTTCCGTAATGATATCGCCGCCCGCAAGGATGCGTTCATTGCCCAAACGTACTATCTTATCGGCGCCCCGGATGTCGGCGCTATCGGCGGAACTGCCGGAGGCGACTCTTGCAACCAGGAGCCCGCGCTCGACCGGGAGATCGAGATAGGAAGCCCGCTCGCGGTTCAGGGCGTATCCGTCCACTCCGAACCAGGGGCGCATGACCCGCCCATATTGAATCAGGTCGGCCGCAACCCTTCGGACCGTATTCGAAGGGATGGCAAAGCCTATACCGATACTTCCTCCGCCTCTTATTGTAAAAATAGACGTGTTGATTCCGATCATCTCCCCCGCGGTGTTCAAAAGCGGCCCCCCGGAGTTTCCGGGATTTATGGCCGCGTCCGTCTGGATGACGTTGTCCACGAGGACGCCGCTTTCGGCCTCTATTCTCCTTCCCAGGGAACTTATGATTCCGGTTGTCAGCGTGTTTTGAAGACCGAGCGGATTTCCGATCGCCAGCACTTTCTGTCCGACTTGAAGGGACTCGGAGTCCCCGAAGGATATCGGATGAAGCTTCTCACTGGGCGCATCGACCAGTCGAATGACGGCCAGATCATTCTGGCGGTCCACCCCAACCGGTTCTGCGTGATATTGGGACCTGTCGGGAAAGGTGACTTCCAGCCTGTCGGCGGATTCAATGACGTGGTAGTTGGTTAAAATGTTTCCTTCCAGGTCCAGGATACAGCCGCTTCCGGATCCTTCCCTGGCTACGGGGGCAAAGAAGAAGTCGTATTCAACGACCGTTTTTGTAATGTTGACGACAGCCGGACTGACCGCGCTGTAAACCCTGACGTTTATCTCTTCGTCGCCGGTCAAAGCGGGCCGATCCGGCGGATCCGCCGCGAAGGCGGGCCTGGATGCGTCCCTGTTCCGCCATCCAGGCACAAGATCCCACTGCAGGGCGGCAGCCGTAGCCGCACTTGTAAGAAGAATCGTAATGATTGCAGTGCGCACCGGGTGTTTCTGCATCGCTTTCGGCTATTACGGATTCAGGATTCCTGAAAACCTCATGCGAGGCTTTCATTTCACCTCAATCATAATTCCGTCCTTATCCGAAACGTTGATAAGCATATCCAAAGCTGTCTTGGGATATTCCTGGACGGTTACTGTCGCCGCGGTCTTGAAGATGCTCATCATATCCAGCTTGTAGTCCCCGGGAGGCATCGGCGTGTTGAATCTGCAGTTCCCGCTGTTTCCTTCGGTCAGAATCGGTGTAGACCGGAATGTTCCTCCTGTCCCCTGGAGAACGAGTACGAATCCGTCCAGGCGGTCCATCCTGAATTGGCCGCTGACTTTGTTGATCCGTACGTTGATCCTTTTGGGAGACCGTCTCAGCTCTTCTTCCTTTACGTGAGCCTCGTGAGCCGCCTTTGCCTGAGCCAGCACGTCCTGGAACCATTTCTTCTGCATGGATTCCAGTTCTCCGGACGCTTTCAGACGGTCCAGGGTCTTGTTGACCGATGCAAGAAGCTCGGCGTCGCTTTTTCGCACCACTACCGCGTACCGGTACTCGTTCATGTCGGCCGACTGCGTCGTTACGTTCGGGTAGCTTTTAAAACCGCTGAAGGTCAATATCGGCTCGTCGCCGACGACCGCATTCAGTTCCTGTCGGTTCAAAGCGCCGAGCGCGTCATCCAGGTTGGGAAATCTCACGATCGTCACATCGGAAGCCGTCTGCTGGTTTTGCATGAAAGAATCACCCGGGCGCCCGGCGCCGACGCCGACATTTTTACCCGACAGGCTGGCAAGATCCTTGATTTCGTTGTTGTCGAAGCGCCGCGCGATTCCGTCACCGCTTTCGTAATACGGCTGCGAGAATGCGAACTCTTCCTGTCGTGCAGGATCGATGGCAATGGCGGAAACGAGCATTTCCACTTCCCCGTTCTTCAATACATCAAACAGGTGATTGTATCCGGACAATTTGACCCAGCGTGCGTCCACGCCAAGATCTTTCGCTATCTCATTCCCGATATCGATGTCGTATCCCTGAACGCCGGTATCCAGCCCGAACTCAAAAGGCAGATGCACGGCGTCGGTGCCGATGCGCACCTGATTGATTCTCTCGATGGTCTGCATCGCATTGGGAACCGGTTTCTCCTTAGGCTCGCCGCACCCGGACAGAGCCAGAACGGCTGTCAGGCAAACGATCGACAGGATGTGCTTTTTAATTTGCAACTTTGACCTCCTTAAGGGCAAATGAGGAGCCTCACCACTTATTCAAAAGGACACGCTGTATTCTAGCCAAATACGGACGGGGACTGAAGTGTTTTTACAATTATTTTACGGCCGGAATCACGCCAATTCTTTTTCCATCACCCAGGCATCCTCGACCGGATCCGTGTAGTAATGAATTCTCGTACCCGCTATGCGGAATCCGTGCCCGTAATAGAATTGAATTGCATTCTCATTGGATTTCCGGACTTCGAGGAAACAGCGGCTGCATCCCCGGCGCAATCCCTCAGAAAAAGCCGTTTCAATCAGTTGGGTTCCGACGCCGCGGCGCTGCCACTGCGGAAATACTCCCAGTTTCAGGAGTTCCAGGCTTTCGTACAAGGCACGTGCGAGGAGAAATCCTATGAGTTCGTCCCTGTTCCTGCCGGTTATCCTGACCGCCTTGCAACCGAAATACTCGGGCAATTCCTCCAGAAAACGCCGGTAATTCTCCTCTCCCCAGAAAGCGAGCCGGACCAACTCTTCGAGCGGCTTCAGGCGGTCGGCATCCGCGGGAGTAAGACAGGCCAGGTAATAGTCGGACATCCCGTCATCGGGTTCTGGTTTTTTTTGCAATCGCATCGGGCGGCCTGATGTAAAGCGGTTCGCACTTTATGGAGTTTCCGGATTTCCATCGCCGTTTTGCGGACAGGGCCCGACGTCCTATGGAGGCCGCCAGGTAAAGATCCGTTTCGGCGGCACGGGGCCAGCCGTTGTCGGCGTCTTTACCCGGTTTTACGCCGCATATTTGAGGCTCTCCGACTAAGGTCAGGCGGCGGTTTTTTAACCTGCCCTGCAGGTCGGCAAGAAACAGCAGTACCGGTTTCCGGATTTGGCGAATCCGGCCCTCCCGGTTCCCGTACTCCGCGTAATAGACCTGGGACCTCCGGGCATTCAGAACGACCCCGACGCTTTCCTCCAGGAATCTTGCCTGGAAGGCGAGCGCTTCCATCCCCGAAATCCCGGCAAAAGGAACAGACAACGACTGGGCAAGGCCCAATCCGGTGGCAATGCCGATCCGGATGCCCGTGAACGAGCCGGGACCGGTGCCCACAGCCACCAAGTTCAGATCCTTTAAAGTCCATCCCAAACACCGCATCAGGAAATCGATGGAGCGGATCAAGCTCGCGGAATGGTTCTCGAGACGGTTCAACTTCAACTCCGCATTCAACTCGGGTCCCTCCAGCAGGGCGATGCTGCCTCTTCTGTCGGATGTGTCAAATGCCAGGACTTTCGGCTTAGCTGCAACGGGCATGTTCATTGACAACCGCAGTCGGCGGAATATATACTGCGCGCTCCTTGCTCACAGGGTTCGGCATCCACCTCTAAAACCGTATTGATCGTAGAAGGGTACGGACTGAATCGTACCAAATTTATGTGGTAGCATACATAAAAACTTGAGTTCCGTCAGGAAAAGAGGAAAAGGATGGAAGACCTCACGCCCATGATGAAGCAGTACCACGAGGTCAAGCAGCGCTTCCCCGGGAAAATTGTGCTTTTCCGCCTTGGGGATTTCTATGAAATGTTCTACGAGGACGCGGTTTCAGCCTCACGGGAACTCGAAATCACCCTCACATCGAGGAATAAGGACAAAAACGGCGCCCCCATCCCGATGTGCGGCGTGCCCCACCATTCCGTCGAGGGTTACATCGCCCGATTGATGAAAAAAGGATTTAAAATAGCGATCTGTGATCAGGTTGAGGCTCCAAACGCGAATAAAAAACTGGTTCGGCGTGAAGTCACCCGGGTTCTGACGCCGGGAACCGTTCTGGAGGAAATGCTCCTGGAGCCGAAGGAAAACAATTACCTCGGGTGTCTGTACAGCACGGAAAAAGGAATCGGGTTGGCTTTCATGGATCTGACGACATCCGATTTCATGGCCACGGAGTTTACGGGAAATGGGAGCTGGCAGAGGTCCCTGGATGAATTGACACGGTTTGCGCCGAAAGAAATCGTACTTTCAGACCGGCTGCAGGGACAGATTCGGGCAAAACTGTCCCGGGAGTGGTCGGACCGGTGGGTGGCAAGCCCTGTGGAGGACTGGATTTTTAATCAGGATTACGCCCACAGGATTCTTCTCGAACACTTCGGCCTTCCCAGCCTGGAAGGATTCGGATCGTCCGGACACTCGTTGTCCCTGTGCGCCGCGGGAGCTTTGATTCACTATCTGAAAGAAATTCAATTGCCCCGGATCGGGAAGGTCGCCAACCTCCGCTTCTTTGAATCTTCGGAATTCATGAAGCTGGATGCATCGACGGTCACGAATCTCGAATTGATACAGACTCTCGACGGATCCAGGGAAGGATCCCTTTTCTCCCTCATCGACAATACCCGTACGGGTATGGGTGCGAGACTGTTGAAATCATGGCTTTTACGGCCTTTATTAAACGTGGCGGAAATCGAGTCCCGCCAGGAATCGATCGCGTCTTTCATGTCCGACATTCCATCCCTGGACGGATTAAGGAAAAAATTCTGCGAAATCCGTGACCTGGAACGTCTTGTAAGCCGCATCATGGCCGAAGTATCGAACCCTCGCGAGATGCTTGCCCTGCGCGATTCCCTGAGCGCAATCCCTTCCGTCAGGAACATGCTGCAATCCTATTCCGCCGGGAGGCTCGTCGAAATCCTCGAACTCATCGATCCTCTGGAGGATGTCGCTACGCTGATCCAAAGATGCATTTCGGAAAACGCGCCCGCATCCTCGAGCGAACCCGGCATCGTCCGCTCCGGCTATTCAGGCGAACTCGATGAACTCCGCGAGATCCGGCACAGCGGGAAGGGATATATCGCGGCCATGGAGTCGAGGGAGAGGGAAAAAACCGGGATCCAATCTCTCAAGATCAAGTTCAACAACGTTTTCGGCTACTTCATCGAGGTAACCAAGGCCAACCTGTCGCTTGTTCCCAACCAGTATCTGCGAAAACAGACCCTCGTGAACTGTGAACGTTTCGTTACCGAAGAGCTCCAGCAGTATGAGGAGAAAGTCCTCCGGGCCGAAGAACGCATTGCATCTCTGGAGAGGGAGATATTCATCGAGTTGAGGAAAAGAGTCGGGCGCGAGGGGGCCCGGATTCAGAAAACGGCCCGTCTCCTGGGAGAACTGGACGTTTATGCCGCCCTGTCCGAAACCGCACTGAAAAACAGCTACAACCGCCCGGCGTTGACCGAAGGGGATGAACTGTATATCCGACAGGGGCGGCACCCCGTGGTTGAAAAGCAGAGCCTTCCTTTCATACCCAACGATCTGTATATGAACGTGGAAACGAACCGCCTGATCCTGCTGACGGGACCGAACATGGGCGGCAAGTCCACATACCTGCGGCAGGCGGCGCTGATAGTCATCCTTGCGCAAATGGGTTCCTTCGTCCCGGCCCGGGAAGCGCGCATCGGGTGCGTGGACCGCATATACACGCGAGTGGGCGCTTCGGACAATCTGGCCAAAGGCCGTTCCACATTTATGGTTGAAATGATCGAAACCGCGAATATCCTGAATACGGCCACGAGCCGGAGCCTGATTCTCCTGGACGAAGTCGGGCGAGGCACAGCTACCTTTGACGGCCTCTCCCTTGCCTGGGCGATCGCGGAGTTTCTCGTGGCCGGCCCGTGTCTGAAACCGAAAACTCTTTTCGCCACGCATTATCATGAGCTGACCAAACTGGCGGCGGTTCATTCCGCCGTGAAAAATTACTGCATGACCATTCAGGAAGCCGGTGGAGACATAATATTCCTGCGCAGGGTCATGCCGGGGGTCGCGGATAAAAGTTATGGAATCGAAGTTGCCCGCCTCGCGGGAATGCCGCAGGAGGTTCTTCGCAGGGCTTCGGAAATATTGGAACGGCTCGAGAGGAAGGAAATAGACCTGACGGGCTCTTCACGCAAACGGGCAACGGATGCGGTGCCGGATGAAATACAAAAACCGCTCTTTTAACATCATGCAGACTATCGGCCTCCGTTTTTCTTCGCCCCTGGCGCACGTCCTGATTCTGGCGGCGGTCTGCCTGCCTTACTGCCTCCGCCTGGGCGCTTCTTCCCTATGGGACGCAAGCGAATCCTACTACGCGGAAACCTCCAGGGAAATGCTGGCTTCCGGCAATTACCTCGCGCCTCATTTCAATTTCGAGCCCAGGGCTCAAAAACCCCCGCTGACGTACTGGGCGATTCTCGCTTCCTACAAGCTGTTCGGGGTCGGCGAATTTTCCGTACGGTTCCCGGGATCCGCTGCCGCGGTCATGGTCATTCTTTTTTCCTATGCGACGGCGCGCTTTCTTTTCAATTCACGGATCGCCCTGATGGCTGCCGTGATCACGGGCACCACCGCCAGGGTACTGATTCTCGCGCGGCGCCTGCCCATCGATATGCTCCTGCTGTTTTTCCTGACGGGGGCTTTTCTATTCCTGGCAAGGGCGATACAGACACGAAGACGCGCCTACTGGGTTTTTTTCTATCTATTCGTAGGGGCGGGGTTTATGACCAAAGGCCCGGTAGCGCTGGTTATTCCCGCAGCCACGTACCTGATCTGGGCGCTCTGCAACGGAAGATTCAGTGTTAGAGGCGTGCACCCCTTCCTGGGCCTGGGCATCCTGGCGTTCGTCATTCTTCCCTGGTACGTTCTGGTCTTCCATGCATACGGCTGGACCTATATCGAAACTTTCTTTTTAAAGGACAACCTGGGGCGCTTTCTGTCCGATTCTTTCGGACCGGCCAGAGGCCCTCTGTACTATTTCCCCGTTTTTGCGGTCGACTTCTTCCCCTGGTCCTTCCCGGCGGCAGCGGCCATGTATTTCCTTTGGCGGCACAGGGAGCAATGGCGTCCTGTGCAAAGCCTTTCCTTCGGGCTGCCGCTCCTTTGGTGTCTTTTCATATTCCTTTTTTTTTCGGTCTCGAAAAACAAGCAGGAGTATTACATCGCCCCCATGTATCCGGTGGCCGCCGTAATCCTGGCTGCGGTTCTGTATAAAAGCTTTGCCGGAATGGCCGCCGCCATCCGCAGAAAAATTTCCTCGCGGCATTTCCCGGACGCCGGTAAGGCGCCGGCTTCCAGTTTGAATTCTCCTGAAGGGCGCAAGGCACCCGAAGAGACGAGCCCGATTTCCGGATGGAAATGGATCTGCCTGATCCTGGGCATCCTTCTTTTTGCATTTTCCATACTGTTATTTTTTATTCTACACTTCTTTATGCCGCATCTTCCCTCCGTGTTACACTATGGTCCGTCTCTGATTATTGCCGGGGCCGCCCTTTTCACCGTCGGATGCGCCTTAAGACGGAAAATGAGCCTCTGTTTTCCCGCAATAGCGGCTTCCATGTGGATTGTTTTTACGGCGGGGGTTGTTTATTATTTCCCCGCCCTGGAAAACTTCCGGCCCGTCAAAAGCTTCTGTAAACAGATAGAGGCAAACGCGCACGGCGATTTCCAGGCGGGTTATTACGGCGTCACGGTCCCGAGCATGGTTTTCTATTTGAAAAGGCCGATCTTCGAGGAATATGACGCGGCGTCCATGATAGGCAGATTTCAGTCCGGCAATCCCGTATTTTGTGTTTTGACCGCCCGGGATCATGCTTTCTTCACGGAAAATTTCGATCTCGATCTTCCCGTCCTGGACCGCAGCCCCAGGTTCTCCATTAAACTGAAAATGGTCCTCAACGGGGGCTATGCGCCCGGCGAGGAGCTGCTCCTGGTATCGAATCGCCCAATTTCAGCATCCGCACCCGAAATGGCGGCTCCTTAGGATGAAAAAGAAAGCACTGCCGTTCATTAAAATCGCGATCACGGTTCTGCTGTTCGCCTATATTTTTCAAAACGTCGATTTTGAAAATTTCGGGAGAACCCTCCGGAATGCCCGGCCCGACATGCTGATCCTGTCCTTTGCACTGATCTGGGCAGGGCACTATGTATGCATCCTGCGCTGGCGCCTTTTGATCAAGCCTCTGATGCCTGTGCCTTCATTGAACCAGCTTTTCGGCATTTACTGTATCGGCCTTTTCTTCAATCTGACTTTCCCCACCGTCATCGGAGGGGATGTCGTGAAAATCTATTACATCGGGAGGAATTCCGAATCCTACTCTCAAAGCTTTGCGTCCACTTTCCTGGACCGGGATGCCGGTATGCTGGCGATGCTGATCATTGCCTGCGCCGCGATTGTCGTTTATCCCGTCTCCGTTCCGGGAATCGCGATATCCGTCATTGTCTTCGGGGCGTTTGCCGCATTTTTACTGGGAAACATGTGCCTGTTCACGCCCCGATTTCACGGCATATTGAACCGCTGCATGAAACGTCTCGGTGCGGCCAGGATGGGAAGAAAAGCCGACAGGGTCGCCGAGGCGTTTCATAGGATCGGGAAGCACCGGTTTGTTCTTGCGGTTTCATTGCTGATTTCATTCGTCAACCAGCTGCTGGTCATAATTTCCGTCTGGGTCACGGCCGTCGGCCTTCGCCTTGATATACCTTTTTATTATTTCCTGGTTTTCGTACCCGTCATCACGCTCATTTCCATGATACCGGCCAGCCTGAACGGAATGGGATTGAGGGAATACGCGTTCATGGGCCTCTTCGGCGCACTCGGCGCCGAACCTTCGTCCTGCATCGCGCTCGGATTGGTGACCTCGATTCTGATCATTCTCTCTTCACTTCCGGGCGGCATCGTTTATATTTTCTACAGAAACCGCGGCGATCGACGCCGGTTTGAGAGACTGGAAACTGAATTTTCATGAACGAGAAGGTTTCAATCATAGTCCCGGTTTACAACGAGCTGGAAAACCTAGAGGCCCTGTTAAAAGCGCTTCTGGATGCGATGGAATCGACTGGAGAAGACTTCGAAGTTCTTTTTGTCGACGACGGCAGCACGGACGGAAGCAGGGATTTTCTGGAGTCGCTGCCGGAAAGGGATCCCCGCATCAGGGTTATCATATTTCGAAGAAACTTCGGCCAGACGGCGGCCATGACTGCGGGTTTCGATTATGCTTCGGGCTCCATCCTCATCCCCATCGATGCGGATATGCAGAACGACCCGAGGGACATCCCGGCGGTATTGTCCAAGCTCAGGGAGGGATACGATGTTGTCAGCTGCTGGAGGAGGAACCGGCAGGATCCTTGGCTGAGCCGGAAAGTGCCGTCCAAGCTGGCCAACGGCCTCATATCCTTCATAAGCGGGGTCAGGCTTCATGACTACGGGTGCACCTTGAAGGGATATCGGCGCGAGGTCGTCCAGCACATCCGTTTGTACGGAGAAATGCACCGGTTCATTCCCGTGTACGCCTTCTGGGCCGGTGCGCGCGTTGCGGAAATTCCGGTAAGCCACAATCCGAGAAAAGCCGGAGTCAGCAAATACGGCCTTGGCCGAACGTTCAAGGTTATACTGGACTTGATTACGGTCAAAATGCTCGGCAGTTATTCCACAAAACCGATGTACTTCTTCGGCGGCATTGGAATGGTCTCTTGCGGAGCCGGCATTCTATGCGCCCTGCTGACATTGCTTGAGAAATACTCGAGCGGCGTCAAGGCGCACAACAATCCGCTGCTGCTGCTTTCCGTATTTCTTTTTATTATAGGAATTCAATTTGTATTGATGGGGCTTGTGGCGGAACTGGTCATCCGGACCTATTTCGAATCTCAAAACAAGGTCCCCTACATAATCCGTCACATCCGGGGCCAAAATGACGGGGTGCAACCGGATCCGCCCGAAAACGTCGGCACTCCCGGTTAAGGAGCATCCATTGTTCGGCAGCCACTTCGAGTTTGAACCTCATTCCCTGGTCAACTTCACGGGAGGGGGCGGCAAAACGGCCCTGATATTCCGGCTTTTGGAGGAATTTTCGGCGCAGGGTTCCGTGTTGTACACCACGACAACCAGGATTCATCCGCCGGATCCGGGAAATAATGTGGCGGTTATTAAAAGCGCCAATCTGCAACTGCTGAAATTTCTCGTCACAGAGGCGATTCGGAATTGTTCCGAAAAAAAATATAAGCTTGTCGCCACCCGGCAATTCATGGAACCCGACCTGTTGAAAGGCGTTCCCCCCGATTTTCTTGATTCCGTGGACCGCGGCAAACTCGCGATTCTTTTGAATGAAGCGGACGGGGCCGCGAGGTTTTCATTAAAGCTGCCCCGGGATGGAGAGCCTGTGCTTATGGATCGGGCGGATTACCTTGTTGCCGTGATCGGGATCGATTGCCTGCATCAACCGCTGGGTCCCGATGTCGTGTTCCGGTTCCAGACGCTGGCGCAACGTTTTTCCCTCAAGGCCGGCGACCGGATCACACCCCGGCTGGCCGCCGGCATCCTCATGCATCCCCGGGGCGTGTGCAAAGACTTTCGGAAAGGAACAACCCTGATCCCTTTCATCAATAAAGTCGACACCCCCGGCCAGGACGCCGATGCCAGGGCTCTTGCATCCCACATCCTTCAAAACGTGAACTTCCCCGTAAAGAAGGTTGTATGGGGCAGCGTTGTTCACGGCAGGGTCGGATCCGTATCCGCCGAATCATAGAAAAGGACCGTAGTAACACGAATCTTGATCCGGAACCTTGTATATCAGACTATTTTATGATGCCAGGCGTCCATCGGCTGACAAGCAAAAACAACCCTCTTCTAAAGCGGATACGGCTTCTTGCGTCCGCTTCCCGCAGGGCGCCGGAAGAGGTCGTGCTGGCGGAAGGAACACGCGTTCTGGAGGAGGCTGTCCGATCCGGATATTCTTTCGAGGCGGTTGTATCGACCGTGGAATTCGGCTCCAATTCAAGGGAGGCCGCTCTGCTGCGGAGCCTGAAATCCAGGCGGGTGCCATTCTACCAGGTCGGGCAGGGGATTTTTCGGTCCGTTTCCTGCCTCAAATCCCCTCAGGGCGCGATCGCTCTCGTCAAGGCGCCGCGCGCCGCTCTTCCGCCCCAAAAGGACCCCGACGCTCTTGTGCTCTACGCCTGCGGCATTCAGGATCCGGGCAATCTGGGCACGCTGATCCGGACCGCCGCCGCCGCCGGAGCGTCTCTTTTCTGCACTTCGAAAGAGACGGTTTCGGCCGGCAATCCCAAGGCAATACGGTCGAGCGCCGGCGCTTTTTTCCATCTCAAACCCGTGGAACATGTGGATTTTCCAGACTTTCTGGACTACTGCGTAAACCATTCGATCCGGCTCTACCGTACCGATGCCCGCGAAGGCGTGCCGCACACGGAATCGGACCTGAAGTCCCCCTGCGCCATACTGCTCGGAAATGAAGGAAGCGGAATGAACAAGAACGACTATCCCGGCCTGCCGGCCATACGGATCCCGCTGGCCGCTGGGATTGATTCCCTGAATGTGGCCCTCGCCGGAGCAGTCATACTTTTTGAAGCCTCCAGGCAAAGGTCCGCCTTCTCCAGGACAGCGCACGACTGACGCATCATGACAAAAAACTTATTCCCCGAATCCGAAGACACGCGATCGAATGCGGATGCGCCGCTGGCGGAGAGGCTGCGTCCTCGATCCCTGGATGAAATCGTGGGTCAGCAGCACCTCATCGGCAAAGGCAAAGTCCTGCGTATCATGGCGGAACAGGATCGTCTGGCATCCATTATCCTATGGGGCCCTCCGGGAACGGGGAAAACCACCCTGGCGCGAATCCTGGCGAGGCAGACGCGCTCCCCCTTTGTCTCCTACAGCGCGGTTTTGTCGGGAATCAAGGAGATCAAAACGGTCATGGCGGAGGCGGAAACGCTCTTTCGCGCCTCCCGGGGGAGAACCGTTGTTTTTGTGGATGAAATCCACCGTTTCAACAAGGCCCAGCAGGATGCCTTCCTTCCCTATGTGGAATCGGGCGTGATCGCACTGATCGGCGCTACGACCGAGAATCCATCCTTCGAAGTCATCGGGCCGTTGCTGTCCCGGTGCAAGGTCTACGTGCTGAATCCTCTCAGCCCGGAAGAAACCGAGGAGATTCTGAAACGTGCCTTGACGGAACCACAACTCGGACTCGGCGCCGATGAAATTTCCAGCCCGGACGCAGTGCTGCGCCGGATCTCCCTGTACGCGAACGGAGATGCACGGGTCGCCCTCAATATTCTGGAGCTTTCCGCTTCCCTTGCCGTGCGCCGGGCGGGCAAACTTCCGGCGGTTCTCACGTCGGAGGATCTGGAGTCGGCACTGCAGCAGAAGATACCGCGGTACGACAAAGACGGGGAGGAGCATTACAATCTCATTTCCGCCCTGCATAAATCGATGCGCAACAGCGATCCGGACGCGTCGCTCTACTGGCTCGGCCGCATGCTGGAAGCGGGGGAGGACCCTGTTTATATCGCGCGGCGGATGGTACGTTTCGCCTCGGAGGATGTCGGACTTGCCGATGTCCGGGCTCTGAATGTCGCCCTCAACGCGGCCGATGCGGTCCGCCTGGTAGGCTTGCCGGAGTGCAAACTGGCCCTCGCGCAGGCCGCCGTCTATCTTTCGGTGGCTCCCAAATCGAATTCCCTCTATACCGCCTACGGGGCCGTGGTCTCCGATGTGGAGAACTCCTCCAATGAGCCGCCGCCCCTGCATATCCGCAACGCACCGACTTCCCTGATGAAGGATCTGGGCTACGGAAAGGATTATCAATATGCCCACAATTTGAAGGAAAAGGTGGCCGATATGCAGTGCCTGCCTGAAACTCTTAAAGGAAGGCGGTATTACCACCCGTCCGATCAGGGGATGGAGCGGCGAATCCGGGAAATTCTTGCCGAAATAAAGCAGAGGAAACAGCGCAGTTCAAAAAGATAGATAGCCCGTTAAGCCCACAAATAATAGGAAAGGACCGCCAGGGCGAGAACAATGCGGTAAACAACGAAAGGAGTGAAACTGCTTTTCCGGATATACCGCAGAAAGTAACGGATGCAGAAAAATCCGGTTGCGGCCGCGAAAAGAACTCCCGTCAATAAAATCAACCATGGCTCTTCAACCGTTTCTAAACCCGGAGTCAGCCGGAACCTGATCAGTTTGAAACCTTCCAGCATCCCGGCGCCCACAATAACGGGTGTCGACAGAAGAAATGAGAATCTTGCAGCGCTGCTGCGGTCGCAGTCGCGGTACAACGCAGTTGTCATCGTTATGCCGCTTCTGCTAACTCCCGGAATCAATGCAACCGCCTGGCTGATGCCGATCCATATGGAGTCGGCCCATGTGAAGGAAGTGATTGTGCGCCGCTTTTCTCCTTTTTTATCGGCGATATAGAGAAGGAGTGCAAAAATGATCAGTGTAAAAACCGTAACCAGAGGAGACCTCAGTTTGTTTTCAATATAATTTTCGAAGGTCAGCCCCGCAATCACTGCCGGGATGGTCGCAACCACCAGGAACCACGCCAGCTTCCGGTCCGGATTGCCCATGGGGCGTCGCTCCAGTAGCCCCAGGACCGCCTCCCTCGCCAGACGTATCCAGTCTTTCCTGAAAAATGCCAGCACGGACACGGCGGTTCCTACGTGAACCGCCACGTCAAAAGCGATACCCTGGGGTTCCCATCCGGTAAACCACGGAACAAGAATGAGATGCGCGGAGCTGCTGATGGGCAGAAATTCCGTGAGCCCCTGGATGGTTCCCAGTATCGCGGCTGAAATCAACTCCATCAAACCGACCATAAAAACCACCCCCGCTCCGGTAAAAGTTGCGCAATCATACCAGTATTGACTGAAGATTGAAAATTGAAGATTCCGTATGAATGTTTGAACGCGTATTGAAAGCTGACATAAAAGCCGCCGAATCGGGTGGAAATCCGGCTTTCCCGGTATTATCCTTTCGAATTCAGCATTGTTAAAGAAAACAGCCGGTCAAAAACCAGGAGTGTTCATGTCAAAGCCAAAAAAAGTTCTGAAACTGGGCCTGCCCAAGGGGAGTCTTCAGGAATCGACGCTTGAGCTGTTTCGCAAGGCGGGCATTCGCGTCTTCTCCAGCGACAGATCCTACTTTCCCTACTGCGACGACGAAGAAATAGAAATCATGCTGCTACGGTCCCAGGAAATGGCCAAATATGTCGAGGACGGGCTGTTTGACGCCGGGATCACGGGCCAGGACTGGATCCTTGAAACCGGCGCCAGCGTCAAGCAGGTCTGTGAACTCATTTACGCCAAGAGCGGATTCAAACCCGTCCGGTGGGTGCTGGCCGTGCCTGAAAGCTCCAAAATACGCTCCATTGGCGACCTCGAAGGCAAAACGGTCGCCACGGAACTGGTCCATTGCGTCAAGAAATATTTTTCACAAAAAAGGGTAAAGGCAGATATCGAATATTCCTGGGGCGCGACGGAAGCGAAAGCCGGCATTCTGGTGGATGCAATTGTCGAGTTGACCGAAACGGGTCGGTCTCTCAAGGCCAATCAGCTGCGTATCTTGGAGGATGTTCTGTCTTCGACCACCCGGTTTATCGCCAACAGGAAATCGTGGCAAAATCCCTGGAAACGGCAAAAAATGGAGAATATTGCCATCCTGCTCCAGGGAGCTCTTGCCGCGGAGGGAATGGTCGGATTGAAGATGAACCTCAAGGAAGCCGACCTGGATAAAATTATGAGGATCCTTCCCTCGCTCAAGCGGCCTACGATCAGCCCTCTGACTATTTCAGGGTGGATGGCACTGGAGGTTGTCGTGGATGAAAAAATCGTCAAAAAGATGATTCCGGAGCTGAAAAGAGCCGGAGCTCAGGGAATCATCGAATACCCGCTGAACAAGCTCATTGCATAATGGGGGCGCTTGAAATAATCCGCCGCCTGGGATAATTTATGGACCCTACGGATTGTATCCGAACAAAGCCTGGAGCGACCCATTTACCGCGAAAATATTCTAATTCTTGATTTTGGATCGCAGTACACGCAACTGATTGGGCGGCGTGTGCGCGAACTTGCCGTATACAGCGAAATCGTGCCCTACTACGATGCGCTCGAAAAGATTCGAGCCTGCAGACCCTCCGGAATTATCCTTTCCGGCGGGCCGAACTCCGTTTGCAGGGAGGGAAGCCCCTCCCTCCCCCCCGAATTTTTCGAACTGGGTATCCCGGTGCTCGGAATCTGCTACGGATTCCAGCTTCTGGCCAAGTGCCTGGGAGGGAAAACCATTCCAGGCGGCGACCGGCGGGAATTCGGAAAAGCCATGGCCGTCGTCCATGAAGCCGGCGTGCTGTTCAAGAACCTTCCCGAACAGTTTCAGGTTTGGATGAGTCACGGCGACCGGGTGGAGCGGATCCCCCCCGGATTCAAAATCCTGGCAAAATCCGGCGAACTGAATGCCGCGGCGGCGGATGAAAGCAAAAAGATATGGGGCTTGCAGTTTCACCCGGAAGTGGCGCACACGCCTCATGGGAAAGAAATCCTCGAAAACTTCCTTACCGTCGCGTGCGGATGCAAGCAGAACTGGACCGTGACTTCGTTCATTGCATCTACCGTGGAGTCCATTAAGACCCGGGTGGGGTCCGAAAGCGCCATCTGCGCGCTCAGCGGCGGCGTGGACTCGACCGTCGCCGCGCTGCTGGTCCACGAAGCCGTAGGCGACAGGCTGACATGCGTTTTCGTCAACAACGGCCTTCTGCGAAAGAATGAGTTCGATACCGTTCTCGAGAATTACCGGCAACGCCTGCACCTCAAGGTGCAGGGAGTGGATGCCAGCGCCCGCTTCCTGGCCCTTCTCGAAGGGGTTGAAGATCCCGAAAAGAAAAGAAAAATTATTGGGAAGGAATTCATCAGGGTTTTTGAAGAAGAAGCCCGCAAGGTAGGGAATCCTCCTTTCCTGGTCCAGGGCACTCTTTACCCGGACGTGATCGAGTCGGTTTCCGTGCGAGGGCCTTCCGCCGTCATCAAATCACATCACAATGTAGGCGGACTGCCGGAGGAGATGCATCTGAAGCTGATCGAACCCCTTCGTGAGCTTTTCAAGGACGAAGTTCGAAAGGTGGGGGAAACTCTGGGGATGGATCAAAGATTCGTGCACCGCCATCCCTTTCCGGGCCCCGGGCTTGCCGTGCGCATTCTCGGTTCCGTAACCGCGGAGCGCCTGTCCGTGCTCAGAGAAGCGGATGCCATCGTGCAGCAGGAAATCGAAAGCGCCGGGCTGCTGCAGCAGCTGTGGCAGGCGTTTGCCGTTTTGTTGCCGGTTCAGAGCGTGGGAGTTATGGGAGACGACCGCACATACGAGAATGTGGCGGCTCTGCGCATTGTGACCAGCCTGGACGGCATGACGGCCGACTGGGCAAAAATTCCCTACAAAGTGATCGAAAGGATTGCCAACCGCATCGTGAATGAAGTGCGCGGGATAAACCGTGTCGTGTACGATGTTACCTCGAAACCTCCTGGAACCATTGAATGGGAGTAGCCCGTGCCGCAACAGCCTGTTTTCGTCCACCTGCATAATCACTCCGATTACAGCCTTCTGGACGGCGCTTCCAAGATCGAAAGCATGATCGACGCCGCCGTCGCCATGAAAATGCCCGCGCTGGCGCTCACGGACCACGGGAACCTCTTCGGAGCCATACAGTTCTATAACGCGGCCAAAAAACAGGGCATCAAACCGATCATCGGCTGTGAAGTTTATGTCGCGAAAGAGGACCGCTTCAAAAAAACCGGCGGCGGAGACCAGTCCAATCACCTTGTTTTGCTGGCGGAAAATCTAGAGGGGTACCACAACCTTTCCAAACTGGTTTCTTTCGGATTCCTGGAAGGGTTTTATTACAAGCCCCGGATAGACAAATCCCTGCTGTCGCAGTACAGCAAAGGGCTTATCGCGCTTTCGGCGTGCCTGAAGGGTGCGGTTCCACAAAAACTCTACGAGGGACAGTTCGGTGCGGCGCTTCAGGAAGCGGCGGCACTGCGCGACATCTTCGGCCCGGAGAATTTTTTTCTGGAACTTCAGGATCACAACCTCGAACCCCAGAAACAGGTGAATCCGCGCATCGTGGAGATCTCGAAAAAGACCGGCATTCCGCTTGTGTGCACAAACGATACGCATTATATCCTTCCCGGGGACAGTGTCGCGCACGACGTGCTTTTGTGCATCGGCACCGGAAAAACCGTAAACCAGCAGGATCGCATGCGCTACGAGTCCGATCAGTTCTATTTTAAATCCCCCCGGGAGATGCACGCGCTTTGGGGCCATATACCGGAGTCCCTGCAAAACACGCTCCGCATCGCGGAACGATGCGGCTTTGAAATACCGAAGGAGCAGCCCCTGCCCCCGTTTGAAGTTCCGGCAGGGTACGATGCGGACCGCTACTTCGAAAAGGTCACCCGCGACGGTTTCCGGAGCCGGCTCAGGCACCTGGAAGCGCTTTCCCAGGAAGGCGGCCTGAAATACCCCCTGCCCGCGTACGAGGAACGTTTGTCTTTCGAAATTGAAATGATAAAGCGGATGCAGTTTTCGAGCTACTTTCTCATTGTCTGGGACTTGATGAAATACGCCCGCGACCACGGCATACCGGTCGGGCCCGGCCGGGGCTCCGTAGTCGGCAGTTTGGTCGCCTACAGCCTGGCCATCACCGATATCGACCCGCTGCAATACGAACTGTTCTTTGAACGTTTCCTAAACCCCGAAAGGATCGCGCCTCCGGACATCGACATGGATTTCTGCATGAAGCGGCGTTCGGAAATGATCGATTACGTTTCCCGGAAATACGGCAGGGACAACGTCTGCCAGATTATCACCTTCGGAACCATGGCGGCCAGGGGCGTGATTCGGGATGTCGGCAGGAGTCTGGACATCCCGTATTCCGAGGTCGACCGCATTGCAAAACTGATTCCCAACGAACTGAACGCGACAATCGACAAGGCCCTGGAGCAGGAGCCCCGGCTCGTCGAAGAAATGAAGAATCCGCAGATTGAAAACCTCATATCCATAGCCAAAAGGCTGGAAGGGCTTTCGAGGCACTCTTCCACACACGCCGCCGGGGTTGTCATCGCTCCCAAACCCCTGGTGGAACTGGTTCCGCTCCAGAAGACAAACAAGGATGAAATCACCTCCCAATACAGCATGAAGGACCTGGAGTCGATCGGGCTCCTGAAGATGGATTTTTTGGCGCTGACCACTCTCACGGTTATCGACAGCACCGTTTCGCGGATTCGTGAGGAAAAAGGGATTGAGCTGGACCTTGCGTCCATTCCACTGACGGACGAAAAAGTATTCGAGCTTTTTTCCCAGGGCAGAACGAACGGCATATTCCAGTTTGAAAGCGGCGGGATGAAGAGCGAGCTGCGCCGGCTGAAACCGGAACGCTTTGAGGACCTGATCGCATTGAACGCCCTGTACCGCCCCGGGCCCATGGACATGATTCCGGACTTTGTAAAACGGAAGCAGGGCGCCATCGAGGTCCGCTACCCGCACCCGGTTCTGGAGGAGATTCTGAAGGAAACTTACGGCGTCGTTGTCTATCAGGAACAGGTCATGCAGATAGCCAGCAAAATGGGGGGATTCTCCCTGGGCGAAGCCGACATTCTGCGCAAAGCCATGGGTAAAAAGAAAATCGACATCATGAACTCGATGCGGGAAACGTTTATCGAAGGCGCTCGGAAGAAGAATATTCCCCCAAAGTCTGCAGAACAGGTTTTCAGCCTTATGGAGCAGTTCGCACAGTACGGATTCAACAAATCCCACAGTACGGCTTACGCCCTGCTTGCCTACCAGACTGCATACCTGAAGGTCTACTACCCGGTCCAGTTCATGGCGGCCCTGTTGACGAGTGAAACCGGGAACACAGACAAGATAGTGATGTATATCGCCGAATGCAAGGATATGGGCATCGCGGTCCTTCCTCCCGATATCAACGAAAGCGCCCTCGATTTTCTGTCTCTTGGGGGCAGAATACGCTTCGGCATGCTGGCCATCAAAAATGTCGGAGAAGGTGTTATCCGGTCCATTCTGGATTATCGCGACAAAAATGGGAAATTTCGAAGCTTCTTCCGGTTTTGTGAAGAGGTCGATTCCCGCTCCCTGAACAAGAGGGTTCTGGAGAGCCTGGTTAAAAGCGGAGCTCTGGATTCGCTCGGGTGGAAACGTTCCCAGTGCATGGAAATGCTCGATACGGCCATAGAATACGGGCAAAAAGCAAGGCGCGACCGGGAAAGCGGGCAGCGGGGGCTTTTCGCAAGCGTCTCGGCTTCCGGTCAGGCGGAACTTCCCGAACCCTCCCCTCCGGATATCCCGGAATGGTCCATGGAGCAGCTCCTGGCGTACGAAAAGGAAACGCTGGGCTTTTACGTATCCGGCCACCCGATGAGCCGGTTTGCCGCTGAGGCGGCGCGCTACAGCAAAAAAAATATCGCGGAGCTCATTACCGAGGGCGCCGGAACCGAGTGCCGGGTCGCGGGCATCGTCACGGATCTTCGCACCCGCCGTACCAAGAAGGGCGAACTGATGGCGGTTTTTACCCTGGAGGATCTGACCGGGGCTGTCCCGACCATAATATTCCCGAACTCCTACAGCAAGTTCGAACCCTTCATGGCGGCCGATTGCCCTCTTCTCGTTTCAGGGCGCTTCGAACCGGAAGACGAAAGAAGCTTCAAGATCATCGCTTCCGAGATAGAGCCTTTGCCCGGAATCGTGCAGCGGAACGCTAAAACCTTGAAAATAAAAGCCTGCATTTCCCTCCTGGCTCCCTCGTCCGCAATCGAACTGCACCGCCTGCTCGACCGGAACAGGGGAGAGACCGGAGTCAATGTCGAACTGTACCACCCTTCCGAATTCCGTGTGGACATCCAATCCGCAGATTTTGTAAAGATCAAATCGAGCCCGGAGTTGATTCAGCAGATTGAAGGCATCTGCGGTCCTGGATCGGTCGAAGTCGTCAATTGAGCGCTCACGCTCTCCCGAATTTTTTTTCGATTTCACGGTTGCTGAAGCGCAGGACTATCGGCCTCCCGTGCGGACAGCTGGTGGGTATCTGCGTGCAGGCAAGTTGATCGACCAGCCACCGCATCTTTTCCATGGACAGGGGCATATTCGCCTTGACCGCCGCACGGCATGCGGTGCTCACCGCGATGCGGTCCCGGATCCGGTCCAGATCCAGCCCCCTTTCCTCGGCCTCCAAGTTTTCCAAAATTTCTATCAGCAATTCCCTGGAATCGGCTCCCGCGGCAATTGCCGGAACGGAACGTACAATTATGGAAGCGCCGCCGAAGAATTCCACCCGGAAACCGCTTCTTTGCAGTTCCGGCATCAGTTTTTCGATCAAAGCGGCCTGTTGCGGCGTCAGTTCGATCGTGACGGGATTCAAGAGCCCCTGCTGTTTCACTTCCATGTTTTTCATCGAGCCGGCCAGCTTCTCGTACAAAATCCTCTCGTGGGCAACGTGCTGATCGATTATTAAAAGGCCCTGCCTGTCGCCGGCGATGATGTAGCTTTCCCGGTACTGCCCCAGAACCCGGACGGATTCGGCAAACAACGGTTCCCGCTCTTCCCTGCCCGAATCCAGCAGCAGTTCCGGTCGGATCCGGAGAGACGCATGATCCTCCACCGGAGCGGAAACTTCTCTCATGCCCGGCTCGATTTGGAAATGGAAGTCATCCTGTCGGAAATTTCCGGAATTTTCCGGGGAATCAGGAAAATTCAGGTGCGTATCCTCCCGAACCGCCGCAAAATTTCCTGAAAATGCCTCGGTTTTTTCCATAGCCCCGAAGGAGCGACTCCCCGGAGTCCCCGTTTCAAACTCCGGAATGCGGACATGCCGCAACAAGGCGCGTTCGATGCTTTCCCTGACGGAATTGAAGACAGCTTTCTGATTATGAAACCGGATCTCCGTTTTGGCCGGATGCGCATTGACGTCCACCTGGTCCAGGGGAAGTTCCAGAAACAGCACCACGACCGGGTATGCGGACGCGGGCATGCACCTTCGGTACGCCTGCCTTACGGCGCCCGTGATCACTTTGTCGCGCACCATCCTTCGGTTCACGAAGAAATACTGGGAGTAGGCGTTGGCTCTCTGTTCGTGGGGTTGTGAGCTGAATCCATGTACGCGGACCGGACCGTCGGAACCTTCCAGTTCGACCATGTTGTCCAGAAAACCGCTGCCGAATACCTGGTAGATCCGCTCCCGCACTGTTGAAACCGGGACCGCGTCCAGAAGAACGCGGTCTCCGCTCTGCAGAGTGAAGCGAATCTCCGGATTGCAGAGCGCGTAGTGGGTAACCAGCCTCGCAATATGCCCGGTTTCCGTATCATTTGTTTTGAGGAATTTTCTGCGGGCCGGGACATTGAAGAAGAGGTCGCGAACGGATATTTCCGTGCCCCTGTCCCAGGCGACCGGTTTTACCGAACGCAGGATCCCTCCCTGAATCTCGATCTGTGTTCCCGAAGGTATTTCCGGGTCGTCGGTCCGGGTTTTCATCGTCAGCCTGCTGACGGACGCAATCGATGGCAATGCTTCCCCTCTGAAGCCCAGCGTGGCGATCGCGCCGAGGTCCCGGGCGGTCTCGATTTTGCTGGTGGCATGATGCTCGAATGACAGGATGGCGTCGTCCTGGTTCATGCCCGTCCCGTCATCCCGCACCGTGATAAGGCGCTTCCCCCCCGAGTGAATGGTGACGGATACAAACCGGCCGGAGGCATCGATGGAATTCTCCACCAGTTCCTTGACGACCGATGCCGGCCGTTCCACAATCTCGCCGGCTGCAATTTTATTGGCCAGGATCTCGGGCAGTACCCTGATTTTGTTCATGATCCCAAATTGGAAATTAAATTACAGATCGAAAATTAGAAGCATGTATTCCGTCGACTCTGCAGCTCCCGGCTCCCCTTTTGCCTGCAGGCTTCGGTTCTTACTCAATCCGACGCGGACCGGAGCGGGGCTGGCCTTCCCCCTGATCGGCGCAGGACGCCAGATACTCTGTAAGTTCGGGGGGTGTCACTTCCCATTGACGGGAGTCATGCATCCTCTTCAGGGTATAGGTGTCTCGGCTCAATTCGTCATCGCCCACGATCAAAACATGCGCTGCATTGATTTTGTTCGCCAGGCGCATCTGGCTTTTCAGGCTCGCGTCTGAAAAATCCAGCATGCAAGATCGCTCCCGGCGACGAATGTCCCTTGCAAGCAGCAGCGCCCTCCGGAATGCGGCCTCCCCCTTATAGGCGATAAAAAGATCCGGCCTCCAGACACCCGACCGGCGCTTCTCCTCGGGCAGGATCATGGCCAGACGGTCCAATCCCACGGCAAATCCAATAGCCTTGACCGGAGGGCCCCCGATCACTTCCGACAGGCCGTCGTAGCGGCCGCCGCCGATTATGGTATTTTGGGCGCCCAGTTCGCGGCTGACGATCTCAAAAGCGGTGCGGACGTAATAATCCAGTCCCCGAACCAGCCCCGGCACCGTCTCATAAGCGACCCCGGCATCATCGAGGTGTTTCTTCACGCGGCTGAAATGTTCCGAACATTCGCTGCAGAGATTGTCCGCGATCGACGGGAGGTTTAATATAATCGGCTGGCACGTTTCGACCTTGCAGTCGAAAACCCTGAGGCTGTTTGTGTGCGCCCGTCGTCGGCAGTCTTCGCAAAGGCCTGAAATCTCCCCCTGGAGTCTCCGGCGCAAAATTTCGAGGTACGGGGGGCGGCAACGCCGGCACCCGATTGAATTGATCTGCAGGGAGGCCTCGACGCCGAGGGATTCCGTGAACCGCAACGCCATTTCGATGACTTCGGCGTCTATCGCAGGATGATCCGGACCGAAAACTTCCACCCCCGCCTGGTAGAATTGCCGCCACCGTCCTTTCTGTTTCTTTTCGTACCGGAACATGGGACCGAAATAGAACAGTTTGGTGATCCCGCTGCCGCGATAGAGCGCGTTCTGAATATAGGCGCGCACGACCGAAGCGGTCGCTTCCGGGCGAAGCGTCACGGAACGGTTGCCGCGATCCAAAAAGGTATACATTTCCTTGCCGACAATATCGGTATCTTCTCCGATCCCCCTTGCAAATAGCTCCGTGGGCTCGATGATCGGCGTCCGAATTTCCAGAAAACCGTATTGACGGAAGATCCTCCTGGCGCAATCTTCGACCACGTGCCATGCGACAAGTTCCTCCGGCAACAGGTCCCGGGTGCCCGGGAGATTGTTGATCAAAGATTCCGCCATGCTTTCACCCCTGAGATAACAGTGACAAGGGCATATGGTAGCAGACTCCCGTCACCCGGGTAACACTTTATTGCCGGCGACGGATTCAATTTTAACGGCGGTGCTGTATGGGGAATTCGGCGAAGGGGGGCGGATAAAGGCGGCGGTTTCGGCTTCAAGATGGATTGTATTTTACCGCGCACCTTCTGTCTTCTGAATCCGGATATCGTTCCGAACCATTCCTCTCTTGGAAACCTCCTGGATCAGATCCTCGATGAAATTAATGAATTTCCGCATGCGGGCCATTATTTCGGATGAATTGTTCGAGATCGCGATTGTTTCCATAAAGGTTTCAAAACCGGCCCAATCCCGGTACATGAGCGAGGACAACGATTTCTCCTTAAAAGATGCCAGCCGCTCGATGATCTTGTTCGCATCCGGGACGGTTTCATTTTCAGACAGCTCGATCAGCCACTGTCTCAGGCTCCATAAGTCCTGACGGATCTGGTCGCCCATCGCGATGCGCTCCACCCTTTTCGGGAACAGCTTCTGTTCGTCGAAGTGAGGATCCACGGCATTTACCAGGCTCAGGATGCCGCTCTGGAAGCAGTTCAGGAGCAGGCCGTGGCTGTTTTCCATCCGCGCATAAACATTGGCGGGTTCCATTTCCCGGGCAACGAAAACAAGTTCCCTGGACATGACTTTTCGGGATTCGGTTTTGAGCGAATATGCAACCAGATCCGCGGCATTCCTCAGCTCCTGTCCCGTACCTTTACCTTTAAGCATGCGCGCCTTGAGAAAGTTCGCTAAATTCTCCATCTCCTCATGAAGGAGCGAAAAAACAACCAGGTTGTGCTTCAAGGTTCTATCGTGCTCGAGATCGCCGGATACGAAGTTCAAATATTTAAGAAAGCGGAATATGAACAGTATCGCCAGGGCGACATTGCGCTGCAGCTGCTCGTCCCTGATGCCGCGGAGCACTTCGGTCAGGTGCTTATTCTCTATGAGGTCGTACTGCATCCGGAATCTCTGGCTCATGAGCATGTCGACATAACGGCAATTTTTCAGCTCCTGCCGGTAGCTCCTTCCCAGGGTGAGAAAAAGCTGAAAACCCGGATTCGGAAGCCGCTGGAAGGCATCGATCGAAATTCGGATATCGTTCAAGGAATCCAGAAGCTGCGCCATGCTGTCTACGGGCGAGATCTGGGCCAGAAACCTGTTTGTGTGAGAATCCAGGATTCTTTCTTTTCTTATCTTGTCCTCTATGACCTTCTCGAGTTCGAATTCCTCCGCGTGCCCGACGCTGAGCACGTCGCACGCGTAAGTTTCGCAGATCTGAACGGCGCTGCGGATGATCTTGATTTCGGAAAGGAAGCTGCGGCCCAGCAGGCTTTCCTTTTCAGAATCCGCCAGGGGAAGATGGTCCATATTCAGGAAAGACCGGATTCCCTTGAGCCATGTCTCCAGCCCGAATAGGCTGTCGATCGCTCCCCGTTCATGAACGTGTTTAATCCATGAGGAAAGATTTTCATTCCCGGCAACGATTTCGGCGCGCAATGCCTCCAGGAACGAATTGCGCGCTTTCGGGGATTTCAGTACCGGCATAAAAGACTCCAGCCTACAGCAGCTTTTTGTACTCCTCGGTCCGCTTCCTAAGCGCCAGCCAGTCCTCAAAGAGATCCGGAATTTCGAGCCATATCCGGAACCATTCGGCTATCTCTCTTTTCTCCAGCCTTTTCTGTGGACTTACCCTTTTGTCCTTGCTGATGTACTCGGACCTGCGCCTTCCGATCAGAGCAATTTTCCTGCAATACTCCACTCCCTTCTTATCGCTCGCCTCCCCATATTTCCGGCATAATTTTTCGAGGGTCCGGATTGTTTTTTCTGCCCGGGTCAAATCGGAAAAAGACAGAATCCCTTTAAAATCATCACAATAGGGCTTCTCGATATCCATTTCCTGTCCGGTCCTATTCCACGCATTTCGTAAGCGGACGGCAGCGGAACCTCCGGATGGGACGCTATCCGAAACAGCGCCGGATACAGTTGAAAATAACCGAAACCAACGGCATAATGCCGCAGTCCGCCCTTTTTAAAAGGCGCGCAAAGCAATACCGGGGCGAACCGGAGAAACGATTTACTCGCCTCACCCATATAGAAGCCGGTTGCGCTTTTACGAATGATACCATTGCGCCGGGATACGTCACATTGGAATCCTATTTCGTCTACATCCTAGCGAAAACAGCGATATTTTTCATGCGTGCTCTGCCCCGTTCCCTGGGCCTTTTTTTGACCCGGTCCATGGCGCTGGCTGCCTACTGGCTCGACCCCCGGCACCGGCACATCGCGGACGTAAATCTGAAAATAGCATTTCCCGGACTGCCTCAATCCAGGAGATCGGAGATAGCCCGGAGAAGCTTTCAGAACACAGCGCTGAACCTGCTTGAAATCAGCCGCCTACCGCTTCTCAACCGTCGTAATATTTCGAAACTCGTGCAGTATGATTCCGATTCCGGCCTCCGGAATTTCCACGAGGCACAGTCCAGGGAAAAGGGCATTCTTTATCTGACGGGACATTTCAGCGCTTGGGAGCTGCTGCCGGCCGCGCATGCGGTCTACGGCCATCCGCTCCGCTTCATCACGCGCCCCCTGGACAATACCCGGCTGGACCGCTATTTGCAGCGCCTGCGCGAGTGCGCGGGAAACCGGGTGATCCGCAAGAAAAACGCCGCGCGCACCGTTCTTCGAGCGCTCAAGGAAAAGGGGCACGTGGGAATATTGATGGATCAGAACACGAGCCTCGAGGAGGGAATTTACGCAGACTTTTTCGGGCTCCCGGCGGCAACCACTACGGCCCTGGCTCTGTTGGCCCTGCGCACGGACGCCCCTATCCTTCCGGGCTACCTGACGCCCATGCGGGGTGGACGTTACCGGATCAAATTTCTGCGCCCGATTGAAGCGGCCCGAACGGGCGACCGGAATGGGGATGTCGAGCAGCTCACCGCCAGGCTCAACCGAATTCTGGAACAAATCATACGGGAGCAGCCGGAAACCTGGCTGTGGGGGCATAAAAGGTGGAAAAACCAGCCCGCCGGTAATTCCCGGGATCTCTACAGGCTATCGGGCGAGGAACTGGATCGGTTTTTGGAATCAGCCGGGCGGGCGTCTACTCCCCGGGCCGATCCGGCTTCAGAAGACGAATGAAATCGTTTCTATAGCGCACCGCATCCAGAATGGAATGGACATTTTTCAGCTCCTCCAGCAACAGGCTGCGGTAACGTTCCGGCTCCATTTCGACGGCCTCGGCGAATGCAGCGACAGCCTGATCCGCTTTCCCCGCCTTGGAATAGAGAATACCCAGATGGAAGTGATTCAGGGCCCGGCCGCTTCCCAGCGCGACCGCCTTCTCATGCGCATGAACGGCATCCGCATCGAGACCGAGTTTCTCGCACACAAGGGCTAAATTAATCCACGCGGAAGCGTACTTCGGATCCAGGTGCACCGCGGCCTTGAATTGCTCAAGAGCTTCGGTCAGCCGGCCCCCCTCTGCGTAAATCGTTCCCAGATTGTAGCGGGCGTCGGCCTGATCCGGTTTCAACTCCAGCGTTTTTTTGTAGGCCGCAACGGCTTCCTCCGGCCTTTTGAGTTCACTGTACAGATGCCCCAGGAGATAATGGACGTCCGCGCTTCCGGCATCGAGTTTTGCGGACCTCTCAAGAGAGGAAACGGCGGCTTCAATCCGATTCAGATTCGCCTGGCAGAATCCCAGCTTTGCATACAACCGGGCTTTATCCGAAGCGTTGGGAAGAGCGGACTGATAGGCGTCTGCCGCTTTTTCAAGCTCCTTCTGTTCGGAATAGACGTCTCCCAGCTTTTCCTGCACAACCGGGTCGCCGGGCCGTATACGATCGGCCGCGACAAGTTCTTCGGCTGCTTCGGGAAATTTCTTCTGCCGTATGTATGTATGTGCCAGATGGAAGCGGGCCGTAAAATTATCGGGGTCGCTATCCGTCACGATTAAATACTGTTGCGCAGCTTTGTCCGCTTCGCCGTTACTTTCGAGCAGTCTTGCAAGCTCCATGCGCAGGGCCGGATCCTCCGGATCCGAATCGATAAGCTGCCGCAGGTTCGCCATGGCGGCGGCATCCCTGTTTGCACCAATTTGGAGCATTGCGAGGGCCCTGCGCATTTCCAGGTCTTCCGGAAAATATTGCAGCCCCCGCTCCAGTGCATGGATTGCCGCTTCCGTATTCTCCAGTTTCCTGTGAGCCGATGCCAGAAGCTGATGGACGCCTCCGAAGGCCGGATTGATTTCGATCACCTTTTCGAATTCAAGAACCGCCTCTTCAATCTTTCCCTGGTTGGCATAAATCAAACCGAGATTGTAGTGGGCCTCCGTAAAGTCCGGTTTTATCTGCGTGGCTTTCAGATACAGTCCGGCCTGCTCATCGCTGTTTTCCTTGGGCGTTCCGATCAGGGCTTCCGCTTTTTTGACCCAGCCGAAAGCCTCGTTGAAGAGTACGGCGTCCTCGACCGTCGGAACTTTGTCCCGGTTTTGCGTCTCTTCGGCTCCGAGCCGCGTTGCGGTGCAAAGAGTAAGGCACACAAAAGCGGCAACGGCATATTTTGCAGCAGCTGATATCCCATGCGGGCGGAAATTCGTCAATATCGTGCACTCCGGGTTTTGATCCCCGTCTCTTCGAATACGGACACCCATTGTGATTCGTGATCTAGAAAGGAGTCAGGTCAAATTTCACGGCGTTGTTTTTATTGAAATCCTCAAAAAGGGTGATTTTGCAGAATTCCCGGTATCGCGCTTCGATTTCCGTAAAAGTGAGCTCCCCCAGCCTTTTGGCGCCGAATTCCGCCACGGTATAGGAGGCCATGACGGTACCGTATACGACGGCCTTTCGAAATGAAATCTCGTCTAGGGAAGCCGAGCTGGCTAGGTATCCTATAAGGCCGCCGGCAAAAGAATCCCCCGCACCCGTGGGATCGAAAACATTTTCAATCAAAAATGCCGGCACGCAGAACTGGGTGCGGGGTCCGAACAGGATCGCCCCGTATTCCCCCCGCTTTATAACCAGCCTTTTGGGTCCCATCTCCATTATTTTTCTTGCCGCCTGCAGAACGTTGGGGGTGCCGGCAAGCATCCAGGCCTCCTCGTCGTTTACCACCAGCAGATCGATCCTTTCCAGCATTTTCATCAAAGAATCCCTTTTGTTCTGTATCCACATATTCATCGTGTCGCAGGCGACGAATTTCGCATCCGTCATCTGCCCGAGAACGGAGCGCTGCAGATCGGGATCGATATTGCCCAGAAAAAGATAGGGACACCGACGCTGGCCGGGCGCCAGTTCAGGATTAAAACCCGCGAAAACATTCAACTGAGTGTCCAGCGTCGTTCGCGCATTTAGATTATCTTCGTACTTCCCTTTCCAGCGGAAAGTCCTGCCCGGCACTCTCCGGAGTCCTGCCGTGTCGATTCCCTTGATTCGCAAAAACTCCGTATGTTCCTCGGGAAAATCTTCGCCCACCACGGCTACCATGGAAACATCCGTGAAGTAGCTGGCCGCGATGCCGGCATAGGTGGCGGAACCGCCCAGGATATCTTTTTTTGACCCGAACGGCGTTATGACCGAGTCGAGCGCGACGGAGCCGACAACCAGTACACCCATATTCTCTCCATTCTTCCTTCATTCTAGGTATTTGCCCACAATGCAGTCCAAGCGGGTTTTGGTCTCTTCGTCTATCAGGTTTTTATCCGTGATCAGGGCGTATTTCAATGCTTCTCCGCACTGGCATGCTCTTTTGAGATTCATTCCCCGAACGGTCTCGGCAAGAATTTTCCGGGCGTTCCGGCTGTTTTTCTGCAGGTTTCCCAGAATCATATCGGCGCTGACGGTTTCATGGGAATCGTGCCAGCAGTCGAAATCCGTGACCAGAGCAATAGTAACGTAGCAGATTTCCGCTTCCCGGGCCAATTTCGCCTCCTGCAGGTTGGTCATCCCGATAATATCCATGCCCCACTCGCGATACAGGCGGGATTCCGCCCTGGTGGAAAACGCGGGCCCTTCCATGCAGAGATAGGTTCCTCCTCTTTTCGTCTCGATGCCGACTTTGCGCGCCGCCGCCTGAACCTGCGCTATCAGGTCCGGGCAAACCGGGTCGCTGAACGCGATGTGAGCCACCAGACCGTTGCCGAAGAAGGTCGAGATGCGCCCTCGGGTTCTGTCCGCAAATTGATCCGGCAATACAATATCCAGCGGCGCAATCTCTTCCTTGAGGGATCCTACGGCGCTCACGGAGAGAATCCGCTCCACTCCAATTTTTTTCATCGCGTATATGTTGGCCCGAAAATTCAGTTCGGAAGGGAGATAACGATGCCCGCGTCCGTGCCGCGAAAGGAAAACCACGCGCTTTCCAGCCAGCGTGCCCAGAATCAGACTGTCGGAAGGCCTGCCGAATGGGGTGTCCAAATCCACTTCGCTCCGTTCCGTAAGTTCCTCCATGTCGTACAAACCGCTTCCGCCGATAATGCCAATCGCAACTTTTTCCATAATGACCCGTCTGCCGCCTGCCCGCGCTGATCGCGGGCAGAAAAGTTAATAATCAGTGAATTCCCGGTATCCAGCTACTTTTCAGTCGAAGCGGCCGGAATTCCTGTGGGTATTTCGGGATCCCGGCCGCCCCTTTCGTGTTTCCGATAATCTAACATCTTAACAGCGATGAAGGGATTTTAAAAGAGAGCGCCATCTTTTCAATACCCCGACCCGGAATCGCCGCGGAAATGCCGGCAAGGACGGCGCGCGCTGCGGGCCGCCTGCGGATCGGCGTCTTTGGCGCATTCGGCGGTAGAAATCTTTCGGGGACTCGGCGGATGAAAAATGAAGCCGTAATTCGGTCTCATCCTGTTCCAGTTTATCGTTCGAAGAGGCAGGATCCGTCGCCGGGAATTATCACCCGTCCGATTATTTCCCGCACCGCCGGCAACCCGCAGCGGAACTCCCGCGTGAAAAGCGGGCTAGACAAATTGCTGGAAAATCTCGTTCGACAGAAGCATGCCCTCCGGGGTAAGCCTGACGTCGGAACCTTCCCACACAACGAAGCCCTCGTCTCCTAATTCCCGCAGAAAGTTCTCGTATTCCCGCAAGCGGTCGCGGCTGTGCGCGCGCTCCAGGTCGGTCCAGCGAACCCCTTTATTGAGGCGCAATCCCAAAAACAGCTTTTCACCCAGAATTTCTTCCTCTTCCAGGGTTTTTCGCCACTGTACGGGAAGGCAGGATGCGCGAAGCGCCTGCAAATACCTTTCCATGCCGCGGAAATTCCCATGCCTGCTATGGCCGTCAAAGGAATGGCTGGCAAGTCCGAATCCGACAACTGGCTCGCGGGTCCAGTATTTCAGATTATGCCGGCAGGCGCATCCCGGCTTCGCAAAATTGCTGATCTCGTACTGAAGGTATCCGTAAGATTCCAGGATGCCAATGGTGTCCAGGTATAATCCTGCCACCGCGTCATCCTCGGCGACGGCGAGGGAGCCTTCGGAGATCGCTGCGGAAAGAGCGCAGGGCTCATCGAGGTCCAGCATGTAGACGGAAACGTGGGTAAATCCCGCATTGGGTATCCGCTCAAGTCCTGCCCGCCAGCTTTCGGCGGTCTGCAGCGGAATTCCAAGAAGCAAATCCAGATTGATATTCGTGAATCCGGCCGTCTTCAGCGTTTCGACGGATTCTGCGATGGAATCCATCCTGTGCGCTCGCCCCAGAGCTTCGAGTTCCCTGTCATGGAACGACTGCACGCCCAGGGAAATCCTGTTTACGCCGGAATTCCGGTACGCTGTCGTTTTATCGCACCGGAGCGTATCGGGATTGGCTTCCAGGGAAATCTCACAATCTTCCGTAACGGCAAAATGATCCCGGCAGGCATTCAATATTTCTTCGATGTCTCGGGGATCCAAAAGGCTCGGAGTTCCCCCTCCAAAATAGATGGAATCGACTTCAACCTCTTTTCCGAGGCTCTGCGCGTACAGGGCGATTTCCTTTACCAGGCTTGCCCCGTATTTTTCTATTTTTCCCTCATCGTAGGGAACGGTAACAAAATGGCAGTATGCGCAGCTCCTACTGCAGAAAGGGATATGGATATATATGCCTGTAACCAATCGCAATGAACCGTCTTTAAAGGGCCGACCCAGTGATGTTGACTTAAGCGGGCAACCGCCTTTTCCAATGGAATATCGAAATTGAAATTCGACATTTTGCTGCAGAAATCGAATTTTGGTAAGCTTTAATCACTGCTTTGCGCTTCTCAATTATCTTATGTCAACAGCATTGTGGCCGCCCCGGATCAGGAAGAGGCAGCGCCTAAAATGGCATTCAGCGTCGTAAACTCCACGCCCGCCCGGAGCAGATTGTCCAGAGCCACTTTTTCCGTCTTTGATGCAAGGGCTTTTACGGCGTCGCTGAGCAGAACCGTGTGCACCCCGTTGCGCTGGAGTCCGAGGCAGGCCGATTGTACGCAAAATTCCGTGGCGACGCCGAATACAACCGCCCGCGGAGGCAGAACCCGCAGCAGGCGCCCGGTGACGGGGTTGCTGAATACGTCAAAAGCTTGTTTTTCCACGATGATCTGCAGGTGCTTTTTCACATCCTCCGCCAGATTCCGGCCGGACGGCCGGTTTTTCAATACAAGGGGATGTGGCAGGAGGGTTTCCTCCAGCTTGCGCTGGCCCTCTGTCCCTTCTATACAATGAGGCGGGAATTGCTCGAATTCGGGATCGTCCGGAGGATGCGCATCGGCTGAAGAAAGAATATGCACGCGGTTTTTTCTGGCAAAGTCAAACAGAAGCCTCAATTTAGGAATGAGCTTCTCGGCGCCAGGGACGTACAGGGCGCCCGCCGGGAGCATGAAATCCCTTTGGGTGTCGATATCCGCAAAAAATATCCTGTCCATGACTTATTTATAATAATCAACAATGCGCCCGTCTGAAAGGCCGTTTGTTTCGACACGATGCAGAATCTCGTCCAGAGGGCGTATTCCCGATTGTGCGCCCAGATAGCGGCAGCTCAATCCGGCAGCGGCGTTGGAGAATGCCATGATCCGGTTGAGGGGCCAGTTCTGCAGCAGTCCGTAGATAAATCCTCCATGGAAAACATCCCCGGCTCCCGTTGTATCCGCAGCCCGGACTTGGATGCCGGGGAAGACAAGGCTTTCGCCCGCAACGCAGGCAATCGCTCCCCCCGCACCCGCAGTCATGACCAGGAATCCTTCGAAGGAATCGACCAGAGCTTGAAACGATCCATGAACATCCGCAATTCCCGTGTATTCGCAACAGAAATCCGAGCTGGCGACGAGAAAGTCGACATTTTTTATCAGCGCATCGCAATCCTCGCCGACCCTGTCCAGATCAATACAGACGGGTATGCCCCTGGCCCGGCATGCCGACGCGGCCGTGACCGCCGCCCGGGAATCGTATCCGTCGAGGTGCAATATTTTTCCGGAACAGATTTTCCCCAGATCCAGTTCGGCCCCTTTAAAATTCAATTTGTCATTTCTCTGCCAGAGAATGGTTCGCGACCCGCTTCGGCTGTCCACAATAATGAAGGCGGACTGTGTGGGCGTGTTTTTTTCGATCAACACAGAGGAGACATCCAGGGACTCGGATTCAAAGCTCTTCAGAAACATCCGGCCCTCTCCGTCATCCCCGACCTTTCCGATATAGTGCGCGCGGCAGCCCATTTTTAAAAGAAACAGAATCGCGGTAGCCACCTGCCCTCCGGGCAACTTCTTGTATTGCAGCATTCCGGTTTTTGTATCGATTCCGGGAAAATCGGGCACAACACAGAGATGATCGACCGAATTCACTCCAAATCCGACTGCGTCGTATTTCTTCCCCTCGGGAAAAGGCACATCAAAGGTGTCCGATGGCGACTTCAGCTTTTTTAACCTCATAAGGGCATATTCCCCCCTGTCCGCTGCCGACCGGAGCCGTGGCGGAATTCGGACCTACCGCATCCTACAGCCGAAACAGGTGCAATCACAACCGCATATTCACGCGCCGTTAAGCCTTCCGGCATCGGAGAAGCTGAAATAACCGCCATGTCCGAACACGATATGATCCAGCACCCTGATGCCCAGGATCTGCCCCGCACGGAAGAGGCGGTGGGTGCACTCCTCATCCTCCCGGCTGGGAGCAGGATCCCCGGAAGGATGGTTGTGGAGGAACACGAGCGCGGCGGCGCTGTCCCGAACGGCCGGAGCGAAAACTTCCCTTGGATGCACAACCGATGCATTCAGGCTCCCTATCGATACAAGCACTTCCCGAATCAGCCTGTTTTTGGAGTTAAGCTGAAGGGAGTAAAAATGTTCCCTGCTGCAGGAATAAAAACGGGCCCGGTATCTTTGAAAAAGATCCTGACTGTTCGAAAAACGCTCCCCGGCGCGGAAAGGCTCGGAACAAACCCTGCGGCCCAGCTTTACGGCATAATAAAGCGATCTTGCCTGGTTGGGGGAAATCTTGCCGGCTCTGCGGATTTCCTCCACCGATGCACCCGCTATTTTCTGGGCCGATCCGAAATGTAGCAGCAGACGCCTGGAGGCCCTGTGGGCAGCTGTGGTATCGCCCCCGCGGCCAAGAAGATTGGACATCAAATCCAGGATATCCCGCCCGTTGTCCCGGGAAAGCTCTTCGCGCCTTTCCATAACCCTCCCCCAGCAACCGTTTTCCGAATTCAGCTCTTAATCCCGTTTAAATTAAAATGACCTTGAGCGGATATTCGCCAAAAAATTCGGCATGAAAATGCAGGGAATGTTTTCTGGAAACCCCGGTGGGGAAAAAAAAAGGACAAGCAGGCTGAAGCGGCGGCTTGCGCGGGAAATGTGAAAAGACCGCGATCGGCTATATGGCCAAACCGCCATCGGCCTGGACGACCTGGCCCGTTATGTAGCGTGCGTCGGCGGAAAGAAGAAATGCGGCTATGGAGGCGATCTCCTCAGCATTGCCGAAACGTCCCAGAGGTACCTGCCTCAAAATCTCGGATTTGTAATCCTCGGGCAAATTCCCCGTCATTTCCGTTTCGATGAATCCCAGCGCCAGGGCGTTGACGGTGATATTGCGCCCGGCGAATTCTCTGGCCAGGGCTTTGGTCAATCCGATCAGCCCTGCCTTGGAAGCGGAATAGTTTACCTGACCGCTCATTCCATGGATTCCGCTGACCGATGTGATATTCAAAATGGATCCCGAGCGCGCCTTCAGCATGGCCGCGGCAGCGGCCTTGGATAGGTTGAACGCGCCCTTCAGGTTGATATCGATGACGTCATCCCAGTCCTGCTCTTTCATTCTCAGCAGCAGCGTATCCCGGACGATACCGGCGTTGTTGACAAGAAAATCAATGGAGCCGAACCTCTCTTTCACTTCCCGCACCATTCCGGCGACGGCCGAATGGTGCGCCACGTTCAATTCGAAAGCGAGGGCCCCGCACCCCATTTTCGAAATCTCCGAAACGAGAGACGCCGCCGAATCCCGGCTCCGGACGTAATTAAAGGCGATATTGCAGCCGCGTCGAGCCAGCTCCAGACTGATGGCGCGTCCGATGCCCCGGGTGCCTCCGGAAATTATGGCCGTGCGTCCCTGAAAACTCATAGGCTTCTTTCAGTTCCCTGGCGGACGAATGCCGCGCAATCCGCCGCGGCGGTCTCCCTAAAACGGGAAGGGGAACATCAGCCAGCTGGCCAGTACCGACAGGACAACAAAAGCGCCCAACAACGACAAAAAATACCGGGTGCGCTCTTTCACGCTCTTTTTTGCGATGAAGGAAAGGACAAGGGATGTACAAACACTGAAAACCAGCATCAGAACAAAATGATTTTTCATTGCTTTCGGCCCATGGCGATGTCGAAGACATCCATAACGACCAGCATGTTCAGAAGACCCGCGACATAGAGGAACACGTTGGCGTAGTCGTATGTGTAGGAGGTTGGATTTCCCTTTCCGAGACCGCCGAGAAGGGCGATCCAGTAAAACAGGCCGGCGCCGGCGTCGGCAAAGAATTTCAGCAGCGCCGTAACGGTCTGGATTGCCGGACTGAATAATGTGCCCTGCAGGTAGAGCCCCATCCCGAACAGGCATGCAATGCTGAACAAAAAAACCAGGGCGCGGTCCCACTTGCCCAAAATGGCGTGCCCCAGTCCGGGTATCAAGGCTCCGGCAATGCACACGCCGACGGTCCTGGGCGAAATGTCCGCAGCGCTCTCCGCCTGGTTGCGAACTTCAGCTGTCGGTTCCCGCTGCATTTTCATAGGGTAGGAATGTTACGGAAATGGATTTGGTCCGTCAAGGTGAAAGACTCCCGCCGGTCCGGAATACAAAATCCGGCCGGCCGGAAGTTTCAGGAGCATTTTTTGGAATCAGAGACTATCGTTTGCCTCCTTTGAAGCCGATATCTAAAGCGAGGGTGTGTTTCCACTTTTGCCCGTGAGTGGTGGCTCTATGCCGCCGAAAACCGGCTTTATCGCGCGGAGAAGAGGCCGGAGAAATTATCACGGGTTCAATCTCTATTCGGCTCCGTGGGGACTGCCTGGAGGCCCTGAAGCACGCCTGATTTTTTATGGACCGGGAGCAGGGATCCCCATGGATCGGCCCTGTCCCATCCGATGGCCTCCTTGTTCCCCGACGGCGCGACACGGGACTCTTATGAACCTCGATACACTGCTTCGCACCATGGTCAACAAGGGCGCCTCGGATATGCACCTGAAAGTGGGATGCCTTCCCCACATTCGCATAAACGGAGAACTGGTGCCTCTCGGGGACCATGCAAAACTGGAAAAGGAAGAGTGCCTCATGATGGCATTTTCGGTCATGAACAACAGGCAGAAGGAACGCTTCCGGGACTCGAGCGAAGTGGATGTCGGCTACGGCGTGCGCGGGTTGGGCCGTTTTCGGATGAACATTTTCCAGCAGCGCGGGAACGTTTCCCTCGCCATCCGCGCCATACCCAGCAACATCATGGCATTCAGCGAGCTGTGCCTGCCGAAAGTCGTGGAAAAAATTGCGCGCGAACCCAGAGGGCTGATCCTGGTCACCGGCACGACGGGATCGGGAAAATCGACGACCATCGCCTCGATGCTGAACTATATAAACCAGAACATGATGCGGCTCATCATCACTATCGAAGACCCCATAGAATTCCTCTATACCGATAAATTGAGCCTGATCAGCCAGAGGGAAATCAGCGTGGACGCCGTCGATTTCGCGTCTTCCCTTCGCAGCTCCCTGCGCCAGGATCCCGACGTCATCCTGGTCGGAGAAATGCGCGACCTGGAAACAATCGAAACCGCCCTGCTTGCGGCCGAAACCGGCCACCTGGTGTTCAGCACGCTCCACACAATGGACGCCGCAGAAACCATCAACAGAATCACGACCGTATTTCCCAACCATCAACAGCGCCAGATACGCCTTCAGCTCGCCATGGTGCTCCGGGCCGTGATCTCCATGCGTCTGATCCGGAGATCCGACGGCGCCGGGCGCATCCCGGCTATTGAAATTATGCGTGTCACGGAGTATATCCGTAACTGCATCCTGGATCCTGAAAAAGTAAAACTGTTCCGGGAGGCGATCGCGGCCGGCACGTCCGAATACGGCATGCAGACTTTCGACCAGTCGATCTACGAGCATTACAAGGCGGAACGCATAACCCTGGAAGACGCGCTCAACTATTCGACCAATCCCGAGGAGTTCAAGCTTCGGGTCCAGGGCATATACACGACGAAGGACGCGGCGATTGAGTCGATGGAGCTGGAAATGATCAAATAGCCGCCGCATGCGCCCTGCCGTTAGACGGACGTAGCAAATCAAATCGCATGCCCGGATCCGAACCTGCCGCGGTCGAAGCGACAACAGTATTTTTTGAAACGCAACAGGGAATTCCGGTGGACTCGGATCTTCAAAAAAGACTGCGGAAAAAAGCCGGAATCCTTCTCGCGCGCCGCGCATACAGCAGGGGGGAAATGCGTCAAAAGCTCCTCGAAATGGCGGAGCAATCCCTGGTGGAAACCGTTCTCGACCGTCTCGAGGAGCTCGACCTTCTCAACGACCGGGATTACGCGTATAATTTTTCACTTTACCGGGTCGGCCGGGAGGGTTGGGGCCCCGGAAAAATTCGGGATGCCCTCCAGCGGCGCCATGTGTCGGACCCGGACATAGCCGCCGCGCTCGACCGGGTTCGTTCCCTGGTAGGCGATAGTTACGCCCTGGAGGAATATTTAAAGAGGCATTTTGCCAAGAGAAGCATGCCGGAGGATTCCAGGGGTGTCCGCAATCTCGTGAATCATCTGCACCGCCGGGGATATGGTCGAGACACCATCGTGGACGTTTTGAAACGGAAGCTTCCGGCGGAAATGGCGCGGCATTTATAAACGGGAGAGTGCATTGAGCAGCAGCGATACGATACGGCGGACTTTTTTGGACTATTTCAGGCGCAACGGGCACACCATCGTACCCAGTTCGTCCCTGATTCCTTTCAGCGACCCCACGCTTCTGTTTACCAATGCCGGGATGAACCAGTTCAAGGAGATTTTTCTGGGCAACCGTCTGCCCCCCTACCGCCGAGCCTCCACCAGCCAGAAATGCATGCGCGTCAGCGGAAAACACAACGATTTCAAGGATGTCGGGCACTCAAGCCGGCATCATACGTTCTTCGAAATGCTGGGCAATTTTTCCTTTGGGGACTACTTCAAAAAAGACGCCATTCATTTTGCATGGGAACTGCTCACCCGGGAGTTCGGGCTGGATCCGGAGCGTTTATGGGTAACCGTCTATGAAGACGACGACGAAGCCTACACTATCTGGAATTCCCAGGAGAAAATTCCTTCGCAGAAAATCCTGCGTCTCGGCGAAGCGGACAATTTCTGGGCAATGGGAGACACCGGACCCTGCGGACCCTGCTCCGAGCTCCATTTCGACCTGGGACGAAGCCCGCAGCCGGATCACGGGGAGTGCGACTTGACCTGTTCCTGCGGCCGATGGATCGAGGTTTGGAACCTCGTATTCATGCAGTACAACCGCGATAGCGACGGCGGGATGCATCCCCTTCCGGCCCCCTCCATCGATACCGGAATGGGTTTTGAACGGATCGCGACCATCCTTCAGGGAAAGAATTCCAACTACGACACCGATCTTTTTGCCCCCCTGATCGACGCCGTTTCCGAAATATCCGGACTCCGCTACGGAAGCAACCCGAACGACGACGTTTCGATGAAAATCATTGCGGACCATGTCCGGGCCGCCGCTTTCGTAATCGGCGACGGCCAGTACCCCGGGAACGACAAGCGCGGGTATGTCCTGCGCAAAATCATGAGGCGGGCCATCGTGCACGGGAAGCGGCTCGGAATCCAGGACCCCTTTCTGTACCGCGTTTCCGGCGCCGTTGTCGAAAAAATGAAAGCCGCCTACCCGGAACTTGTTCAAAACAGGGACACCATCGCCCGGGTCATCAAGCAGGAAGAGGATTCTTTCGCGGGCACCCTGCAAGAGGGACTCGAGGATTTCAACGAGCGGGTGAAAGTCATCAAGGCAAGGGGATCCCGCACAATGCCGGGAAATGAGGCGTTTTTTCTATACGATACCAGGGGCCTCCCGATTGAAATCATCGAGGATCTCGCCATGGAAAACGGCCTCGTTGTCGACGAGGCCGGGTTTGCGAGTGCGCTCGAAAAACAGCAGGAACGTTCCCGCCGGGATTACCTTGCGGGCAAGGTCAACGAACAGGTCGCCCGGTCCGTATTCGACGGGAGAACCAGTTTTGTCGGTTACGGACTGTCCGGTCCCACAAAAGCGACCGTCCGGGCGATCCTGGTGGAAGGAAAACGCTCGGAGCGCCTCGAGGCCGGACAGAAAGGCGAGCTGGTCCTGGATGCAACGCCTTTTTATGCCGAAGGCGGGGGCCAGGTTGGAGACACCGGATATCTCTGCAAAAGCGACAACTGCGCGCGGGTCGACAACACCGTCTATCAGGGTACGGCAATCGCGCATCACGTGGAGATGGAAAAAGGAAACCTCAATACAGGGGACGAGGTGGAAGCCGCGGTGGATCTGGCTAAACGGCATCGCACCATGAAAAACCATACCGCGACCCACCTTCTCCAGTCGGCGCTGCGCCGGGTTCTGGGAGACCATGTGAAGCAGGCCGGTTCCCTGGTTTCGCCGGATCGCCTCAGGTTCGATTTTGTCCACTATGCGCCCCTGACAACGGCTGAAATCCGGAAAATCGAGGATTCCGTCAATGAATGCATCTGGAGCAACACGGATGTCGTAACCACAGTCATGGATTTGGACGGCGCCATGAAATCGGGCGCGGTCGCCCTTTTCGGCGAAAAGTACCAGGAGAGTGTCCGTGTTGTCGAAGTGCCCGGATTCAGCAAAGAGCTCTGCGGCGGCACCCACGTGCCTGCTACGGGATCCATAGGGCTTTTTAAAATAATAAGCGAAGCGGGGATTTCAGCAGGGATTCGCCGCGTCGAGGCCCTGACAGGCCCGGCCGCATTTGAAAGGTTCCGTTGCTGCGATGAGACTCTGGAGAACCTGCAGGCGGACCATAAAGTGTCCAGAAACGAAATCGATGCCTACATCAGAAAACTTCAAAGCACCATCCGGGAATTGCAGAGACAGAATCAGAGATTGCAGGCCAAATCCGCCAGGGCCAACATCGCGGACATGCTCGCCTCCGCCAGGGAAATTCAGGGCATTAAGGTTTTATCCGCTCAGGTTCCGACCATCGACCGGGCAGGCTTGCGAAACCTCGCCGATGAATTGAAACAGAAAATAGGATCGGGAGTTGTCATCCTAGGAACCGACCAAAACGGCAACGCAGCTCTGGTCGTCATGGTAACGGGAGACATCAGCAAGAAAGCGCCGGCGGGTCAAATCATAAAAAAAATCGCTTCCATAGTAGACGGCGGCGGCGGCGGAAAACCTGAATTAGCCGAAGCCGGGGGTAAAGATTCCGCGAAATTGGCCGATGCTATCGAATACGGCTACTCGGTTGTCGAAGAAATCATGGGTAGCGAAGTTTGAGGAACTTTACGGCTGCCTATGGCCGCGATAAAATCGCTGCAGTGCGCGATACAGGCATTTTTTTACTCAAGCCTCTCTTGCGGCCTCCGGAGGCTTTTTACCGACGGCACGCGATGTTGCCCAAAATCGCCCTATCCCTGCTTTTGTTATCCTTAGCCCTTGCGTCTACGGCGGCCTTTGCAAGCGGCGAAGAATTCTTCACATACCATGACAAGAGCGGAGCGCAGGTGTTTACGAACATAGCGCCCGTATCGGCAGAAAATTCGGCGCATTATACTCCCCCGTTTGCGGACAATGAACGGATTTCGGCTCTCGGCAACGCAATCAACCGTCCCGATTCGCGGAATTTCGATCCTATAATAAAAAAATACGCCAGTTATTACGAGCTCGATCCTTCACTCATTCAATCGATAATCGAAACGGAATCGGGCTTCAATCCCAATGCCGTTTCCTCCAAGGGCGCCCGGGGCCTAATGCAGCTGATGCCGGAAACAGCCAGGCGGTTGGGAGTGGAAAACAGCTTCGATCCGGAGCAGAACATCAAAGCCGGAGTGCGGCATTTTCGTTCCCTGATGGACATGTTCGATAACAATCTGGATTTGAGTCTCGCCGCCTACAATGCCGGCGAAAACCTGGTCCGGCGCCTGGGCCGGATTCCGGGATACGAAGAAACGATTAATTATGTCCGGTCCGTGACACGCCGATACAGAGAAAGGAGAGAAAACGTGCAGGTACAGGAAAACCGGACGTACCGTTATGTCGATGCCGCAGGAGTGCTCCATTTAACCAACATACCGCCGGCCCGCTGACCGCGGCAAAGTGCAATTCCGGGAACACGAGACGCAGCCGGATCTGGAGAGACCGTTACTTTTCGGAAAATAATGGGATCTCAAGCATCGGCAGTTCAATCCGATCATACAATGTATGAATAAGGGGCAAACAGAAAAGATAGGCCGCAAATACCTTAATTATCAATAAGTTCTGTCAATATAACCTTGACTTTAAATTTCGTTACCTTTATGATTCGAATCATGGATCAAGGCGTTTGCATCCCAAAAGGCTTTCGCGCATTGCCCTGCCTCCTCCTCCTTGCACTTTTTTCGGTCTCTACCGTTGAGGCCGGTCAATGGGATACCGCCGGAGCGGAGCTTGCGTTTGCGCAATCCGAAAAGGAGTGCGGCGAGCTCGAGCAGAAGCCGGATGCATCCGTTGAAGAGTATCTGCAATGCGCAAGATCCTTCCGAACGGTCTACACCCGGGATCCGCACTTCATCCTTGCTCCGGAAGCGGTTTATAAAGAGGGGCTCACATACCAGAAAATGGGGGATCTTTTCGCCCGGGCGGAATATTATCACCTGGCCGTGAAACGTTTCAATTTCCTGGTATCGGATTACGGCGGGAACGCGAACTGCCCGGACGCCTTAATGCGAATCTGGGACATCTCCACCGCTAAGCTGAAGGACCCGGACAAGGCGGAAGAAGCTTCCCGGATTCTTAAAGCGCATTACGGAAATTCCGCAGTCAAATCTCCGGAAACCGCTTCCGTGTCGTCATCCCCCGGGCAATCCGAAAAGGAAACGGTTCAAAAGCCGGGCGATTCCAATCATACCGGCGGAAGAACGATGATACGCAACGTTCGCCACTGGTCTTCCAGGGATTACACGCGCCTGGTCATCGATATGGACTCCGATGCCCTATATGAAAAAGCGCTCCTCCATAATCCCGTCCGCATGTACTTCGATATTTCCGGCGCTACATTGTCCGATGGCCTGCACAACCGCACCCTCTCCATCCAGGACAGGTTCGTCAAACAGGTCCGGATAGCCCAGTACACGCCCGATACAGTCCGTATAGTGCTTGATTTTGCCCAGTTCAAGGCCTACTCGGTTTTTAAGCTCCAGAATCCCGACCGGATCGTTATCGACCTGCACAATCTCCCCGGGGAGCAGGCAAAAGCCACAAAGCCAGAACCTGTGACTACAGGACGGTCCCCGAATACCCGGAAACCGTCCGATATTGAGGATCCCGCCCCCGAAAGCGCGCGTTCCAGGGACTTTCCGGAGAACGACACACATTCAGGCGCCTCTGAAAATAAAGACACACGAAGCCTGGGCGGGAAAAAAGTCCTGATTTCGGACCTGGTCCTGAAAGACCTTCCCGACACGCCGAAAGAGGCGGAACCCACCGGTGCAGGAGAAAGAACCCTGACCCGCATTCTCGGGCTGAAGATCGGGCGGATCGTGATAGATCCGGGGCACGGCGGGCACGATCTCGGGACTGTGGGTCCGGGCGGACTGCTGGAAAAAAACCTGGTTCTTTCCCTGGCTTTTAAACTGAAAAGCAAGCTGGAGCAGAGACTCGGAGCGGAAGTGATCCTGACGCGGGACAGGGATGTCTTCGTTTCCCTCGAGGAGCGCACGGAAATAGCAAATCAAGCTCGCGCGGATTTGTTCCTTTCCATCCATGCCAATTCAAGCCGGCAGCGTTCCACGAGCGGTGTAGAGACCTATTATCTTGATTTTGCCAATACCGGCCAGGAGCGGGAAGTGGCCGCCCGTGAAAATGCGGGGTCGGGAAACAGTATCCGCGACCTCGAAACCATGGTCCTTCAGATTACCCGGGCGGACAAATCCGCCGAATCCAGAGAATTCGCCGCAGTGGTTCAGAAAAGACTCTACCGGAACGCTCGAACGATCTTTATATCCGCGCGGGATCGCGGGGTAAGGCGGGCACCATTTGTTGTGTTAATAGGCGCCGACATGCCTTCGATCCTCACGGAAGTAGCCTTTCTCAGCAATCCGAAGGATGAAAAAGCTCTCGGAAGCGAGGAGAATCGCGAGCGGCTGGCGGAAGCGCTCTTTTCCGGCATCGAGGATTATATGAAGAAGCTGGGAAGTTACCCGATCGCCTACCGGGCCCTCCAAGATAAATGAGATCCCTTGCCCTTCTCTTCGCCATTTGCCTTGCGACCATGACCGCGATCGCGCAAATCGAGCTCGTCGCGGACAGCTATTTCCCGGCGGATCTCGAATTCGAGGAACTCCGGAAACTAACGTCTGAAGACCAGTTTTCCGATCCCTCCAAATTAACCGGTGTGGAAAACGGGGATCTGATTGCGGATGTCGGCTTCGATACCTATGCGCAAAGGACATACAGTGCAGCCGGATCCGCAAGCCTGTCCATCGAAGTTGTGTCTCTGATAGATTCCCGGGCTGCGTTCTCCCTGCTGACTCTTCTGCGGACATCCGGGATACTGGAAGGGCCTCCCGGCGATGCCTTTGCATCCGCATCCGGCAGGCTCATTTTTTGCCGCGGGCGAAGATGGATCCGCATCCTGGGCAGCGGGATTCCCGACACGGTGCTCCTTCGCGTGGCCCGCTCGGTCAGCAACAGGATCGGCCCACCCGGGCAAGGTCTTCCCTCCCTTGTTTCACTTTTTCCCGAAAACGGCCTGGATATTTCGACGCTCCAGTATTTCCCGGGAACGAAAGCTTTCGAATCCCTTAGCGAACAAACGACCGGCACCATTGTTTCCGTTCTTTACGACATGGAAATCGCCCGGGCCCATTATCGTGTGAATACCCAGTCGGGAATCCTGTCTCTGCTGAAATTTCCAACGCACCAGGTCGCCGAAGAGTATTTCAATGAAATTTCCCTGGCGCCCGTATACTCCGGAGCGGGCAAAAGAGCTTACTTGCGGAGAATCGGCCCCCTGATGTGCGTGCTGGAAGGCTCCTTCAGCGCCGATACCGCAGACGATATCCTCAAGCCCATTCAATACAGCTATTCCGTCAAGTGGATTTACGACAAAAGCTCCAAACCGGGCACGGTTTGGGGAATTCCGGTCAGCATTCTAGGGTCCACGGTGCTGGCATTTTTCATCGTCGTCGTGGCCTGCGTTCTTTCCATCCTGGCCGGCATGGTGCTCGCCGCCTGCAGGCTTCTGCTGCGTCGATTGTTTCCAAATAATCCTTTGGACGATCCTAAAAGAACCGAGATCACCAGGTTGAAACTGCCATGAAAGTAGACCAGATTCGCAAGGTTCCCCTTTTTTCCACACTGACGGACGCGGAATTCAGTGCGTTGCAGCATATTTTCATCCTGAGGTCCTATCGCAGAAACCAGATTATCTTCCTGGAAGAAGAGACCGGGAATTACATGTATCTGGTGCTTACCGGAAAGGTAAAGGTGGCCAAGTCCAGTTCTTCGGGGCGGGAAACCATACTGGCCATTCATAAAGCCGGAGATTTTTTCGGGGAGATGTCCCTGCTGGACGGCAAAACCGCGCCGGCGACCGTTTCCGCTATGGAGGATTCCAAGATCATTTCAGTCAGCGGCACGGATTTTCACAAATACCTGATGCACAACGAGAAGGTCCTCCTGCAGATCATCGACGTTCTGTGCGCCCGCCTACGCCAGGTCTGGCAGACGCAGAGCCTGAGCTCGAGCAAGGCAGACGCCAAGATCCGAAGAGGGATTCATGATCTGGCGAAACGTCACGGGATCCAGGATGCACACGGAACGATCATTGATCTGAAAATAACACACCAGGAACTTGCTGAAATGGTGGGAACTTCAAGGGAAACCGTTACCCGGGTCATCGCCCGTCTCCGGAAAGAAGGAATCCTCGAAGTGGACCACCGCCGCATGACGCTTCTGGATCCCCAGGCGCTGCTCAAAGAATAGCCCTTCGGCTCAATCCCATTTATGCATGACTTCCTGCCGCTGCGCGGGAAGCAGAGCCGAGGGCCCGCGCCGAAATGCAAACGTATTCTTGCGCCAACCCTAAATGAACACGGCTTCCCGCCATCTGCGGACGGAATTGATCAGATAAATGCTCTTGAAATTTTTTCTGTCGGCAACATGCAGAACGCGTTCCCGGATTTTGCCTTGATCCAGCAGGCAGGCCCGGAAAACACCTCTCAGGAGCCCCGAGTCCGCAGGGGGCGTTACCAGTTCCCCGTCCATTTCCACTACAAGGTTCGCGACAGAGGATTCGGTGAACTCCCCTCTTTCATTCCATAACAGAACGTCGTCGCATCCGGGACATCCGAGCCGGGCGGATTCGTAGGTATCTCGGAAAGTGGTCTTATGGTAAAGGAAAATGTTATTGGAATTTACGGGCTTTGAGGCGATCCCGACTTTCATGGGCTCAGGGGAAGCCGGGGCAGGCAAGGGCGAGGACTGGATCTGAATGGAACCGTTCCGGTCCAGCAGTAGACGGACCTTCCGGTCCGCATCCGGGAAAAAGGCGGCTTTTCCGTGCAGCGCGTTTCTTATAACCCCGATACGGGCGGGATAATCGAAGTAAGCGGCCGAATCCTCCAGCCTCTTCATATGGTAATCCAGCAAAAAATATCCCTGCCCCGGCGTCCACAGCAACGTTTCCATCAGGGAGAAATCGGGCCTTTGTTCCGTCAGTATGCGCGCTTTCAATATCGCCTCGGTATATTCATCCTCGCCCTCCGAATCCCAGACAATGCCCCCTCCGGTTCCGTATTCGGCCGTCTCACGGACCCGGTCGACGACCGCGGTTCTGATGGCGACATTGAACTGAGCGCAGGGGCCCGGACCGATGTACCCGATACAGCCCGTGTATATATTTCGAGGCGAATTTTCAAGATCCGCGATGATGCGCATGGTTTGGATTTTTGGAGCGCCCGTGATAGAGGCGGATGGAAAAAGCGCGGCCAGGATCTCGGCCAGGGGTTTTCGGGTGTCCGCCCGTATGGTCGAGGTCATCTGCCACAGTGTCGGGTGGCGCTCCACTTCAAAAAGCCTTTCCACCTCGACGCTCCCGGCCTCGGCGACGCGCCCCAGATCGTTCCGTATCATGTCCACGATCATCAGGTTTTCCGCCCGGTTTTTCTCGGAGCTTTGGAGCCATCCGGCCAGAGATTCATCTTCTCCTAGCGTTCGCCCCCGCCGGACGGTTCCCTTCATCGGCTTGCATGTCAGCCGGTTTCGCCGCAGATCGAAAAAAAGCTCCGGTGAAGCGGAACAGATCGCGTAACGTCCGGTATCCACCCATGCGGAGTACCCCGGGTTTTGTGCCCGCACCATCGACAGAAAGAGATTCCAGGGGTCCCGCGCGAATGCAGCGCGGAGCAGAAACGTGTAATTGACCTGATAGGTATCCCCCGCACGGATGCGCTCCTTGATTTCGGCTATCGCGCCGAAATAGTCGGGTTTGCCTATGGAAGGAGCCCATTCGCCCATGGAATACGCGCTTCTTTGGGGTGCGGGAAGGCGGATCGGTTCCGGAGGCGGATACAGCCCAAACCAGAGCAAAGGGAAATCAGCGGACCTCCCGGTGCGCATTGCCCCGTCGAAAGCGGCCGCCGCTTCATAACTGATGAATCCGGCCGCATAAATCCCCCCTTCCCTTACCTGGGTTTCGATATTTTCTAGGCACGGCCGAACCTGTTCCACCTTTGTTGCTTCTATAATCCGGAGCGGATTTTTGAAGCAGAGCCATTGCGAAGCGGAATGGTTGTGGATAATAATTTGTTGCTGGATCTCGGCAGCGGACATACCCACCTTCCGGTCCCCTTTCTCAATACTCAATGTCGGAATCGAGGCGCAGGCAGGTTCCATGAAGTCGTCCCCGCTCAGCCTTCAGGGCAGGGGAGGCGGCTGGCTCGAAGTCTCGCTGAACAGTGAATCGATAAAAAATTCCGGGGAGAACTCCAGCAGGTCCTCGAGGGATTCCCCAACGCCCAGGTATCGGACTGGAATGCCGAGTTCCAGGCTGATTCCGAATACGATCCCGCCTTTGGCGGTTCCGTCCAGCTTGGTGACAATAAGGCCGGTAATACCTGTAAACTTCATGAATTCGCGCGCCTGCGACAAACCGTTCTGCCCGGTCGTCGCATCGACGACCAGAAGCACTTCATGGGGGGCACCGGGGATCTTCTTTTCGGCGACGCGCCGCATTTTTTCCAGTTCCTGCATGAGATTGCCCTTGGTGTGCAGTCTGCCGGCGGTGTCGATTATCACGAAATCGCTACCTCTCGCCCTGGCGGCCGCAAGGGCGTCATGCAGCACGGCCGAGGGATCCATGCCGATTTTGCTTTTGATGAGATCCGCGCCGGAACGTTCGGCCCACACGCTCAACTGTTCAATCGCCGCGGGTCGAAAAGTGTCCGCCGCGACCACGAGCACGGTATTCCCGGCCTGGGATATCTTCGCCGCCAGCTTGCCGATCGTGGTCGTCTTGCCCGTACCGTTCACTCCGACAATCATCCATACCCGGATTCCTTCTTCTTCAGAAGGTTTCTTTGCTTCCTTGACGCTCAGAATTGCATACAGCTGGCTTCTGAGTTCGGCTTTAGCTTCCTCTGCCGTTTCTATGAGCTTCTTTTTCCGCTTTTCCCGGATTGCATGCATAATTCTTTCCGTCACGCGCACCCCGAGATCCGCCGAAAGCAGTGTTTCCTCCAGGTCGTCAAGCAACTCCTCGTCGATCGCCGGACGCGAGGAAAGGACCGATTCAATCCTGCCGACGAGATTATCCTTGGTGGCCCCGAGAGCTTTTTTCATCCGGGCGAACAGGCCGGTTCTTTTTCCGTTCCGTTCCACGGACGATCCTTTAAAGAGCATGGTTCTCCTTCGATTCTGAATCCAAGGCTGAAATCTTTCCGATTGGGGAAAGCAATCCCTTCACGAATCCGCCGGGGAAATATAAGTGTTTCTCATTCCCCCGTTTCCCGTCCCTCGGCCTTCCATTCTGGAACGAGGCCCGGTTCCTGAACGCGCTAGGGGCGTCTGATGCGCACGTCGCCGGCAAGGATGGTTTCCAGGGAACCGTCCTCGGTCTCCACCATCAAAGCCCCGGTCTCGTTCAGGCCCCGCGTCAGCGCGCGGCGGCGTCCAGCGTTCTCCTCGATCCATACCCGCGCCCCATCCCACATTGTGGAGTGGCTTTTCCAGCGATCCAGGATTTCCGAATGTTTCCCGGTTTCAAAGGACCGGTACTCGGCCTGAAAATGACGAAGAAAAACAACAAGGATCCTGCGCCGCGGCACGGCGGTCCGCGCCGGCTCATCAATGCAGATGGCGTCATCGACCATTTCCTCCGCAACGCTTGCGCCGCGCACGTTGATGCCCACACCGACGACGACCGCAGGATTGTTGCCGCTTCCGGCTGTGGTCTCGAGCAGGATCCCGGCGCATTTTTTCCCGCAGATCAGCACGTCATTGGGCCACTTGATGTCGACATCCAGGGGATGGGGGATGACTTTTGTGTCGACAAGCTCCCGCAGGGCCTCGGCCAGCGCAACCGCCGCGGCCTGCGTCAGCAATGGCCAGTATTGACTGGATTGCCCGGGCCGGACGATCAGGGAAAAATACAGTCCGCTTCCCGCCGGCGAATACCAGCTTCGGTCCCCTCTTCCTTTTCCGGATGTCTGTTCCTCCGCGATTATCAACGTGCCGCTCGGAGCGCCCATGCGCGCCTGAAGGAGCGCTTCTTTATTGGTGGAATCCAGGCTTAAAAACCCGTTTACCCTCAACCCGTCCCAGGCAAGATCCGGCGTTTCCCGCTGTATCCAATACGGGACGACCTGATCGTCGTCGAAGCGCAGAAATACCCTGCCGCCTTCTTCTTCAATACGGAAGCCCCAATGACGGCAAATTTCAAGCTCCTGCGAAATAACCCGGGATCCTCCTGCGGGCAGTCCGGCCGTCCCCACGTGGGACAGGTCGGTGAGAATATCCGGAATTCTGATATTGGCCATAATTATTCAACGGGTAATTTTTTCAAGTTGGATTGAATTCTAAGATGTCTTTCCTTCAACTCCTTGTGACGGGACTTGTTTTCCGATACGACATTTTCCGGCGCTCCTGAAAGGAATTTGCCGCTTGTCAATTTTTTCTCTATTCTCTCGATCTCTTCCTCGATGCGCGCATTCTCCTTCAGCAGCCTTTCCCTTTCCGCCGCGATATTGATTGCGCCCTGGACGTCGAGTCCGAATTCACCGACTCGCCATACGCCCCGAAGCGTCGATGCCGGCAGGGTTTTCGAGAATTGAACCGACCGGATCTTCGCCAGGGAGCGGACCTTTCCCAGGTTCCGCACCACGAGATCCCTGTCGTCTTCGGACGGAATGCAGAGGGTCGCATCCAGAAACCTTTTGGGATCTATATTCATCTCCGCGCGCAGGGACCGGATGCCGCCGACCAGTTCCATCAAATCCTGCATCTGCCGTGCTGCAACGGGATGTTCCCTGGCCTTCCCCGCGACGGGATACCGCTGTATCATGATGGAATCGCCCTTATGCGGTATCTTTTGCCAGATCTCCTCGGTCAGGAAAGGCATAAAAGGATGCAGGATCCGAAGCGCGGCATCAAGAACGTAAACAAGGATTTTTGACCGTGAAGCTCTTTCATCCTCCTGCACCCCGGAATCCGTCAGTATCGGTTTCACCAGTTCAATGTACCAGTCGCACAACTCGTGCCAGATGAACTGGTATATCAGGGCGGATGCTTCGTGGAAACGGTACTTTTCGAGAGCGTCCGATACATCCGAGGAAACATGATTCAAGCGATGCAGAATCCAGAGGTCTTCAATGGGCATGTTTCTCGGCCCGGCCCGGAGGAGGTTGTCGATTTCATCCGCATCGACGGCAGAATCCTCTTCTTTCAGATTCATGAGAACAAAGCGCGCGGCGTTCCAGACCTTGTTGGCAAAAGCGCTGTACCCTTTCATGCGTTCTGAAGAAAACGGAATATCCGTTCCGGGAACTGCCATCGACGAAAGCGTGAAGCGCACCGCATCGGCCCCATACCGGTCGACGAGTTGCAGCGGCTCGATGATATTGCCCTTTGTCTTGCTCATTTTTTTCCGGTTGGCGTCCCGGACAATCCCGTTTATGTGCACCTCCCGGAACGGAACCTCTCCCGTGAACTTGAGCCCCATCATGATCATGCGGGCCACCCAGAAGAAAATGATATCCGGCCCGGTAATCAGCGTATCGGTCGGATAATAAACCTTAAGGTCCCGGGTTTCTTCGGGCCAGCCCATTGTCGTGAACGGCCAGAGGGCCGAACTGAACCATGTGTCCAGGATATCGCTCTCTTCGCGCAACGCGCCCGAGCACTGGTCGCATTCTTTGGGAGCGGAGCGGGAGACAAGGACGCGGCCGCAGGCATCGCAATACCAGGCCGGAATGCGGTGGCCCCACCACAACTGGCGCGAGATGCACCAGTCATGGATGTTGTACATCCACTCGAAATACCGCTTTTTGAAAGAATCGGGAACGAAGCGTATCCTGCCGTTTTCCACGGCCTCTATCGCCGGCTTTGCCAGGGAATCGACTTTCAGGTACCACTGCAGGGATATTTTAGGCTCGACACTCGTGGAACAGCGATCACAATGTCCGACGTTGTGCACATAATCTTCCGTCTTCAACAGGATGTTTTCCGCCGACAGCCGATCCAGAAGTTTTTTCCGGCACGCATACCGGTCCATCCCGCTGTATATTCCCGCGGCTTCGGTCATTGCGCCGTTTTCATCGATAACCGTTATCCTGTCAAGGCCGTGACGCCGCCCCGCTTCGTAATCATTGGGATCGTGCGCGGGCGTCACCTTAACCACGCCGGTGCCGAACTCCCGGTCGACAAAAGAATCCGCAATAACGGGAATTTCCCTGTTCATTACAGGCAGCAGCACTTTACCGCCCACCAGGTGCCGGTAGCGTTCATCATCGGGATGCACCGCGACCGCGGTGTCCCCGAGCATTGTTTCAGGCCGAGTTGTCGCGACGCTGACGTGTTCGCCGCTGCCGACGACGGGGTATTTGAGGTGGTACAATTTCCCTTTCTCGGAATCGTAGACGACCTCCAGGTCCGAAATAGCCGTCCTGCAGCGTGGGCACCAGTTGACGATGTACTCGCCCCGGTATATCAGACCCTCTTCGTAAAGGCGTACGAAGACTTCCACAACCGCGCGCGAAAGCTGGGCATCCATCGTGAAGCGCTCGCGGCTCCAGTCGCAGGAAACGCCCATACGCCGCATCTGGTTCAGAATCGTTCCGCCGCTGGTCTTTTTCCATTCCCAGGCGAGCTTCAGGAATTCCTCCCTTCCCAGATCGAAACGGTTTTTGTTCTTTTCAGCCAGCTGCTTGTCCAGAACGTAGTGCACCGCAATGCTGGCATGGTCCGTTCCGGGCAGCCAGAGGGTGTTGTATCCGCGCATTCTTTTCCAGCGCACAAGGATGTCGTGAAGCGTGTGCTGCAATGCATGCCCCATATGAAGCGAACCTGTCACATTGGGCGGCGGGATCACGATCGAAAAACGCGGCTTCGTCTCCGTATTGTCCGCAAAGAAATAATTTTTACCCTCCCAGAAGAGGTACCACTTTTTCTCGACCTCTGCGGGGTTGTAGGATTTGGCAAGGGGTTCGCGGGGCATTGAAAACCTCTATTTCACCAGGTCGCACCGCAGGCGCGCATTTCTACTGATGCCGGCAGCGTCTTTCGAAGCGAACGGTTGAAATCGGATAAAAGGTGGAATTTTATTCTAATTACGGGGGGCCGTCCAGTACCCATTTCACGAGGGAAATTTCCGCGAGGAAGGGGGGGCTCCTCGCCCGCGTATCCCGCAATGTTCCTGTCAGGAAAGAACGGATTTACATCATGATGGAACCCTGGATGGGCGCGCGGCCATGGGGCCGCACCGCAAGCGGAAACGGATCTTTCCGGTTGCCGGAGGAAGGCAGAGGCGCCCGTTTCCGGTATCCGTCAACGGGGCCGGCTGTTTTCTTCGATCGACCGTTTTATCAGTATTTCGGACAGTTCGGGCACAACTTCCCAGGCTATTTCGCTGATGATTTCCGCGGACATTCTTTCGACGACTTTGCCCGCAATCCTGTCCAATACCTCATCGGAAAGCTGCTTCTCGGAAAAGTCCGGGCGTTCTCCCGGAAATCCGCCCGGAGCGTTCCCGCCGGGGAACGCGGGTTTTGTTTCCGGGCTGCGCTCCGCCGCCGTTATCGCGGCGGCATCGAAAAGGTCAAGAATGCGGTTGTCCCCCAGAAAGGAATTCCATGTCTTTTGGGTCACGGGAATTTTCAAGCCCAGGAATCTTCCGGCCGGAAAGGAAGAATCTTGGGTTTTGCGGGATTCCGAACCTCTTGGCGCGTTTTCGCTGCGTACATGTTCCCGGATCATGTTCACCAGTTCGGACGTGTCGAAAGGTTTTGTAAGAAATGCGGCGTATCCAACCCTGGACGCTTCCGCCTCGTCGAAAGGCTCGAATGTCCCCACCAGAAGGACAACCGGGACCGCGGCCAATTCAGGAATCTCCTTCATCCGGGAACATAATTCGTACCCGTTGACGCCCGGCAGGCAGACGTCGGCCAGTACAATGTCCGGGCTGCCGGCGCGTATGGCATCCAGTGCCGTATCGCCGCTCGAGGCGAATTCGACAACGGCATCCGTGTCCTCGAACGCCAGACGGATCACTTTATGTATTGTTTCGCTGTCGTCGGCGACGAAAATTTTCAGAGTCATAGCGGCTCACCATGTTCAGTTCCAATATAATATTCGACTGGATGCGCAGGATTCTTTAGATTCTACTCTTCTTCGGGCGGAGTTTCTTCGGAAACGGGCTTTCTGATCTCTTCCACAATATCGATCCCTTCCCCAGCTTCCGCTTCCCGAACAGCCGCCTGTTCGGCCTCCTTCGCGGCCTTTGCCTTTTCGGCCGCCAGGATACCCGTAGCCTCTTCATAAACATCGGGAGGTCCGATGAAACCGAGGGCCTTGCCGAAATCCAGGAGCGGTTTTACGGGCGAAAAGCCTTGGGGCTGTCTCATTTTTGCTTCGTTTACCGCTGCGACTTCGATATTCACCTCGGGAATCGGTTTGCCCATACCGGCAAGCTGCTGTTTTGCTTCTTCGGCCAGTTCGCTGAAAGGATACTCGGAAACGAGCTTATCGAGATAAATGGCGGCTTCGTCAGGGTTGTTGCTTTCGAGCAGCGAATGCGCCATTTTGGAAAGGACCTCGGGCGTGTTGTAATAATCCGGATATTTATCCAAAGCGACCAGGTAACGGCTGACCGCGGCCCCATGATTACCGCGCCTGGCGTAGAAGTCGCCCACACCCTCCTCCTTCTGGGCGAGCTTGTCCTGAACAATGGCCAGATTCTGTTTTACAATCGGCGCGAAATCATGATCCGGGTACATTTCCAAAAAGTTGTAAATTTCCTGTTCAGCCCGCAGCGTATACTGCTGATCCCGGTCGACCGGCCCCATCATTTTCATATTGGCGGCGACGATTTTCATCTGGGCGTCCGGCGCCTTCGGGTGCGCCGGGAAGAAAATAATAAAATCCTTGTACTGTTGTTCCGCCTGGAGCCAGTTCTGCGTGCCGCCTTCTTCATAGTAGGAATCGCCTATCGCATAATAGGCATCGGCCGTCATTTCACTGTCGGGATAGGTGTTGATCATGGTCTGCAGCGCCAGTCGGGACCTGATGTACTGACCCTTTTCCAGGAATTTGGTTCCGGTCTCATAAAGAGTCTGGTCGGGAGGCACAACACTTTTCTGTAAACTGGCGCTTTTTTGCGCACACCCGAAAAATAAAAGCAGGGGAATGCCTAGAAGCCATGTTCGTACCGTGGATTTCATCTCCTTGTTTCCTCAATACCAATTCGCCGCAGCGTCGGAGGGCACACCGCCGGGAAGAAAGCTATACCGTCTCAGGGATTTTTATATAACGGCCCGAAATTCTTTTCATCTCCAAAAGCGCCTGGGCTGCATCCTCCCGGCCGAAAATTGCGGAGCCCGCCACTATGACGTCGGCTCCGGCATCGAGAACTTTGGAAACATTTCCGGCATCGATGCCGCCGTCCACTTCGATACGCCCCCGATACGCGTCCGATTGGGCCAGCCTCTTGAGTTTCCTGATTTTTTCCAGCGTCGAGGGGATGAACTTCTGCCCTCCGAATCCCGGATTCACGGTCATGATCAATACGAAATCAAGCAGGTGCAGCACCTCATCCAGGGAGCCCAAGGGAGTTGCCGGATTCAGGGCAACCCCGGCAAAGACCCCATTTTCTTTCAGAAAATTCAAAGTTCTATCCAGATGCCTGTCCGCTTCGACATGAACCGATATCCAATCGGCCCCGGCCCGGATGAAATCCTCCAGGTAATATTCCGGACGCTCGATCATCAAATGCACGTCCAGCAGCAAGCGGGTGCTTTTCCGTATGGAAGCGACCACGGGCGGACCGATCGTAATGTTCGGGACGAAATGGCCGTCCATCACGTCAAGATGAAGAATATCCGCCCCGGCGTTTTCAACCTTTTTGATCTCGTCAGCCAGACGGGAAAAATCAGCCGCTAATATGGACGGCGCAATATCTATTCTGGTTCCCAATTATCTAACCCGCCTTCCGGACGCTCGTCCGCTGAAGGGTAACACAGCGTGCATTCCGATTCAAGAAGCCGCGCCCCCTAAAGTTTTGAAAGGTAATAACTTGTATTGCCTCTTCCCGGCCCTGATGCCGCGTGCCGCAACCGGATCCGTCCGGATAAAGAGTCGAAACCGTTGCGTGGCGTTTATCGCTTCAGCGGCAGCGAACCATGAGCGCGGCGAAAAAACCGTCCCAGAGGCGATCTCCGGGAAATGTCCGAACCATCCCGTCGCTTCCCGTCCAGGCTGCAATTCCTTTCGGGGAAACCGGAGGGACGATATGAAAGTCCGGATTCCCGGACAGGAATCTTTCAACCACCTGCTCGTTTTCCTCCGGTTCGGTGGAACAGGTGCAGTACAGCAGCGCGCCTCCGGAACGGACATTCTCCGATACGCAACGGAGGATATTCAATTGTTTTTCCTGGAGCAAGGGGAAATCGGCCCTTTGGAAACGCCACTTGATTTCGGGATTCCGCCTCAAGGTGCCCAGGCCCGAACAGGGCGCATCCACCATGACGGCGTCAAAGCGCCGGCGGAACGGCGCGGGGAGGCGGGCATCGGCCACGATGATCCCGGATTTCCCGGTTCTGCACCCCAGCAGGGCGTCTCTGACTTTAAGGATTCTTTTCCCGCTACTGTCGCTCGCTACCACCATCCCCGATTCCGCGATTTTATCGCACAGGATCGCCGTCTTGCCCCCGGGCGCCGCGCAGGCATCCCAAACGGTCCATCCCCGTATGTCCCCCAGCAGATGCGGAATAAGCTGGGATGCTTCATCCTGGTAAACGACGGTAAGGGTTCGATCGTCCTTCTTTTCTTCCGGCCTGGATACCTGGACCCAGGCTCCGGGGACCAGATCCGAAGGCTGGGCCTCGAAAGGAATATTTGCGCCGCCGTCATCGAGCGCAAGGCGCAGAACATGCCGGGGGGGGGAATTCAGGGAGAGGGCGAATGCTTCCGCGGCGCTTTCGCCGTAACGATTCGCCCAGCGCTTCCAGAGCCAGCGCGGAAGCGAAACTTGAATCCATTTGGGCGCAGACTGAATGCGCGCGTGCTCTTGCCACGGGCGGGTTCGGGCCAGATGCCTCAGGATTCCGTTCAAATAACGGTCAACACCGAGCCTCAGGTTGCGCTTTGCAAGCTCCACCGCATCGTTTACCAGGGCATGATCCGGGATCCTGTCCATGTGCCACATCTGGTAGAGGCTCATCCGAAGCAGGGTGCGCGCCCCCGTTTCCACCTCCGCCCATGGCCGGGAACTTGCCGCGGCGATCAAATAGTCCAGTCGGGAACGCCACCGAAGAGTGCCGTAAACGATCTCGGTTACCAGATGACGGTCGCGGAGATCGACCGTTTCCATAATCTCCGAGTTCAGGGCATTATCGCTGAAAATGCGTCCGTTTTCTATCTTCCCGAGAATGGCGCAGACTATCTCCCGCGCCGGTGCAATCACTGTGCCTCGTTTCCGATCCATCCTGTCCATCTAAGAATTGAAAATTACTGCCGGTCGCAAAACAGAGGCTCATCGGGGCGCAAACGCACACCGCTGGCAAACTCTAGGCCGCTGACCCGTTTCCTGGAAGGTTTTTGAAGCTCGTTTATCCGCAGCACGCCCCCGCCGCCGCATTGGACCCGCAGGCCGCCATTCGAAATTCCCAGATAGACCCCCGGAGCGCCGCCGCAATCCGGGTTTTCCGGCTCAGGCATGCTGCTGCATAGCCGCACCGGTTCATTGCGGAAAAAAGTATAAGCGCCAGGCCATGGATTCATGGCCCGAATACGGTTGTGGATACGCAGCGCATCTTCATTCCAGTCAATCCGGGCATTCTTTCTTGATATGGCGGGCGCCCAGGAAACCAGGCTTTTCTCCTGCTCCGACGGCTTTATGGAACCGGCCAGATATTTATCCATTGTTTCTATCAACAGCGCCGCGCCGTTTACCGAAAGCTCCTTTTCCAAATCCCCCCTGGTTGCGGTAATCGGTATCGGAACTTTCTTCTGCGCCAGAATCGGGCCCGCATCCAGCTCTTGCCGCATGATCATGATCGTAACGCCCGTAAAGGAATCCCCGTTCAGGATGGAATAGGCGACGGGAGCCGCACCCCGGTATTTCGGAAGCAAAGAAAAATGTATATTCAGAGGCGCTACGCTGGCGCTTTTCAGAAACCACAGGGGAAGAATCTGACCGTAGGCGGCTACGACGAGGAAATCGGGCCGAAGGTCTTCCAGGATCTTCCGGTTTTCTTCGCTTCCGATTCTACCCGGCTGAAAAACGGTCAGCCCCTTTTTTTCGGCCAATGATTTGACCGGGCCCGGCTGGACATGATGGCCGCGTCCTGCAGGCCGATCCGGCTGCGTAAATACCGCGCAGACATCGTACGAATGCTCGAGCAGGCTTTCGAGAGGCGGGACGGCTGTTTCCGGGGTGCCCATAAAAACGACACGCATGGCCTACCATTCCCCGGCTTTGGCGAGTTTCTTTATTTTATTGCGGATCAGGGTACGCTTCAGTGCACTCAAGTGATCGATAAAAAGAACCCCGTTTATGTGGTCTATTTCGTGGCAGAAGCATCGGGAAAGAATCCCTTCAGCCTCGAATCTGACGCCCTCTCCTTTGAGGTCCCTTCCTTGGACGACCATCTTCATGGGGCGTTCCACGTTTTCACTGAAATTCGGAATGCTGAGGCATCCCTCCTGGCCCGACTGCCTGCCTTCGGATGTCACTATTTCGGGATTGCAGATTACGATGGTCTTATCTTTATCCTCGCCGACGGTCGGATCGATGGTCACAAGCCGTATATTGATTCCGATCTGCGGGGCCGCCAACCCGATGCCGGAAGCCCCATACATTGTTTCAATCATGTTCCGGGCGATTTCCTCAAGTTCCCCGTTGAAATCCGTGACGGGTTCGCTGACCTTTCTGAGTTCGGAAGCCCCCAGCTTCAATATCGGCACAATCATAACTATTGAATTTTAATAATGATAGTAATGATTGTAAAGAGCTAGTATTCCTCCACCAGGCGCAGGTAGTTCATGAAATTGAATTCAATTTCACGGATCGAGTCCCCGCCGAATTTTTCCAGAAACGCGTCGGCAAGGACGTATCCCAGCATGGCCTCACCCACAACTCCCGCCGCCGGCACCACGCAGCTATCGCTTCTTTCAGTAGCCGCGGCCGATTCCCGTTTTGTGGCGACATCTATGGATCTGAGGGGTTTGCGAAGGGTCGGGATCGGTTTCAGATAAAGCCGGACCCGGATGTCTTCCCCGTTGCTGATTCCCCCCTCGACGCCCCCGGCCCTGTTGGTCGGGTGGTGAAAACGTTTTTCGCGCGCATCGTAAATAATTTCGTCATGTACGGCGGATCCCGGGCTGCGGGAAGCGGCAAAAGCCCAGCCCAGCTCCAGCCCTTTAGCCGAGGGAATGCTCAACATCGCCTGGGCGATGCGTCCGTCCAGCTTGCGATCCCATTGAACGTGAGAACCAAGGCCCGCCGGAACCCCGACAGCAACGATCTCAGCCTCCCCCCCCAGAGTATCGCCCGATTCTTTCGAAGCCGCGATCGCTGAGGTCATCCGCGCGGAGGCTTCGGGATCGGCACATCGAATGGAGGACTCCGGATCTATTTCCAGTATCTCGGATCCTTTCAATTCCTGGAATTTATCGGCAATGCGGACATTTCCTACGGCCGTCACGTGGCTCGCGATTTGTATGCCGAAATGCATCAGCAGGATGCGGCACAAGGCGCCCACGGCGACCCGTGAAGCGGTTTCGCGGGCACTGGCGCGTTCCAGGATGTCCCGGATGTCGGCAGCCTGGTATTTCAGAGCGCCGGCCAGATCCGCATGTCCCGGACGAGGCCTCGTAACGGAACGGGTGTCGGCGCTTGCGGACACCGGCTGCGCACTCATTGCTACCTGCCATTGCGCCCAGTCCCTGTTTTCAATCAAAAAAGACACCGGGCTGCCGAGGGTTTTTCCGTGCCGTATTCCCGACAGTATCTGAATCCGGTCCCGCTCGATTTTCATTCGCTCGCCGCGCCCGAAACCAAGCTGCCGCCGGCGGAGCTGGAAATTGATGAATTCCTCGTCGATGGCCAGCCCGCCCGGAAGTCCTTCGACAACAGCCACAAGCGATTTGCCGTGCGATTCGCCCGCCGTCAAAAAGCGGAGCATGGTATCCCCTTTCCTTTGGAAGGCCGCATAACTGCATGCTGGCGTTTCGTGGTGGATCCCTTCCCGACAACAAAATAATGAACCACACATTCTTTCCCTTTGCAAACGGCAAGTTATTCCCTATTTGCCCTTGACTTGACAAAGTTGAGCCCAATAAACTTGCCGTGGTAAGTCAACGGTTATGAACAACATCCTAAAGAACCTCGCCGAAGCCCCTTTTCGCTTTGCAGCCAAGGCAACCTGGGAAATCCAGGACTTCACCCTTCTTTCCCTCCGGTCGATAGCGAATCTTTTCACGCGCCCTGTCTATTGGGGCGAGATACTCCTGCAGATGGACCGTGTGGGGATCGGATCCCTGACTATTGTGATCCTGACCGGTTTCTTTACCGGGGCCGTACTTGCGATCCAGTCCGAGGGGGTTCTCAGAACCTACGGCGCCGTAAGCATGACGGGCCAGCTGGTGTCCCTGACGCTGATCCGGGAACTGGGTCCTGTCCTTTCGGCCCTGATGCTTGCGGGAAGAATGGGTTCCGGAATCGCTTCCGAACTCGGATCCATGGTTGTTTCCGAACAGATCAGCGCAATGCGCGCCCTGGGTACGGATCCGACAAGGCGGCTGGTGACTCCTCGAATGATTTCCATGGTCCTGATGCTGCCCCTGCTCACCATTGTCTGCGATGCCGTGGGGATGTGCGGGGGATGGATCATCGCGGCCTACAAACTGCTCATAAGCTCCAACCAGTACTGGACGGACGCAATGAACGCGATCCAGCTTTCCGATGTCGTCGGCACCCTAATCAAGCCCGTGGTGTTCGGTTTTACCATTGCCATGATCGGATGTTACATAGGCCTGCGAACGCAGGGAGGCACCGAAGGGGTCGGCAAATCCACAACCCTGGCCGTTGTCGGCAGCTCCATTCTGGTGATCGCGGCCGACTTTTTCTTAAACAATCTCCTCATATATCTGGCGCCTTATATCAATTCATGATCGAATTTCAGGACGTGACCAAAACATTCGACGAAGAGACCGTGCTCAGGAATGTCAGTTTCCGTGTACGGCGGGGAGAAACACTGATTATCCTGGGCGAGAGCGGTTCGGGAAAATCAACCGTTCTGAAACTGATTCTTGGTTTGATCAAACCGGATTCAGGCAGGATTGTTATCGAAGGCCGCGACATAACGGACCTGTCCGAGCGGGAACTCGTATCGATTCGCAGAAACATCGGAATGGTTTTTCAGGAGGGAGCGCTCTTTGACTCCCTGCCCGTCAGGGACAATGTCGGCTACAGGCTTTACGAAGAGGGCGCCCTGGAGGAAGAGGAAGTCGATTCCGAGGTACTGAAGCATTTGGGATTTGTGGGACTGGAGGAAGCGGTCGACAAAATGCCCTCAGAACTTTCGGGAGGCATGAAGCGGCGGGTCGGCATCGCCCGGGCCCTTGTCGGCAATCCCGAAATTATCCTGTACGATGAACCCACGGCGGGTCTGGACCCGATAACCAAAAGGACTATCGTGGAGCTGATGATTAAACTGCGCGACATGGAAGGGGTGACTACCATCTTTGTCACCCACGATCTGCATGCCGCTTCCATGATTGCGACCGAATATGCGGCATCCACCGGAGACGGCCACATCGACTATAAATCCGGTGTTGCGCCCGGCGCTGTCCCGTCGATTCATTTTATTATGCTTCTGGACGGCGGCATCTGTTTCCATGGCGGATACAGGGAATTGGCCGCTTCCGAAGTGCCCTACGTGCAGTCATTTGTAAAATAAATTCGTTGCCCGGAAATAAGGAGGATCCTGCCGGCCGCCAGAGATGTATGATGGAAACCGGCGCCAGATCGACTCCGTGCGGCGTAAAGGAACCGTATGCCTAAGAAAAAACAGGTACAACTGGCCCAGATGAAACTTGGGATATTCGTCATCATTGCGTTTATTCTTCTGTCGCTATTGATTCTGCAGCAGAGCTGGGGAATCAACTGGTTTTCCGACTCCACCAAAATCATCACATACCTGACCGACGTCGGCGGGCTGAAGCCGGGATCCCCGGTATGGCTGGCCGGAATGGAAATAGGAAAAGTCCGCAGGATCAGCCTTATTCCCCCTGAATCCTATCCGGAGAACACGGCGATTCTCGGCCAGATCGAGAAGATTAAGAAAAGGATTGAAGCCCTGGACGCAAAAATCCCATCCGACTTGCAGATTGCGGAAAACCTGCAGAATGACATCCGGAACCTTCAGGAGAACCTGCGGCTCGTGGAAGTCAAGATGGACATCCGCATGCAGTACCTGGACAGGATCGGCCCCGATTCCGATGTCAGCATTGCCTCCCGCGGACTGATAGGAGACTCCTTTATCGACATTTCCCCGGGAATTTCGAAAGAGCTCCCGCCCCGCACGGGGGAATATTATTTTATCCAGAGCATCCAGCAGCCCGGATTCCGGGAGATCATGACCGGCGCCAACGATGTGATTGCGAATTTCGGAGTGCTGTCCAAGCGGGTCCAGGATATTGCCGAAAGAATAATCCCGGAAAATATCGGAACCGACATCTCCGACACCGTTCATGCCCTGCACGAAACAATCTCCGCGGCGGAAAAAGCCTTCTCCCGGGCGACCGTTCTCATTGACGAACTGCATTCCGGCCAGGGCACATTCGGCAAAATCGTCAGCGACCCCACGGTCTACACCCGTTTGACCGAGGCATTGGAAAAATTCAGCGCAATTGCGGAAAATATCCAGAACGGCGACGGCACCGTATCGAAACTCATCCATGATCCGGCGCTGTACGACTCGGCGCGTTCCGCCGTGGGCAAAACCGAAACAATCGTGGGCAGGATGGAGAAGGGGGAAGGGACGCTCGGGAAGCTCTCGACCGACGAGGCCCTCTATGAAAGAAGCAGGCGGGCGCTTGAAAGCTTCGCTTCCCTCGTTGAAGAGATTGAACAGGGCCAGGGAACATTGGGCAAGCTTTTAAAGGATCCCGGGCTATACAACAACCTCGAACAATCTTCCTCGGAAATCAGCAAGCTTCTCTATGATCTGCGGCAGGATCCCAGGAAATACATGACCATACGCGTACGCTTGTTTTGATCTTGACAAGAATTTTGAATCTGTCTAGCCTTACGCCATGTTAAGCAACTGGATCGGACGCGGCGGCAAATTCATCCTGAATAAAATTGTCAGGCTCCTGACTCTTTTAAAAATAAATCCCAACATAATCACCTTTACAGGCGTCCTGATCAGTCTCTGGGCTGCGTTTGAGTTCGGCTACGGAAGTTTGCGCAAGGGGGGGCTGATTATCATCCTTGCGGGACTTTTCGACATGCTCGACGGGGAAGTCGCCAGGGTCAGCCGGACCGAAACGCGGTTTGGCGCGTTTTACGACTCGGTGATCGACCGTTACTCGGATATTATCATCCTACAGGGTTTGCTGGTTTATTACGCACGGCATCAAATGCTGGGATACATCGTTCTTGTGGGCGTCGTAATCATGGGAGCGGTTTTGACCAGTTACACCAGGGCCAGGGCCGAATCCCTGATTCTGCGCTGCAAAGTCGGATTTATGGAGCGTCCAGAAAGGATCGTACTGCTGATCATCGGCGGGCTGGCAAACCGCATGGAAGCGGTTCTGTGGATCCTGGCGATCCTGGGAAACTGGACCGTGATAAGCCGTATTTATTATACGTGGAAAGAGCTTCCGAAACCGACCCCCCCGGCGCGCACCTCATAATCTTTTCAAAAGAGCGCAATCGGGATTTCCCGGCAGAGCTCTCTTTATGGTAAGGGTGCCGGCCTCCGCATGCCGTAGGTCATGCAGCCTAGTTTATCCTCAAAATATCCGTATCCCGGGGGAGCCTCTGCTCGAAAATTGAATCGTCTATTTTTTCATTCAGTTTTTCATCGGAGAAAATCACCAGAATATAGTCTTCGAATGGCTCCACCATCCGGATCTGTTTGGAAACGCCGGTGGCTTCGTCGATCCAGACCGTGATGGAAGAAAAAATGGAAGCGACTTGGGGATCTCTCGGCTTCAGTTCAAGAACGGAACATGCGCTGCCGTTCACGAATCCTTGCCCTTGGTAGGATATTTGAAAAGTTTTTTCGAGATCCGCAGGGGACTGGCCGATTCCAAGCGCCAGGTACTCGGCCTTGTCCTTGTGCTTTCCCAATTTGTAGGCACTCGCCGATTTAAGTTTAGGCTGGTAGACGAGCGCTTGGTCCTCCCTGACAATGGTGATTTTTTCCGCAGGATCGGTAATTTCCTCCCGAATAAGCGCGGAACCGTTCCCGGCCCGCTTGTAAAAGAATTTCCCGCTCTCCGGAGGATCGAACTCTTCGAGGACTGCCGTGTAGGTTTTTTTGACGATGTCCGCGGAGAAGCTGCGGAAATTTCCGCTGGACCGTTCCATGAGCCTCAAAACCGATTCCAGTTTTTCCGCATCCCCGTCCTGCGCACCCGGCAGCGCGGGAAGCGGCATCAGGAGCCAAAGGAAAACGGCGGCGATTCCGCAAACGGCACCCCGCCCGGATACCCGGCTATTGGGCTTCATGATATGAATTCTCCGGGTCTGGAACCGTTCCGGCCGGCGGGGAGACCTGGGAGGGCTGATTCGGGAGCTTTGTTGCGGCTGGTTGTTTTCTGTGGAAACAGCTGGAAGGAACGAAAAAAATAAAGGCCAGGATAAGGATACAGATGATGTCGTATGGGAGCGTTCCCCGCTCGTACGTCCAGATGAAAATCTTTTGTGCAATCGAACTGGATTTATTCATGAACGCTGATAGCGGTTCTTAATTCCGATTCGTACTCGAATTTGGAAATGGGAGTATGAATCTGCCCGTCCTTCATCTCTATGACACGACTGGCGGTGGAGGCCGCCTCGGAATCGTGTGTAATCATGATAATGGTCTGTTCCAGTTTTTCATTGAGATCCCGTAGTTTCTTAAGAACCGTATGGGCGTTTTTCGAATCCAGGCTTCCGGTCGGCTCATCGGCCAGAATGATAGACGGCTGGTTGATCAGGGCGCGCGCTATCGCAACCCGCTGCTGTTCTCCTCCGGAAAGTTCGGCGGGACGGGAGTTTATCTTGCCTCTCAGCCCCAGCATCTCAACGATCTCGCCGATACCGTTGCGGCCCAGAGAGCCGTTCCCGTGTATTTTCTTGGCGAGTTCGATATTCCCTTTTGCCGACAGCGTCGGTAAAAGATTGAACCGCTGAAAGACAAAACCGATTTTCCTCCGTCGTACGGCGGTTCTCTCCGAATCCGTGAGAGTGGAAATGTCTATTCCGTCAATCAGTATCCTTCCGCTGGTCGGCTTCATGAGCCCGCCCAGGAGGTGAAGAAGGGTCGATTTGCCGCATCCGGACGGCCCCATGATGGCGATGAACTCCCCCTTCTCGACCCTGAAGCTGACGTTCTTCAGCGCCGGCACCTCTATATTCCCGGAGCGGTAGGTCATGCTCAGGTTTTTGGCTTCGATGGTCCTGTCTGGAAATTTTTCCATAGTGAATAATTATTTCCTACTCATAGCTTAACGCGCGCACAGGGTCCATTTTTGCCGCTTTGTAGGCAGGGTAAATGGCTCCCAGGATTCCGGCCAGCACTCCCAAAACCAAACCGATCGTCAACTCCCTCGGTCCCATGGCTACCTGCAGGAGCGGAAATTGCTTCATGATCAACCCCCGTATAATCTCACTGATTCCGATTCCCACGACAGCGCCCAAGCAGCATATGATAGCAGATTCTTTCATGATTATTCCAACTATAAATCCGCGCGACGCCCCGAGAGATTTTAATATCCCTATTTCCCTGGTGCGCTCGAAAATGGTCGTGTACATGGCAAGCAGAATGACCATGAAGCTGAGAAGCATGGAAATCGCCACAATCGTGATGCGGAATTCCTTCAGCCCCGGCAGGTGCATGTTCGCCAGAAGCGATTTGGGATCATCGGAGCGCATGATCGAATAACCGGGGAAAGCTTCTTCCAGCAGCGATTGAATCCGATCCAGGTCCGCTCCGGAATCCGCTTTGATGAACATCATACTTACCTTGCCCGGGGATCCGTTCAGTTCCTGCAGCGTCTCCAGAGGCAGAAAAATCCGCACGGCCGTTCCGGGCCGGCAGACGCCCGTGACGGTGAATTCATGATCGCCCTGCAGCGTGTGGGCCATGCCGGGCTTCAGCCGGTTAGCGTCGGCATAATATTTATCGACAACGACCTCGAAACCCCGCAAGGAACCGGAGCCGTCTATGATTTTAAGTCCCCCGGGAAATTCATTGAAGCTCGCCGGATCTATTCCGAATACCACCCCCAGTTTTTCGGCCTTCGCGAGAACCGGAGACACTATCTGTACTCCGGGCACCTGCCGTATTTTCTCGGCAAGCTTGGTGTTCAGGTTTGCGGAACTGAAAGCGAACAGGGCCGTAGCGCCTTCCTTCTGCAGGATGAAATCGGATCCGATGGATATGGTGCGGTTCAGGTAATCATTCAATGTTCCCGTGGTTATCCCGCCGATGACTAAAAGAAGAACCACGCCCAGGGCGACGGCGAGAACACTGATGGCGGCGCGCGTAGGGCGGGATCTGATGTTGGACGCAATAAGGTTTTCCATCTAAGAAGACTGGCTCCATTTTTTATTTGAAACGTATTACCTTTACACCGGAAACGGGCTCCAGACTGAAGGTATCATCCTTGAAGTCGGGATTCACCGACCAGTCGCTGAATTCCAGATCAAGAGTATACCCATCCTGGGGACGTTCAATATGAATTTTCTCCGGTAATGGAAATCTATCGATTTGCACCGGCTCCGTGTAAGCGATATCTCCCAGAACCCGACCCTCCTCATCAAAGGTCCTCTGGCTCGAAATCGTCAGCCCGGCCCGTTCGATTTTGAATTCCCTCAGAGGACGGATGCGAGGGGAGGAATCAAGACGAGAAACCCTCAGAACGTAGTATTTTGCCTGCGAATCCTCTTCTTCGGTCTTTTCGAAGCGGATGGCGGGATTATCCAGAGGAATTGGTTCGGGCAGGATGGCTTCGATAATATGACCGGCGCGTATGGGAATCTCAGGGTTTTCCTCCAGTTCATCCGAAATCAATTCCTTGGAGCTGTTTTCCCCTATATAGAAGAGGCTTTTGCCGTGTATCCATACCCGGAACTCATCCCCAACCGACAGCAGACTGATTTCTCTTTTTCTTAAGACCGGAGCCTGTATCGCCATAAGCAGGGAGTCCGGGCGCTCGAGCAGAATAAATCCGGGAGCCTTGGGATATTTCTCCAGTTCAACCAGGCTGCCTTTTTCCTTCTCGGACGTATATTCGGCTTTCAGACGGTTGGCTTTCAGGGTCCGGATTTCACCATACCGGTTCACGATGTGGAGCAGTTCATCCAGGGAGGCCTCTTGAGCCTGAAGGACGGCATTCGGAACTTCCACGGTCGCTCTCTTTTTACAGCCGGCGCCGGAGACCGTTAATGCCGTGAGAAGAAGCATCCCCGGGAAAACCAAGGGAGCTTTACTTCGTATTACTGCAAGTATCGGAAATTTCAGGTCTTGTTTCATTAATCCAGGATTCCGTGATAGGCGGGTGAATCTAACAGAGTGCACTCTTGTTGTCAATGAACGCCAGGGTGCAATCGGAAATGGGACTCCAAGGAGGCGAAGCCCTTGGAGTTTAAATTTTGACACGAGCCCTTACGTTATCCCTCGTCCTTTTCTTTTTACGAAGCTGAAAAATGACAGTGCTAATTATTATCAAAAGAAGGATTGCAGACAACGCAGTCCACACCGTTTTGATATTTTCCTGAAGGAACATCTTTACCGAGTCCCCGTAAAGAACGGCCAGAATCCCCCACATGGAATATCGAATGGTCCTGCCTATGGCCACTGCCGTCAGGAACCGGGATGGAGCCAGGCCAAAAACACCCGCGCTCAGAACGAATATCTTAAACGGAAGGGGGGGGGGGAGGACACTGGGAATCAGTACTGCCAGAATGCCGTACTTCCCATAAATATATTCCGCACGTTCAATTTTCCGGGGAGAAAACTTTTTATTTAAAATCGCCCTTCCCCCCTTGCGTCCGACCGAATAGAGAAGCAGGCACCCGATGAGCGAACCGGCCACCGTCATGCAGACGAAATAAGCCATGTTCCCCCAGGATCCGCCCGCGGACAGCATGACGATCAGCAGATCATTCCCCTCCGGGACGCTCAGGAAGGATGAATCGGCGATCGCGAGCAGCAGGACCGCAGCCCCGCCGTAGCCGGAAAAAAAATCGGCGACCTGCTGTCCCATCCTAAATAACCAGGGGGTGTCGCCTAAAAGCGACATTCGGATCCAATACTCGAGCGGCATGGCTAAAATATACTATATATAGGCTTACAAGCAATTGACACATCCGCAACAGGAAAGTAGAATAGTGCCTGATTGCAGAAAGCATGAAAGTATAACAGCACGGCCTGCATTTTTCACGGGAGTTCCCGTACTCAAATCGACTTATGAAGCAAAGCGAAGAGTGCGGGCAATAATCGTGTTAGAATGCCCGCTGAAGCACTCTTAAAAAGAAACTGTAGATCGCGGTGGCGATAGACCTAAAGCAGGAGCGCGAGAAAAAAAAGATATCGCTGGCCCAGATTGCCTCCGATACGCGAATAAGCCTGCGGTACCTTGAAAGCATCGAGTCCGGGCGCTACAACGATTTGCCCGGCGGCGTCTACAACCGTGCCTTCATAAAAGCTTACTGCGAAAGCATCAATATTGATCCGCACGAAATTCTGGAGCACTACAGCGCCCAGGCATCTTCCTCCGTACCTGAGAAGAGCCCGAAAACGGCTTCGCCCATTCCCCATCAGGGTTCTTTTTTCATTCCCGTCCCGATTCTGATCTGGAGCATTATGCTGCTGATCTCGGCTGCGGGGCTTTTCTTCAGCCGGGAATGGATTGCGGAACTTTTCGCCCCTTACTTCGCCGAAGAAACGGTCGCGAAGGGACGCTATGCCTCCAATCCACGGGAGCCTGGGTCCGGCGCTCAATTGGAAACAGCCACAGGGGCCTTATCTGCCGCTATGGAACCAAATGTGGATACCGGTGATTCCAGAGAAGCAGCCGTTGCCCCCCCCGACCATAGCCCTCTCTCCGAAGAGAAGCCCGTCCCGGCGGAAATACCCGCCAAAACAAAACTCGTCATGGAAATCCTTGCACAAGACAGCTGCTGGATCTCGGTCGACGTGGACGGCCGGCCATCGAGCCGAAGACTGATGGAGCCCGGGGAGGAGCTTGTTTTCAATGCAGCGGAACGCCTGTTCCTCCTTTTAGGAAACGCCGGGGGAGTGCATCTGAAGATCAACGGCAAACCGGCAAAACCGCTTGGGAAACCGGGTGAGGTTATCAAGATGAATATTGATCTTGAAAATCTTCAACAATTTCTAGATGAATCCACGGGCTAGAGAATGGCCCCAAACGACATACTTAAAAACCTGCTTTCCGGGAAGCTCCCTGAAAATATCCGGAGCGCCATAGCCCGCGGGATAGCACCGCTGTCCCCGGAAGATGCTTGCCGGGCGCAGGTATTCCTCGCCGGCGACCCGGTTCGGGAAATAGCCGCCTCCGCGAAGAAAACCCTTTCTAATCTGGATGAAGAGGAAGTAATCGTCCAGCTGCGGTGCAAAGACTGCGATCCCGCCGTACTCGAGTATTTCGGAATTACCAGCGGCTCCGATGCCGTACTGCAGGCCATCATCGCAAACCCTTCAACGCCGGGATCGCTTATCGAATCCCTGTCGTTGACCCTCCACCCTCAAATGCTGGCGGCCGTCCTGGACAACAGGGTTCGGATTCTCGAGCATCCCTCAATCCTAAATAACGTCAAACTGAATCCTCAGGCCACTCCCGACATTCAACGCCTTGTCCAAGAGATAGAGACCGAGTTTTTCGGAGATAAAAAAAGGGAATACACCATTGAACAGCCCCTGCAAGAGAAGCCGGCAGGCTCCAATATTCCGGACCTCGAACTTGAAATCCCCCCCGAAGATTTGTCCCTTGAGGGTCTCCCCTTGGACGATGAGACCCGAAACGCCGTCTTTGGCGAAAGGTTGGCCGCCCTATCCTTCCGAGACAAGATCCGGTATGCCCTTTTCGGGACCCGCGAGATCCGGGCTCTTATGATTCGCGACACAAACAAGGAAATTTCACGCATGGTGTTGCGCAGTCCGAAAATCACCGAAGCGGAGATCGAATCCTTTTCCGCAATGCGCGGCGTCGGAGATGAAATCCTGCGGGAAATCGGCAACAGCAAGGAATTTACAAAAAGCTATAATGTCGTGCACAATCTCGTCAGGAATCCTAAAACCCCCCCGGCAATTTCACAGCGCCTGATCTTCCGACTCCGCACACAACACCTGAGCATGTTGGCGCGGGACAGAAGCGTACCCGATGCCGTCCGTTTCAACGCGACAAGGACTTTAAACCAACGCTCCAAACAAGGATCCAGGTGATGGATATTCGGAATCCCGACGTAACAATTCCCTCAGGTTTTATAGACAGCAGCAGTAAAGTGTTGCACCGTAAAATATTACAGGCATCGCAGAATGCTTCGGTGCTGCGCGGCGGTCTCGTCGAAATCTACCGCGCTGAGGTCCTGACTCAAAAAACACGTACGGTGCGTCTTTTGGGAGTCAAATGCACCGCGAATATCATTCAGACGCTCCTCGGCTATGAGGTCCAGGCAATGCACAAGCGCATTCATTGCCCCGATCTTGTAACGGCAAGATATCTGAAGCTTTTTTCAGATCTGGGCTGTCACTCCATACGCCTGCCCTACGATCCGACCTTAACGGCCAGGCTCATCCCGGACATGGAAGCCTCCCTAAATAGACTCCTGGATATCGTCTCCGGAATTTTCCCCCGGGATCCCAAACGCAGGCAATATGTCATCCGGAAACTATTCGCTATCGTACGGAAAGAACTACGGAATGCGGCTTAAAGGATTCAACGTTCAAGGTTTTGCCGCTCATTTTTACCAAGGATTCGCGCAAAAATAAGTTTACATTATGGCGCGAATCCTCAGCATATTTTTCTCAATTACACAGGATTGGGCAATATCCAGAAGAAACTTACGGAAACGCTGAACCTTGAACGGTGAACGGGAGACGGAATTACCGGTTTGCCGGAAGAACATCCTCACGGATGACTTCCAGTTTCTGGTCGGGCATCGTCAACCGGACCAGTTCTCCGCCGGAGTCGACCGAAAGGGTTCCGTTCCGCAATCCGACATACTCTATTTTATAATTCCGTATCGCTAAATTGCCCCGGGCAAGGAGCAGCTGCGATTCTCCAAGATAGGTCAACGCAGTCGGGATGTCGTTTCCGATGACGGGTATGAAGCCCGAATACACCTGACGTCCGCCCTTGTGAGCGTCGTATTTCCGCGCCAGAGAGCCGTACAGATAAAAGACATTGAAATCGAGAATGACCGTGTCGGGCTTGAAAATCCCCGTTACGACGCTCGTTTCCCCTCCCCGCCTGAGAGTGCGGGTAATCGTGTCTCCCTCGATGACCACTTCGCAGGAATCGCCCGTGTCTCCCGTCCGATACTGATAGGAGTATGATTTGGGTTTCAGCGTTTTCCTGTCCCGTGCCAGGCGCGTCGTAAAAGCCATCCGTTTGGTTTCCATTCCGTCGCTGACATATATTTCGTTCTCCGATTCCACGATCCGGTCCCCTTTTTCATCGGGATTTTCCGCAACCACCTCCTTCCCCGCCCTGGAGCCGTCCAGAAAGATTACATAAGTCTGGGAATATTCGCTTTTTTCTTCAGCGGCGCCTGCAGCAGCGGCCGCAACGCAGAAGGCCAGAATAACTGAAATAATTTTCCCCATCAGAATCACCGTTTGCTCCGGACAATTTTTGAAGCCGGCACGCGAACCAGTCCGTTCTGCATTTTCCCGGACCTATCCGCCGAAACATGCTCCCGGACAAAAAGGACCATCTCTTCCACCTGCAGCTGCAGTTTTTCCATCTTTTCACGCATATTGAGAATGACTTCGACTCCGGCTAGATTGACGCCGAGTTCCCGTGTGAGCGTCAGGATCACCTCAAGCCTTTTCAGATCCTCATTCGTATACAGCCTTGTGTTGCCTTCACTCCTTGAAGGTTTCAGCAATCCGAGGCGTTCGTAAAGGCGCAGTGTCTGCGGGTGTATCTCGTAAGACTCCGCTACCGAGCTGATCATGTAACCGGCTTTTTTATGCGGACCCATAAATGCCCCATCGTCAGTTTAGGGTTGATCGAGGATTGTCGGGATTCAGGCGCTCCAGTTCTCGCAAAATTTCCCTTGAGCGTTCATCGGCGACTTTCGGTACAACGACGTGGACTTCAACAATCTGGCTGCCGGGCGGATCTCCCCGCAAGGAAGGGGCACCTTTTCCCCTCATGCGAAACTTCTGGCCGCTTTGCGTGCCGGGAGGAATCCGAAGAACGGTTTTCCCGTTTATGGTCGGAACCTCGATTTTAGCGCCCAGAGCTGCTTCCGTAACGGTTATGGGCACGCTGCAGAGGATATCGTTTCCCTCCCTTCGGAAAAAGTCGTGAGGACGAACCGTAATAATCAGGTAAAGGTCTCCCGGACCGCCACCGTTTCTCCCGGCATTTCCTTTTTGGGGGACGCGCATTCGGTATCCATTCGCCACGCCTGCCGGAATGCGGATCGTAATAGTTTCCTTAATCGGCGTGTTCCCGGTTCCCTTGCAGGTTTTACAGTGCTGTCCGACATGACCGGTCCCGCCGCATTGACGGCAGGTACTGGAAAACCGCATAAATCCGTGCGACTTCGCTTCCTGCCCGGATCCTTGACATCTGGGGCAGACCTGCTGTCCGGCGGAAGAATCCTGTCCCGAGCCTCCGCAGGAGCTACAGGCCCTGTTGCGGCTGAGCACCATGCGCGTGGACAGGCCCTGGATGCTTTCCATAAAGGAGATATTCAGGTGGTGCTCGATATCCTGACCTTTCGCTGGCCCTGAACGCCTGCTGTGGGCGGCCCCGCCACCAAAAAATTCCGCGAAGACGTCCCGGAAACTGCTTTGTCCCGATTCGCCGTAATCCATTCCGGTGAAATTGGGGAAGCCGTCCGAGAAACCTCTTCCCTGACCTGCCGGCGGCTCCCTGAAATTTTCCGAATAGAATCCGTACTTGTCGTACATGGCGCGTTTCTTGGGATCGCTCAGGACATCGTACGCTTCCTGGATGGTTTTAAATCGTTCTTCCGCGGATTTATCTCCCGGGTTCACGTCGGGATGGTTTTTTCTCGCAAGCTGCCGATAGCTTTTTTTGATTTCGGATTCTTTTGCTTTCCGGGACACGCCCAAGATAGCGTAATAATCTTTATTTGCCATATCTTAGACTACAATGACGGCGCATCTGCAGACAAAAATCCCCGCAGCCCTCAATCCTGATCGGGCGTACCGCAAATGACAAACCCGTGAAATCATAGATTTTGCAATTTGTCGGCCCGTACCGTGCATCTCCAATTTCCGAGGAAAATTAGCCGGGGCAGCAAATTCCATCCCGATAGCGCAATTGCGGCCCCGGGGTCATTTATTCCTTCTTGTCCATATCAACGTATTCCGCATCGATCACTTCGTCTTCCTTGTTTCCGTTATCGGGCTTTTCACCTGCTCCCCCGGCTGCGTCCTGATTCTGCGCCTGTCCGGCCGTCTTCTGATACATGGCCTCCGCGAGACGGTGAGAGGCTTTCGTCAATTCTTCGGAAGCGGCATTCAGATCCGCCGCCTCCTTGGAATTCTCCAGGGTGCTCTTGGCTTTCGTAAGAGCATTCTCCAGGGATGCCGCATCCGCCTCTGAAATGGTTTGCCGGTTTTCCTTCAGCATTTTTTCCGTGTTGTAGATGAGGCTGTCGAGTCTGTTTTTGGCTTCAATTTTTTCCCTGTTTTTCTTATCTTCATCTGCGTGACTCTGGGCGTCGTTCGTCATTCGATCGATCTCTTCCTTGCTCAGACCGCTGGAAGCGGTAATGGTAATTTTCTGCTCCTTGCTGGTTGCCAGGTCTTTTGCCGAAACATTCACAATTCCATTGGCGTCGATGTCGAAGGTAACCTCAATTTGAGGGATACCCCTCGGTGCCGGAGGAATACCCACAAGGTGGAATTTGCCGAGCGTCCGGTTGTCTTTTGCCATCGCACGCTCTCCCTGAAGAACGTGAATTTCAACCGAGGTCTGGTTGTCGGCCGCCGTTGAAAAGATCTCGGATTTCTTGGTCGGTATGGTCGTATTCTTTTCAATTAGTTTTGTCGAAACCCCCCCGAGAGTTTCAATGCCGAGAGACAGCGGAGTGACGTCGAGAAGGAGCAGATCCTTTACATCCCCGGCCAGCACACCGGCCTGAATGGCCGCGCCCACGGCAACGACTTCATCCGGATTCACCCCTTTGTGAGGATCCCTTCCGAAAAATTCCTTTACCAGCTGCTGGACTCTTGGAATCCGCGTGGATCCTCCTACCAGCACCACTTCATCGATGTTTCCGGGCTTCAGTCCCGCATCGGCAAGCGCCTGCTTGACCGGAGGAATCGTCTTATTGAGAATATCTTCAACCATGGCTTCAAACTTCGACCGGGTCAGTTTCATATTCAGGTGTTTGGGGCCCGAAGCGTCCGCCGTGATGAAAGGCAGGTTTATTTCCGTTTCCAAAACGGTTGATAGCTCCATTTTTGCCTTTTCCGCAGCCTCGCGGAGCCTCTGCAGCGCCATCTTGTCTTTGGAAAGGTCAATGCCCTGATCCTGTTTAAACTCTCCGATAATCCAGTCCATCAAACACTGGTCGATGTTGTCTCCGCCTAAATGCGTGTCCCCGTTAGTGGATTTCACTTCCACCACTCCCTCACCCACTTCGAGGATGGAGATATCGAACGTACCGCCGCCAAAATCGAAAACGGCGATTGTCTCATCTTTCTTCTTGTCAAGACCGTATGCAAGAGCGGCAGCCGTGGGTTCATTGACGATGCGAAGAACCTCCATACCGGCAATTTTCCCTGCGTCCTTGGTCGCCTGACGCTGGCTGTCATTAAAATACGCGGGCACGGTGATCACGGCTTTCTCTATCTTTTCTCCCAGGTATTCTTCTGCCGACTGGCGCATTTTCTGGAGAATCATGGCCGATATCTCCGGAGGACTGTAGGTCTTGTCGCCCATTCTGACATTGACGTCATTGTTCGGTCCGGACTCCACCTTATAAGGAACCAATTTGACCTCTTCGCCGACCTCGGATGTCTTGCGCCCCATAAATCTCTTGATCGAAAAAATTGTATTTTCCGGATTGGTCACAGCCTGTCTTTTGGCGACCTGTCCTACAAATCGCTCGTTATTTTTCCCTATCGCCACGACAGAAGGTGTCAGCCTGCTTCCCTCAGGGTTGGTTATAACCTTCGGTTCTCCTCCCTCCATTACAGCCACGACAGAGTTTGTTGTACCAAGGTCAATTCCGATAATCTTGCTCATTTCATCCCTCCTTCAGGATTCGAACCAAATTTACATGTTATTCATAAATGCTTTCTAAAGCCTCATAATTTTAGTGCTTGAAATATATAGAATCTGAGTTGGCTATTGTCAATTCATTAAAATAGTCCTCTATATTCAGCAAATCACGAATAAAATCTCAGGAGATTTCGCCGTATGGCTCGATGGACATGCCGAAATCTGCCGTCGATCGGGGGCTTTTTAAAATGATCCGCCGCATCAACTCCATAAAAGAACCGCTTCAATGTTGGGCTTTATCCGGATAGCCGGGCGCCTGTGGTTTTTGGGGAGTATGCCGGGGAACTTGATTTATGTTACTATTGCGGATTATGAAATTACTCGGAATACTGCTGCCGCTTTTTCTGGTCCCGTTTTTGACCGCTTCGGAATACAGGATAAAGACTGTTGAAATTATGCCGGTTGAATCCTACCCGGCGCATGTTTCCTCAGGCGAAATCACCATTGCCGCGGATCCATATCCCGACGATGATAAGTGTAATACTGCTTTCGATGTGAAAAAGCTTGCCTCACGCGGATATTTTCCGGTTTACATAATCATTCGCAACGGATCGCCCTATTACCTTAAAATAAAGACCCGCAACATAACCCTCGAAACCCGTCTTGGCCTTCAACTCTACTCGACCCCTGCGGCCATGGTCGTGGAGGAAGTGTTTGGGGATAAATACGGCGATTCCCTGTCAACCACCATTACCGGCAACTCTACGGCCGGTAAAATCGCCTCTCCCCTTTCCGATTTCACCGGCAAGGAGCTCACAAACCGGCTCATAGATCCGGGGACGGTTTACAGCGGCTTTCTGTTTTTCTTTTCTGAAAAGACCAAAAAAAGTATTTTTATCGGGAGCACCTTGCACATCCCCGGCCTGGAAGAGGAAGGAACCATGAAAGCCTTTGGTCCATTCGAAATTCCTCTGGATCCGGCCCTGGACATTCCGGAATTGAAAGACTGATTTGAGCAAAATGGGATGCCCTTCCGGGCGGACAACTCCCCCGCAGCAGACATGCGCGACGCAATGGGGATTTGCGGATTTCTACTTCCGGTTTTTCCTGAAAACTTCCGCGTAGATGCGTCTGAGCGGCGCCACGCAATAGTGGTGGATCAGCTCCATGAAGTTCGGCGGATCCGCGATCAGCTCTTCCAGGTATTCTTGCTGGACGCAGAAAGAAAGGCGTATTATGTCCGCTTTGCCTTCACGCTCTTCCACCTTGATGCAATCCTGGATGTCCTCCTGCAAATCGAACACGTCGCAGTTGCGCACCGCTTTCAACTTCTTGAAACCGTCTATGGGTTTTTCTTTTGCGGATTGATAATAGGCCGCAAGTTTTTTCGTGAGTTCGTCGTAATTGAAGTGGGGCACCTTGTTGTTGACGCTGACATCCAGAATGCAGCCATCGGTTCCCGTCAGCAGGTTTAATCCGTAGGTAAAATCAAGGTCGCCCTTGTTGAACTTTATCCTATGGCCTGTTTCGTCGTGAAAGCGCTTGAGCTCCTCGGGGACCTGAATATCGGGATTTTCCGCTTTTTTCTCTGTGGTGACGTAATAATCGCTGACGCTCAAGTACCATTGATCGATAATCGCTTCCAGGGAACCATCAATAAGTTCGGCAGTTTTTTGTGGAATTTTCCTTTTCACGGGCAATCGAGTAATCCTCGCAAAAATTTATTGTTGGCTTTATTTAATCTTCATAAAATAAACGGTTATTCTATCACGAATGAACAAATTTCCAGGGAAAATCATCAGCAAGGGGGTTCCGGATCAAGGATTTTCCCTGGAACGTTCATGAATTCCATTTCGTTTGCCGAGGATTCAATTGACAGCTACTTTCCCATCGGGGATAATTCGGTTCACTCAGACCGATGTGGGCGGTTAGCTCAGCTGGGAGAGCGCCGCGTTCGCAATGCGGAGGCCGAGGGTTCGATCCCCTTACCGTCCACCAGGCTTTAGGCCTCGCCTGCGGTTATGCACGGCAAGCCGCTCGGCGCAGCAACTTTCATTTCTCAATCATCTATAAAATTAGTCGCAGGGGCGAGCCGAGCCGGCATTTCACGCCGGGTACGAAGAATGCCGTCTCGGATTATGCACTTTTCCCTTCTTCAAGAAGCCTACCCGATCGTCAGAGGAGGCGAACACAAGGTTCGCCTGAAAAGCGATGGCTTGCTGGAAGCTGAATTATCTATCAGAAATATTGCTTAATGGAAGAGAAGAAGGGCGAACACAAGGTTCGCCTGAAAAGCGATGGCTTGCTGGAAGCTGAATTATCTATCAGAAATATTGCTTAATGGAAGCG
>JAFGAO010000230.1 GCA_016933615.1 Acidobacteriota bacterium
CCTTTTCCCTTCGTCCAAAATTGCTCTCGTATCCCGCACCCGCCCTCCGCACAAACAAAAGTAGCGGCGAACCTCGTGTTCGCCCTTCCGTTGCTTTGTATAGATATATTTAGTACACTAAACGTTTTATCGGCTACTTTCAGGTCCTGCGGCAACGACGCCCGGGAAAAATTCCGCACAGAGGAAAGGAACCCAATGGAACGAAACTACCTGGAGCTATCCCCTCCCCCGTTTCGCCGCCTGGACGATCGGCAACTGAACCGCATCCACGAGGCGTCCCTGCATATCCTCTCGCGGGTCGGCGTCACCGTCGACTGTACGCAGGCCCTGGAACTTCTGGACGGCGCCGGTGCGGACGTGTCGAACCCAAAACGGGTCCTCATCCCGGGGGCCGTGGTCGAAAAGGCCCTGGAGACGGCACCGGGCACCGTCGTACTGCACAAGCGCGACGGCACTCCTTTCGTCGAACTTTCCGGGAACCGCTGCTACTTCGGCGGAACCCCGGATCAGCCGGACATCCTGGATCCCCGGGACGGGAAGAGACGCCCCTGTACGATTGCGGACGTAGCGGCCAACGCACGCCTCATCGACGCGCTTCCGAACCTCACATGGTCCTTCACAAGCGAGTGGGCCGGATACCCCCAGGGGCTTCCCGCAGTGCTGGCCGGCAAGATCTCCTTCATGATTCAGCTCGAGAACAGTGAGAAGCCGCTCGGGTCTTCCATCGCAAACGTAGAGAATCTGAAAGACCAGATCGAGGTCTGCTCTCTCGTGGCCGGAGGCATCGAGGAGCTTCGCCGCCGTCCGTTTTTCTTTGGTTCGGTGGAGCCGATCACCCCCCTGGTCCATGGCCGGGACGCCCTGGAAAAGAGCCTTCTCATCGCCGGGCACGGCCTTCCCAACGTGGTCTATTCCATGCCGATGGCTGGCGCCACCGCGCCCGCCACCTTTGCCGGCACCCTGGCCGTGATGAACGCCGAGCTCCTGAGCCATCTCACCATCATACAGCTCAAAAGAGAGGGCGCGCCCATGATCTACGGCGCCATGCCGAACATTATTGACATGAAGACCACGATCTATCCCTACGGTTCCCCGGAACTTAACCTCCTCGTGGGCGCCGCCACGGAGATCGCGCACCACTATGGACTTCCCATGCTGGGCACGGCCGGCTGCACCGACGCCAAGGTCCTCGGAGTCCAGGCCGGCCTCGAGGTGATGTCCCAGTGCGTGTCTTCGGCCCTTTTCGGCGCCAACATGGTCCATGATGTAGGCCTGATGGACCATGCGACGATGATCTCGCCCGAACTCATGGTACTCACCGACGAGATCATCGGAATGACCGGCGTCATGCTCCGGAGGCTGGAGGTGGACGAGGAGAGCCTCGCCCTGGATCTCATCGGGAGGGTGGGCCCGGGCGGCAGCTATCTCGCCGAGGACCACACCTTCGATCACTACAGGAGCTTCTGGGTACCCCAAATACTGGACCGGAGCATGAGCGCAAAGCCCGGTCGAGCCGGCTCCGTTCTGCACAGCGAGGAGCGGCTGAGGGAAAAAACGCTGAACATCCTCACGAACCACACTCCCAAACCGCTCGGCGAAGATATGCTTTCGGAGATGAAAAAGATGGAGAAGAGCTGGTTCGATCGCCTGGGCCTCGACCATGTTTATCCCGAGTAAAAAAGCGCGCCGAATAGTGCCGTCGGCCTCGGAAATTATCGAAGACGGCCGAAACTCCGGTCAATCGGAATTGGGCAATGTAAATTTATGGGTCCCTATATAGCCAAGTTCCATCGGAATGCGGTCGCGGGACACCGCGAAAAGGCGCACTTCGCAGGGGGAGGCAGGCGGAAAATTTCCCGTACTTACTTTGATCAGGAATCCGGCCCTTTCCAGAGAGGGCAGGCCGAAAAAATCCGCGACATCCATCCGGGGCACCAAAAACCGCTCGGACTCCGCTCTTTCACCGTTGACAAAAACCGCGATCGATTCCGGAAGCTCTCCTGTCTTTACGTCAGCCGCCCACCCCGAGAGATGAATCCCTGCATCGCCAAGCTTCAATTCGTCCAGGGATCCCTGAAAATCCAGGCTGGAGGTAAGGGGCGGCCTCCATTCGCGGAAGCCCCGGGGTTTGAAATCGGAGCTCCGCAGGAATGAATGGAGGGTATTGGGGCGTCCGAATTCGGATGCGATTTTCACCCAGAAATTGAGCCTGTCCGGAGCGGGAGCCCGGTCCAGAAGCCCGTCGTACATTTTCATAACAAATTCTTCATCCCGGCCGGAATCGCTTTCCGGGCTCCCGGAAAGACGCACCAACCGCCCGGCGGCTTTCCATCTCTCCTGCGGCCGCGCCGACGCCATGCGGGTATATACGTAATTGGGCCCTACCCTCACATGATTGGTCAGACGGTCGGGAAGAACCTGCGTGTACAGGACGGCGGCGAACCCCATCGACAGCGCGACAGCGTACAGGTTGGGATGCCGGAGATACGCCAGGGCCCAAACAGCCATGGCTATAAAGCCGCAAAGCATGGTAATGCCGTTCGGCCAATGAAGAAGAGCAAAAAGCCCGGCAAGGGCCATTACGGCCTCGGTCCTGGAGCCGGTGATCTGCCGGAACCTTCGGACAGGAAACACCAGGAAAAGGAGAAGCTGCGCGAAGGCGTAAAGCGGATAGGTCAGAAACCCGACGACGGCGTTGGCGGGCTGTAATTCCGTGCCCACAAAGACGGCCGCGACAACCGGCGCCAGGGCCATTATCAGTGTGGGGAAGGCGAGATACCTTGCCGCCCGCCTGAATTCCTGCCGGTTTATGCCCCAGAGGCGCCTGTTGTTTCTGTCCGCGTAGAAGAGAATGAAAAGGGCGGCAAACAGCGTCCCGAACGGCGCCCACTCGACCGGGCGGCTCGGATCCGGCGGTATCCGCATCCAGATCAACCAGAACAGGGGCGGGAAGATGAGCAGAAGCTCCGCCAGGGGGCGGCGGATTTCCGGACGTTTCCAGATTCTGTGTACCGCATAAGCGGCGACGACAACCGTCAGCCCCGCCAACCAGCCTGCGGCATCCGGGCTGATGGGAAAGGGCACGGCATAGGGAAAGACGGCGGGGGAATATCTCAGCACGATACACAGCAGCACAACCAGAACATTGAGCAAAAGAAATACAATCAGCATGGCCGGCTTCTGGCGAGTGGCAAAACCGCAGGATTAAAAAACGGGAAAGCGGCATCGATCAAGGGCAAGAACTCGCTTTCAATAATCGGGAATACTAGATTGGGCGAACCTTGCATGTCAAGTGCAAGCATATTCAGTGGCCGGATTGAATGTCCCGTGACTCCAGGTTGAGTCTTCGGGATCGGAATCGTTTAAAAACCCGAAACGGAAACCGACGAATCCGCGTTGCAGCTTTTCGCTTCGGAAAGGGTCGCGGGCCCGATAAACGGCGGGATTCTTTACGGCGGCCGTCACGGAAACCGTCCACGCCCAACCGTGAGGGAATTCCCTTAACTCCAAAATTATTAAATATTTCAAGACATTCAGCCGATGAAATACAAGATTTGACTAATACGTTAGTTAAAATCATCGACTTCAGTCAATTGAGGATGTGACGGATGCAGCACATCGACTCACGAATGAAGCGTCGGCATGCAAAAATTCCGAAAAGCCCAATATCGAGAAAAGCAAATCGAAGACAGAATTCCGCTGTGGCTGTCCGGAAATGCCCGTCAGGTTCGGGGAATTTGCTTGATCAGTTGAGCTTAGGGCACGCGTAATGGAAAAAGTTCTTTTCGTCGATGATGAAACCGCTATTCTGAATCTCATTCAGCGCACCCTGAAGGACAAATTCGACATCCATGTCGCCGGTTCTGCGGAAGAAGGCCTGTCACAGATCCGGGACAACGGTGTTTTCCCGGTTGTCGTCGCCGATTACCAGATGCCCTCGGTCGACGGAGCGTCTTTTTTGGCCGAAATAAGCCGGATCTCGCCCGATTCGGTCCGGATGATGCTGACCGGCCACGCCGATTTCGAAACCTGCGTCCGGGCCGTAAACGAAGGAAACATTTTCCGTTTTCTGACCAAACCCTGCCCGACCGACGTGATCGAAAAGTTTATCCACGAAGGCCTCCGGCAATACCGTTTGGCCCGGATGGAGCGGGAATACCGCACCCTGAAACAATGGACCAAAAGTCTCGGAGGCCTCATCGAAGCGTTCATACGTTTGATTGCATCCAAAGATCCCTATACGGCCGGACATCAGATCCGGGTATCCCAACTTTCGGCCGCGATCGCCAGATCCCTGGACTTCCCCGGTGAAGCCGTCGAGCACATCACAATGGCCGCCATGATCCATGACGTAGGGAAGATATACGTGCCCGCCGAATTCCTGAACAAACCCGGCCTGCTGAGCCCGTCGGAAATGAACATAGTGAAAATGCACCCTGAGATCGGGCACGACATCCTGCAGCCGATCAACTTTTCCTTCCCGATCCACAAGATTATTCTCCAGCATCATGAAAGATTGGACGGTTCGGGCTATCCCCTGGGATTGAAGGAATCCGACCTGCTTACGGAGTCAAAAATCATAGCGGTGGCGGATATGCTGGAAGCCACGTCCCACCATCGACCTTACCGGCCGGCGAAAGGACTGGACCAGGCGATCGATGAATTGCGTGACGAACGGGGCGTCAAACACGACAGAAGGATTGCGGATGCTGCGATAAGCCTATTGAGCGGGGGCAAGTTTCAATTCGAAGAAACATAAGACGGGCAGGATCCTGAAGGGCATATGGCCCTTTTCAGGCCCCACCCCGCAAGGCGATGGAGCATTCATCGCAGCCGGCGGGAACCGGGCGGGGGGACAGCGAGCCGTTTTCAGGAGGGAGTATGATTGATCTGCAAAACACAAAACAATCAGGGGAAATCCGGCAGGCACTTCCGTGCGAAACCGGCGAGAATCCTGGAACCGGACAGTCTTTGCCGCAATCGGAAGAAGGGTATCGCCGTCTTTTTGAAGCCGCCCCCATCGCGATAGGAATTCTGGATCAAAAGCTCGACGTATCGGTGGGCAATCCCGCCATGGAACGTATTACCGGGTACAGCACGAGGGAACTGAAAACACACGGTATAGAGAAGCTGTTTTCAGATTCGGCGTCTTATCAGAAGCTGCTCTGGTCTCTGTCCGAATCGGGGGCGGTCCAGGAATGGGAGGCGCAACTGACGCGCAAGGATGGAGATCCTTGCGTTGCCCTGCTCAATATCGAACAGGCGAAACTCGGCGGGCAAAGAGTTTTCTTCGCCTATATGCGCGACATCACGAAGCGCAAGCGGATCGCGGAGTCCCTCCAGGAAAGCAAGGAACGCTTCAGATTGATAGCCGAGAGTATCGATGAAGTCTTCCTGATGTCCGACCGCGGAAAGGCTGTTTATGTCAGCCCGGCTTTCGACCGCCTCTGGGGGCGCCCCCGGCAGGATGTCTGCCGGGACCCGGAACTGTTGCTCGAAACGATCCATCCGGACGACCGGGAACGCGTAGCCGCCGCTCAGGCGACCCGAGATGCCGGAAAGCCGTTCGACCTTGAATACCGGATCAGGCGCCCGGACGGATCCGTGCGATACATCTGGGATCGCGGCTTTCCCGTGCTCGATGAAAGCGGCCAGATCGACCGCTACGTCAGCGTCGCAAAGGATATCACCGAGCGAAGCCTTGCGGTGCAGGCGCTTAAAGAATCGGAGGAAAGATACCGGACCGCGATCGAGCACTGCAATGACGGAGTGGCCATCGCCAAAGAAACCACCAATCTTTTTGTCAATCAGAGATACGTGGATATGTTCGGCTATGACAAGCCGGAGGACCTAGTAGGAAAGCCGGTATCCTTGACCATGAACCCGGAGGAATTCGAGAAGCAGAAAAGCATCATGCTCCGGAGGCAGAAAGGGGATCCGGTTCCTTCCCGCTATGAGATGCAGGGAATCCGGAAGGACGGGAAACCCGTCGATATCGAGATCTCGGCGACTAGGACCGTCTATCGCGGAGAATCGGTATCGCTGGCCTACGTCAGGGACATAACGGAACGTAAAAACGCGGAAAGAGAAAACGCAAAACTCCAGGAACAGATCCGTCAATCCCAGAAGATGGAAGCGATCGGAGTGCTCGCAGGGGGAGTGGCGCACGACTTCAACAATCTGATAATGGTCATCAACGGTTACAGCGATTTTCTGCTGAACGACCTGGATCCGGACGACCCACGGCGGAAAGAAGTGGAGCAGATCAAGGATGCGGGGCAGCGCGCCGCCACCCTGACGGCCCAACTTCTGGCATTCAGCCGCAAGCAGATGCTCAGCCCGAAAATTCTGGATCTCAACACTACCATCGAAGACATGAGCAAAATGCTGCGCAGGCTGATCGGCGAAGATATCGAGTTGGTCAGCATCACCCGGACGGGACTTGGAATGATCAGCGCCGATCCGGGACAGATACAGCAGATTATCATGAACCTTGTCGGCAATGCCCGGGAGGCAATGCCCAGGGGGGGGAAAATAACGATCGAAACCGCCAATGTCGATCTCGACGAAAACTATACCCAGAAGCACGCCGCGGTGACGTCCGGCCCCCATGTAATGCTTGCGATCAGCGACAACGGGACTGGGATGGACGAAGAAACGCAGGCCCGCGTATTCGAACCCTTCTTTTCCACAAAGGGACCCGGCAAGGGAACCGGCCTGGGATTGTCCACCGTTTACGGCATCGTCAAACAGAGCGGCGGCACAATCTGGCTGTACAGCGAACCCGGGAAAGGCACGACGTTCAAGATTTACTTCCCGCGCGTGCTGGGTGCGGCCGAAAAATATGCCGGCGCCGTCAGGACAGCCCTAGAGCCGATGAGAACCGAGACTGTGCTGGTTGTGGAGGACGAGCCCGCGGTTCGAGGCTTAGCGGTGCGAATCCTGAAAAAACAGGGTTACAAGGTGCTTGAAGCATCAAACGGCAAGGATGCGCTTGCCGTCGCACGGGAGTGCGCCGATAAAATCGACCTGGTTTTAACCGACGTCGTTATGCCGGGAATGAGCGGCAGAGAGCTGGCCGCTCAAATGGAGATCCTGCGCCCGGGCATAAAATCACTGTACATCTCCGGGTACACGAGCAATGCCATCGTTCATCATGACATACTCGATTCGAACGTCTCCTTTCTTCAGAAACCTTTCAACGCGGAAGCGCTCGTGCGCAAGGTAGGCGAGGTGATCGACTCCTCCCGTGAGGGCCACGCCGCAAAATTAGACCTGCCGGAAAGCCGGGGGCGGCGCGTTTGAGATCTCACCTTAAGAGATAAATAGTAGGGGCCCACCTCGTGTTCGCCCGCCTCGTGTTCGCTCTTTTGACAATTAAAGACGAATCTTCAATCTTCGACCGTTCACAGTGCCGAGACCAGTTCGATCCGGAAACTGCCCACGGGCATATCCACCGTAATAAGAACCGGCAGTCTTTTCGAATCCCGGCTCAAATAGAGCCTCAGCTTTCTGCTGTCGCTGAGCACGCCGTTATTTTCAAATTTTAGCGCGATCCGGACGGTCCTGAAGCTGCCCGCGTCCGTTTCGACATTCTCGTATCCTTCCGCCTGGGCGATCACCGGCTGTATTTTATCGTTCTCGAGCAAGCTGAACCGCGCGGGTTTGTCGAGGGCAAGATCCATGCCCCGGATTGTATAGAAAAGGGACGCGAAGTCGTAGGTCAGGGGCGGGATGGGAATCGTCCTGCCGTCGTACAGAACCGCCTGGCCCGCGCCGGGATCCATCCGGTAATTGCGTTTCTTTACGCGTTTGGGCTGCTGCAGTCTGTTGCTCGCCCTGAAAGGGATCAGGGTGTCCGCATCGACGAAGGATTCATAGTTGCTGGAGACTTCGTACAAAGCGCCGGCCAGTCCCGCGGTCTCGGCCTTCATGACGACATGATAGCCGTCGAGACCGTCGAAAATGCCCCGCTTCCGCACCTCGGCCTTCATGATGGCCGCTTTCAGAAACCTGGACCAGGAAACCGAGTATTCCAGGACTTCCCCGACGCGGTAGGGATTATAGGCGGCTCCGGCGGACGACGAGGAGGAAGCCGCCTTTTCAGCCTGCGCGCCCAACGGAATCGTCAGAAGGAAAATAATTGCCGCCGTACAAAACAGCCGGATCGAAATCTGTTTCATAATCCGTCATCTCCAGAAAATCAGCGCCCTTAAGGATAATATATTGTCGATGCGCCCGAAAGATCATTTCCGCGGCGCTGCCATCCGTCATCTTTTTGATCCGACATGCACGGCAAATTTTCCGCAAAACCGGAATTTCAGGGTTCGCGCCGACATTGCAGGTTCAGCAATTATAGATACGGAAAAAGGCTCAAGCGGTTCAAAAGTAACTTGACGCCGCCGCCGGGCTTTAGACACAATCTCCGGATGTTGGATCCGGTCACGGTATTTTCCTCATGGCCCGAGTTCCTCGGCATCTGCCTCGTGCTGGTCGTGGCCGAAATCGTCTACGTCAGTTTCGGATTCGGGGCCGGCCTCATCGCGGTCGGGCTCAGCGCCGCCATTCATCCTGAAATCAGGGACATCGCCGTCATTCTGCTTCTGGTCAATCTGCCGATAGAGACCTTTGTTGTCCTGCGCAACCGGTCGGAGGTCCGGTGGCCTAAAGTTATCATGATCTGCATCGGCGTCGCGATCGGCGTCCCCGTCGGAACGTGGATCCTCCACGTCGGCAACCCGACCTTCATTTTAACGATCCTGGGAGGGTTTTTGATCGTTGCCGGCCTTGCGTTAGTGCGCACTCCGCCCGGCGCCAGGGTGCAATGGACGAACTGGAGCGCGCCGCCGACCGGGATAGCCTCGGGCATCCTGGGAGGGCTGTTCGGCACCGGAGGCCCCCCGGTCATCATCTACTATCGCCTGTCGGGTGTGGACAAAACCGTATTCCGGGGAAGCCTGATGGCCGTTTTCCTGATCATCGGCCTCGTGCGCGTTCCGTCCTACATTGTCGGCGGCCTTATCACAGAGCCGCGCCTGTGGTCGGCCCTTGCCGTCGTTCCCGCCGTGATTGCAGGAGCCTTCGCGGGCGGCCGCATCCACATTCAGCTCAGCGAAAAAAGATTCAGGCAGATTGTAAGCGCGGTGCTGGTTCTGATAGGCGCGCTGCTGCTTTTCCGTCCCTAACCCGCATTCATAAAAAAGCTGGATAAAAATAGACCCGCATCCCCGCCGGACATCTCTTTTTTCGTATTTGCAGCGATCTACCGCTGGATCCTGGCCGATCCTCCCCGGGCGAAGGCGCGCACCTGATCTGCCGTCGCCATCGTCGTGTCCCCGGGGAAGGTGGTCAGAAGAGCGCCGTGCGCCCACCCCAGGCGCACCGCTTCGTCCGGAGTCTCCCCGGACATCAAACCGAAGATAAAGCCGCTGGCGAAGCCGTCGCCGCCGCCGACGCGGTCGTATATGTGCAGTTCGCACGTCGGCGACACGAACGTTTCACCCTGCACCCAGGCGACCGCGCCCCAGCCGTGGCGGCTGGCCGAGTGGACCTCGCGCAGCGTCGTGGCGACGGCCTTGACCCGGGGATGTTTTTTGATGACGCCGTCCATCATGGCGAGGAATGCCGCGGGATCGAGTTTCGATTTTTTGCCCACATCGGGCCCGGGAATGTCCAGGCCCTTCTGCAGGTCTTCCTCGTTGCCGAGGAGGATGTCGACGTTTTCGACGATTGAGGCCACGACGGACACCGCCTTCCGCTGCCCGCCCCAGATGTTCCAGAGCTTCTCGCGGAAATTCAGGTCGAAACTCGTAACCGCCCCGGCCTTCCTGGCTGCTTTCATCGCTTCGGCGATCAGGGGGCCGGTCGTTTCCGAAAGAGACGCGAAGATGCCTCCGCTGTGAAACCAGCGCACGCCTCCGGAAAAGATTTCGTCCCAGTCGAAATCCCCGGGCTTGAGCCTGCCCGCCGCTTCGTTGGACCGGTTGTAGAAAACGACGGGGGCGCGGACGCCGAAGCCCCGGTCGCTGTAAACCGTCGCCATGTTGGGGCCGTTGACGCCGTTGTGCTGGAAACGCCTGTAAAAAGGCCGGACCCCCATGGCTCTCACCCGCTCTGCGATGAGATCGCCTATCGGATAATCCACCATGGCAGTGGCGATGGCCGTGTGCATCCCGAAACAGTCCGCCAGGTTGGCCGCGACGTTGAACTCGCCGCCGCTGACATGAATCCGGCACTCGGCCGCTTTGCGAAAGGGGACGATGCCGGGATCCAGCCGGTGGACCAGGGCTCCCAGCGAGACCAGGTCCAAATTTCCGGTGGAAGGTATGTTTAGGCTGTTACTCATAAATCCGCTCCATAAAGCCGATAGTCCGAATCAGCCGCGTTTTTTCCGGCAGTCCTCTCTATCATGCCGCGTCACGGCTTCCGGTCAGATGTATTATGGAAACTATTGTTGAATTTCAACGGGTGATTCTACTACAGTGAGGAATCGAAACAGCTGAAAAAATTGAATATAGGCGCAGTTCGATTATTCAGTCAGGGAAACAGGCGGATCCGAATAGAGTTATAAAGCTCGCTATCAGGCTCAAGAAGTGAAACGAGGACCGCGTATTCACAGCTCTTTTCATTCCGGTCCTTGTCGAGTTCTTTAAGAAAGTCTTCGTTTTTCTTCTTGGAAGCTGTTTCGTCATTCTCGTTCTTCATCTCGAACATGATCGATACGATCTCAGTGCCAACCTCATCCGAGTCGCGAAGGATATAGTCTCCCTTGCTGCCTTTATCAATTCGATCATTCCTGTGGTTCAGCCCAGTGCAGAACAGCCGGATTTGTATGCCATACGCTAAGCGATCCAATCATAATTCACACGAAAATGTAAAATACTGCGATCCGATAATTCATGTTATCCTCCGAAAATTAGCTAG
>JAFGAO010000231.1 GCA_016933615.1 Acidobacteriota bacterium
ACAAACACCTTCGCTGAATCTCCAGTTTAATGGGAAGAACGAACTGCGTCGGGCACGAACCGACGCAGGTACCGCAGTGCAGGCAGATCTGATTATTGACAAACACCCGGATTACGCCTCCCCTTGATCCTGTAATTCCCTCGTCTCCTTTTAGTGAAGCCGTGCACCGAGTCCAGTTCCCCGGGCGCACCCCGCCGCCATATTATAAGAATTCCGGCGCTGAGAACCCTATTGAAATAATGTCGCCGGTTCAATTCAGGGGTGGTTTCTGTAGAAAGCTGGTTTATAATCATGTGCTTTGGGACGCATGAAAGAATCAACTTTTTCACTGGGGATCGGTTTTATGTTCAAAAGAAGATGCTTCAATCGCCTGGCGCTATCCTTGATTGTGACGGTTTTCCTTTATGCCGGCGCTGCGGCCGTGATTTGCCAGGATAAGACCGGAACATGGGAAGACGCGGATACGGGGCTGCTCTGGACTACCCGGGACAGCGACTCCGAAATGAATTGGGACCAGGCCAATAATTATTGCAAAAACCTGGATCTGGAAGGCCGTTCGGACTGGCGCCTGCCCACAAGGGCTGAGCTGAAATCCCTTTACGACCGGAGCCTGAAAAAGCAGTTTAAAATCAAAGGGCCGATCGAGCTCGGCGGCGCAAGCATCTGGAGCGCGGACGTGAACAACTCCGGGGACGCCTGGAGTTTCAATTTCTTCAACGGCGGAACCAGCATGTCCCCCACCAGGGGAGGCTGCGGCGGATCCGGGCGCGCCCTGTGCGTCCATTCTTCCGGAGAGCAAGGGGAGCGTACGGATTAGAATCCGTCGTTCGTTTTCGGGTCTGGATTGTTTGACCGTTCCAGCCTTTCGTTGATCAGCCATAAAACCGGTGCCTGCCCGTGAAAATCACCCAGGGTGCGCGGGCGCTTCAGATAGAATTCGATGTCGTCCATCTGACCGGTCCCTATGCAGATCTCGCGCACATTGCCTTCGCGGTCCACGTGAGCGCACAGCGCTTTCCATGCTTTCCCGGCAGCGGGCTGATACTCTTCCCTGTTGAGCCATCCCCGACGGACCCCCACGGTCATTGCGTAAGCAAACATTGCAGTGCAGGAACTTTCGGCCCAGGCATATTCATAATCGATCAACTGCCGCCACATGCCGTTGTCCGACTGGAATTTCAGCAGGGAAGCCATCATTTTCCTGTATCCGGCCAGGAGCTCCGGATGCCCGGGATGCCCCTGCGGCAGGGATTTAAGAACTTCGGCCATCGAAGCGGCGACCCACCCGTTGCCCCGCCCCCAGTGGTAATGAAATTCCGGCCCGTGAAAAAACAGGCCGTTCGGCTGCTGCAGTTTCCGGATGTAAGACGTCAGCTGAAGCGCCGCCCGGTCCGCATATTTGGCGTCTCCGGTGGCCCTGTATGCCTGTATCTGAAGCATGCCGACCATGTACATGTCGTCGATCCACCACCGCGTTTGTGCGGTCAGGCCGTCGTCCAGGGGGTTTTCCCACTGGCTGTCGGCGAAAGACAGGCCCGCTTTCAGATAGCGTTCGTCGCCGTTGTAAAGGTAGATCTGAAACGGAACGATCCCCGCTACGCTGTGATCCACGTGAGGCTGCCTGGATATTAAAACACCATCGGCCTCCAGAAACGTATCGTACCGGGCAATGACTCTCTCCGCGAGCGCCTTGTCCCGGGTTTTTTGCGCGAAGCCGAGCGCGCCGACCCCCGTGCAGGCCTCGGCATAATGCAGGCCCTTGCCCCCGTGGTAGAGCATGTAGTCGCGCGCGAGCAGATTCTCAACCAGTTTCAGCCCCAGGGCCTTTTCATCGCACGGCCCGACGCCGTCCAGTTTTGTATCCGCCGCGGCGGGCGCCAGCAGGAACAGCCCTGTCAACAAGGCAAAAATCCTTTTCATCTTCCGTCTCCTCTTATCGTTTTTCTTTGCCTCTAGAGAGCGCCGTATGTCGGTCATGGTCTCCGGGTTCCTTTGCATCGTTATCGAACGGCCACGACGGTAACGGGTCCGATCAGGCCGGAATCGGCCGGGGCTTTGGGAGTACCGAAGCGTTCCATCCAGGCGGGCGGGGATGCCAGCACCCTGTTTTGAGGCTCGAGCGTGCTGTCGCCGATCCGGCGGTTCGTCCACTGGTTGGTGACGCTTATTTCCAGAAGGTTGGCTCCGGCATGCAGGAAATTGGAAACGTCGGCCCGGTAGGGCGGCTTCCACAAAAGCGCCGCCTCACGGCCGTTGACCGAAAGTCGCGCCATGTCTTTGACGGTCCCGAGATCGAGCGCGATCCTGACCCCGGGCTTCAGCCAGTCCTTTGGAACCTGAATTTTCTTTATATAGGTCGCGGTGCCGGAAAAATATTTCACGCCGTCGTCCGGATTCGCCGTCCAGGACTCAAGTCGGGTCAAACGGATTCTTTCCGGGGCGCCGAGATCCGGCGGGAATGCCACGTCCCAGGGGCCTTTTATTGTTGCCAGGGCCGTGATCGCGGGCGGAGGCAGGGTGCGGGCCGTTGCTGCCGCGCTGCGGCGGAAAACGACGAACACCGACTCCCTCGGCTCGAGACGCAGCGGAACCGTCGTGCGGCCGCCGGAAATCGCGTAAGCGGCCGGTTCAATCTCTCCCGTGTCCGGGTGCCACAGCTCTGCCTCCCTGCCTTGCACCCGGAACCGTCCCTGGATATCCTGAGAGCGGTCGGTGCGGTTTGCGACAAAGTAGATGTCGGCTTCTTCCGAGCGGCGGTGGATCCATTCCATGGAAGTATCGAGGGAGCCGGAGAATTCGGCGTCTTTCGCAATGTCCGCCTGCGACAGGACCTCCTCGAGCGGGAGCCCCCAAACGACCGTGCCTTTCCCGTAAAGACGCCTGTTGCGCTGCACGCCGTCGAGGTCGCCCCAGATCTCGTCGGCCAGGGCGCGCACTTCAAAGTCGGCATGGGCCGCGCCCAGCTGTAGGCTGGGAGATCGGACCGGCTTCGGCCCGACCAGGATCGCACCGCCGGCCACCAGCTGCTTTATCTTCCGAAGCGGTTCGGGCCGCATGCGGCCGGTCTGCGGAAGCACGAGGATCCGATAGCGCATGCCGTCGGGCAGAAGAATTCGCCCGTCTTCGCCCGCGGTCATCCTGTTGACGAGAACATCCGCGTTGACGGTATCGTAGTCGTATCCCTCCGGGAGTGAAGGCTGCAGTCCCGCGCCCCAGAACGGCTGGCTGGACGGTGCGCCCTCGTCGAGCAGATAGGCGACGTCGGCTACGAAAAGCCCCTGCTGCAGCATATACGACGTGCGCGCCAGGTAGTCCACCACTCCTGAAGCCTGCTCCGCCCAGGTTATGTTGCGGTTGAAATGCGTCCCCACCATGGTATTGCCGGGCTTGGTGTCGAGCGGCTGGTGCGCCGAGGAATGGAAAACAATGCGGTTGCAGCCCTGGGCGAACCAGTAGTCGGCCAGGTTTTTGTAGGCTGCCGGCGCGTCATAGCCGCCGCCGGTGAAGGATTCGGCGGCGACTATTTTTTTCCCGTAAGCATGGGCCGCGGACGCGGCCATGCGCACGTCCACGTA
>JAFGAO010000232.1 GCA_016933615.1 Acidobacteriota bacterium
CTTCTTCACTCCAGCTCGGTAATTACATTAATCGGCAACCCTGCATCTGACGATTTGTTGCTCATTAGGCGAACCTTGTGTTCGCCCCCAAGCGGGAATAATTGGAATTCCGAAACAAGCGGGATGGTTGCCGACCTACAAATATTCTCTGAATTCGAGGGCGAACACAAGGTTCGCCCCTACATTTGCTGGCGGGATCAGGAAAAAGGGCGAACACAAGGTTCGCCAAATGAGCAACAACCTGTTTGAAGTAAGGTTGCCGGTCCCGGTAATTGCCAGGCTGGAGCAAAGAAGGGCGAACACAAGGTTCGCCCCTACATTATATGAACGATTCCATGATCCCGGAAATCACCTGATCCAGATCCTCCGGCGATTCGTTCCTGATGCGCAGCATGATCCGGTCCACACGGCTGCGGAGATCCGGGTTGTTCATGTCCTCCTGCGTCCGGTAAAAGCCGGCGCGGCGGCCCAGGCGGAAATTCTCCCTTTCAGGCTGGGGCAGAGAAAGGTAGCGGTCGATCACGGCCAGGATCTTTTCCTTCGCCTCGGGCAGTTTCCCTTCCACGTCTTCCAGGAGGTTGAGGATGTGGTCGCTCGTGATGCGGCTTTGGATCCCGTCCAGGTTTTCGATGAACAGCCGCAACTCTTCGACGATCTCGTCGTCGCTCATCAGTTCCAGCTCGCCGCTTTCCACCCTCTTCTGCAGCGGCATGATTTCCAGCACCTTCAGGGTGCGCAGGCGAATGAAGTCCGCATCGACGGCGTTGAGCACCCGTGCTGTTTCGACGGCGTGCTCCTTCCACATTTTACGTCCGCCCAGGCCGGGCATGACGTATTCCGAAAGCTCGATCCCCGCCGCCTTCACCTTTTGCCCGGCCTCGATGCACTGCTCGGCCGTCACCCCTTTTTTCACCATTTTCAGGACGGGGTCATGCCCCGATTCGAGCCCCATGTGGAGGCGGGTGAGGCCGGCCCGTTTCAGCTCCCGGAGTTCCTCGACGGATCTTCTGGCGACGGTCCGGGC
>JAFGAO010000233.1 GCA_016933615.1 Acidobacteriota bacterium
ATTGCAGACTGAAGACCGGCTGACTGGATTCGCCGGGATGACGGATTTTATTGGAACGGCAGCGTATGTGGGTGCGGTAAATACATTCAACTGCACGAATAATTACGCCGGGTTGGCATCTCAAATAGAATCCAATCTTCAATCAGGTTCAGCTGCGCCAGAAAGCCGGCGTCAGGATGACGAATACTGCATAAAACTCCAGCCGCCCGGCCAGCATGCACACGCCCAGAATCCATTTGGCGAGATACGGAAGGTGCCCGTAATGTTCCACCGGGCCCACGCCGCCGAAGCCGGGCCCGATATTGAACATGCTGGCGATGACGGCGGCAATGCTGGTCAGCGCATCGACGCCCGTGAGCGCCAGCAGCAGGCATGCGGCCGAATTCACGACAAACGCCAGGCACAACAGGTTCAGGAGGCTCCGGATCGTATGCTCAGGGAAAACGGTCGAGCCCAGGCGGATGGAAAAGATCCCTTTCCGTTCCACCATCTGTTTGCATTCCCGTCCCACCACTTTCAGCAGCATCAGGATCCGCGACGATTTCATCCCTCCGGCAGTGGATCCCGTGCAGCCGCCGATGAACATCAACGCCAGGAGGATGAGCTGCGGGAAGGAATGCCAGACTTCAAAATTCGCGGTGACAAAGCCTGTCGTGGTCATGATGGAGCTGGCCTGGAAAAGGGAGTCCCGGAGCGCGGCGGCGGGAGCGTGGGTACGGCACAGGAGGAGTGTTATGAAGATCAATGCGGAGGCGGAGGCAACCAGCACCAGATAAAAACGGATTTCTATATCCGAAAAAAAGCTGCGCGGCTTGCGTTCGACCCAAAGCCGGTAGTGCATTACGAAATTAATACCGGCCAGAAGCATGAAAACAATGATGACGGCTTCCACGGCGGGGTTGTTGAAAGCCGCGATGCTGGCCGTGCGGGTCGAAAAGCCGCCGGTCCCCATGGTGGAAAGCGTGTGGCAGACCGCGTCGAAGGGGCCCATGCCCGCCAGGCGCAGGGCCAGGTATTCCAGCAATGTGAGAGAGAAGTAGATCCTCCACAGCGCCAGCGCCGTTTCCGTGATCCTGGGCTTGAGCTTTTCGGATTTGGCTCCGGAGAATTCCGCCCGATACAGGGGCATTCCGCCCATCCCCACCAGGGGAAGAATGGCAATGCCCAGCAGGACAATGCCCATGCCGCCGAACCAGTGGGTGGAGCAGCGCCAGAGCTGAAGAGGGGGATCGAGGACCTCCACATCCGCCAGAACGGTCGCGCCGGTAGTCGTGAATCCGGACATGGCTTCGAAAAAGGCGTCGGTAAAGCTGTGGAAATGCGGCGACAGGTAGAAAGGGAGGCATCCGAACAGGCCGGATGCGATCCATATGGCTACCACGAGAAGGATTCCTTCCCTTTGAGACAGATTCTTTATCGGGCGCCGCGATCCGAAATAGAGCCCCGATCCGGCAATCGCGGACGCTGCAATGGAGAAAAGAAACGGCTTGGATTCGGATCCGATCAGGAGGCTGTAAATTAGGGGAATCAGCAGGATGCCCGCCAGCGCCAGCAGGAACAGGCCCAGTATCTGAAATAATGCCGTAATCCTAATCAATGGCCTCTGCTCCGGAGTTGCTGACGGAAGGCAGGATCATATAGGATATTCGAGCGAATGAAAATGAAGCGTTGCGCAAGGCGGGGCGGCCGCAGGACCGCCCGCGATGGTATTGTATCGGTCGTTCCCACTAACGCTCGAGGGCTGCCAGTTCGATTTTTTCGGCGAAGCAGGCCACCTCCCCGTTCGTGGTTGCCAGGAACAGCTTTCCGTCCGCCGCGATCATGCCGTCCCACACCGGGAGGGAATCCAGTTTCAATTCGTAAAGCCTTTTGCCGTTTCGGGCGGACACGGCCCAGAGCCTCGAGCCGTCTTTGCCTTTAAGAAGTTCGCTCTGCTCGGCAAGCTTTGCAAGAACCTCGGCGTCGTCCAGCGCGAAGAACGCTTCCTCCTCATCCACCACATCCGGGGGGCCGGCGATGAACAGAATGGCGTCCGCCAGAACCATGGCGCGCACCTGGATGTCCGGCTTGTCCAGTTTCCATTTGAAATCCAATGCGGACTGTTCGGCCGGTGGAAGTCCCTGTCTCAGCTTCCAGTCTCCCGTGGCAAGGAATGATGGGGGCATGGCGCCCAATCCTGCCGCGGGTTTCGCTTTGGGCGCCGTCTTCGCAGCGGGCGCCGTCTTCGCGGCAGGTTTCACCTTGGGAAGTGTCTTTGCACCCGGTTTTGCCTTGGCGGCGGGAAACAGAGGGGCGTTTGCCTTTTCAATCGCCTTTGGATCGCTCGATTTGGCCGCGGCATAGAGCTGATATTCCAGCACGATCGACTCGCTCAAAAATTCCGGTTTGCGCCCGTAGCCGTAGACATTCGAATCGTCGACCGCGATCAGCCGCCCCGAAGGGGTCAGCCGGCCCATGACCTCCCATGCGCCCCAGCCGCTGGTCACACTCTTGCCGTACATCATGTACGACCGGGAAAACTGGGAATCGTCCAGGAATCCGATGGGCGAAAATAAGTGGGCGCCTTCCCCGACCTGATCGTTGACGTTTCTTACCCCGATATGCTTCCGGCTTCCCTCCATGTCGAACTGCTGGGACCGCATATACACGTAATTGCCGTCGCTGGAAAGGATGTCGGACAGGCCGACCGGCATGTTCAGGCCTTCCACGTAGTCGTGCAGATCCTTTCCGGTTTCAGGATCGATGTTGTCCAGAACGGTTTCGGAAAGCATTTCCCCGGTCAGAGGATTCAGTTGAAGCAGGCGCATCCCGCCGTCGAGGAACATGGAACGTCCTGCGACGCAATATACCTTGTCATCCTGGATCAGGACGCTTCCGTGAACGGGCCAGACCGATTCCACCTGTTCGAACGCCGTCATCTGCATATCCATCGGGGCGGCGCGGAAACGCCAGACCAGAGAGCCGTCGGAAGCGTTGAGGCAGTAGACGTACCCGTCCGCCGACCCGAAAAGGGCCCTGCCCTTGTACAAGGTCGGGGGGGAGTCCACCCTTCCGCCTGCCGTGTATTGCCAGAGAATAGTCCCGTCGGCGGCGTCGATCGCGTAGACCGCGTGCGCATCCACCCGGGCGATAAACACTCGGTTGCCGGAGACGACGGGACTGCTCAGTTTGCCGCCCAGCCGGATCCGCCATTGGGGTTCGACGCCGGGCGAAACCTGCACCGGCGTGCAGCTGCTGCGAGCGGCATCGTGCCGGTAGGTGGGCCAGTCTTCGGGGCCGGAATTGTCCGGGATCTCCGCACTGTACGCCGGTCCCTTTTCGAGCCGGTTTTCGGCGGCTGCGGATTCAAATTCGTATTTCGTAGAGCCGGCCGGGGCCAGGGCGCAGAATCCGTTGAGTTTGGCCTCCATGTAGCAGGCGCAGGCATGCGGCGGCGTGAAGATCATCCCGTTGCTGGGCATGACGCCGTAGATGCAGCCGCCCCGCGTGTAATGGTTGACGTCCCAGTTTTTCTCGTCGAGATTCACGAATTCGATGCCGGTGCGGGAGGGGATGATGTAATTTACCGTCGCTTTGCTGGGATAGCATCTCTGGTGGAACCAGTAAATGTCATCCTTTCCCTTGATTTCCATTACAACCTCGCCGGAGTGAATATCCCGGCCGGTGTATGTTCCGCTGTCGTTGACATTTGCCGTAGCGCCGACCCAGACAAGCCCATCGATCACGAAAACGTCTTCAGGCGAATAGTGCCCGGATCCCGGTTGCGGAGCATCCCAAATCTGTTTGCCGTCCAAAGTCGACAGCGCGATTAATGTGCCCGGGCCGAAACCCTGCGCCCCGACGGAAAAGAGCAGAACGTCGTCGGAAACAACAATTCTTGGGGCATAGGAGGTGTCGATTCTCTTGGTCCGGATGTCCTCGGAGCGCCACTTTTCCCGGCCGCTGCTGCGATCGAGGCTAACGATCTTCGCTCCGTCATAGAAGTAAACGGCTCCGGAATCGGCCGTGAGCGACAGTGGCGCGATGGGAGACTCCTTGGTCCATAAGGCATTCCCGCCGGATATATCCAGTGCCGTTATCCGGCCGGGTTCTCCGCCCCAGCCCCATTCCACCCTCGCCCAGTCGGCGTTGTCCCAGACGTAGGTAATTTTGGGGGCGTAGGTTTTGTCCGTTTTTTCAGGGCGCCCGATCGCCAGGAAAAGGGTGTCGTCTGAATATAGGACTTCTGAAGTTTCTTCAGTGTCGGCAAAAGTCCGGAGAACTTCCCCCGTTGCGGCATCCAGCTCGCTGAGAGGGGCGTCAAGGCCCAGAGTGACGTAGACGCGGTCCCCGGCGGCGACCAGGCGTCGCGGCAGGTAGGCCGGACCGCTCTTGAGGCTGAACAGGTGGTTCTGCCACTCCGGGATCGGCTTTTTCCATAGAATCGTTCCGTTGTAGGCGTCGCGGGCGACCAGGTAGTTCTCGGCCGGCAGCTGGATGGATTCCGTGGGGCCTTCGTCCATAATATAGAAAATGCGTCCGGCGGCGGAAACAAGCGCGCTCATGCTGGCGGTCGTGTCATGATGGCGCCCCCAGCGCGGGCTGCCGATCCACTGGTAGTTTTCAATCGGTCCGATTGTTGTATCCTGGGAAACGGGATTGTTTCCGGCGTTGTAAAGATACTGGTTCCACTCGTCGATTGCATCCGGCCGGGGCTTGACCGTTCTGCTCCAACCGAAAATGCCCCGGGTCATCAGCACGCCGTCGGGCACGAGCACGCGCATCGCTTCGTCTTTGGAAATGCCTCCCAGATCTTCGGCCACGATCAGGTTGACGAGGTTTTCTTTGTACGGCAGCCGTGCCCCTTTCAGAAGAGTCACGGAAACGGGGCCGTACTCCTGCTTCGACGCGATGTATTGCCGGGCTTTCTGGACATTTTCCATCGAGGCATCCAACCCCTGGACAAGGAAGGAATCGCCTGCCTTGAGTTGTTCCGTCAGCGTTCCATCCCCGCAATGGACATGAACGACAAGGCCCCCGCGGATTCCGGATTTCTCCAGAATGTTTTTCGCCTCGTCCGAAGGGGCTTCCCGGGAGCAGCCGTGAATAAGGATGGAGTGCAAAATGAAAAGTGCGAACAGAACAAGAAACGGTTTCGATGAAGCGTTCCGGTTTTCCATGTAAACCCCCTAATCTTTTTCTGCGCTGCGGCGCGTGCCGAATGCCTTATGCCGATGAATGTTTTGTCGCCGATAATATCACGAAAGGGGCATTTCGGTATTTGATTTAAAGGATATTTTTTGCGCCCCCAACCATCTGCGGTCAGTTCATGCGCATCCGCTTTTGCCCTTTGAGATTGCTAAATGCGGCCCAGGAGCCTATATCAGGCATGCCCGGCATACTCGTGATAGGCCCATTGAAGGCGGAACAGATTGTGCGTTCGCCCCTGAAGGGAAAGACGCAGGCCCGCTGATCAATGAAAGCGCGGATGCAGGTAAAGGGAGCTATCAACCGCTGCATGCGATATACTTGGGAAAAACGGCATTGCGTGGTAAGGGGAAAACCATGAAGGCAATCGTCGTCGGCGCGGGCGGGGCAACACGGGAGCTTTTGGGGAGACTGGGAGAGGCATGGACGGTCACGGTTATCGATACCTCGGGAAAGAAGCTCGAAGAGATCGGGGAAGCAACGCCTGTTTCCAAGGTTGTCGGGGACGGAACGAGCCGCCTTATACTCGAGCGTTCGGGGCTGTCGGAGGCCGACGCGGTCGTCGCGGCTTCCAGCGACGATGAAGCGAACCTGGAAGTGTGCCGGCTGGCCCGGCAGGCCGGCGTTCTGCGCGTCGTGGCCATCGCTTCCTCCCCCGAACGGCTTCCCTCCTACCGGCAGATCGGCGTGACGGCTTTTTCCCCCGACAGCCTTGTCTCACGCCACGTCGAATTGAGCCTGGAACACCGAAGGTACACGTCCATGGCTTTTGCCGACGGGCGCGCCGAAGCCATCGAATTCCAGCTCGGGTACGATTCACCCATCACCGGGAAGGCTTTGAAGGAAATCCACGCCGAGCACTTTATTATCGGGGCTGTTCTGAGAGGCGACGCGCTGATCATCCCGCACGGCGATACGGTGCTCCAACCCGGGGACCGGGTGACCGTGGTCGGGCTGGGCGTGCACTTTCCGGAAATCGTCCACACATTCACGTCGGGCGAGGCCCGCTTCCCGCTCGACTTCGGGAAGCAGGTCGGCGTTGTCCTCGAGGAGGAGGAGGATCTCGACGGCCCGGTTGCCGAGGCGGTCTACTTCGTGCGCAACAGCGCGGCCGATTCCCTGCTCTTGATTCATCGCGATCCGGCGCTGCTGAAAGACGGCGAGGCTTCTTCCAGGCTGGACGCTCTGCTCGAAAGGCTGAACAAAGTCACCGAGGGGGTCGAGGTGAGGCGCCATGCGGTGGCGGAGTCCCCGAACCGGATTTTGCCCGATATCTGCCGGCAGGAAAGCATCGGCATGCTGGTCCATCCTCCCCCGCGCCCGGCCCCTCTCGTGGGAAAGCTGCGGGCTCAAAGGCTGGTCCTCCTGGCCAGGCGGGCCGGCGTTCCCGTTCTGGTCGCGCGGAGTTCGCACCCGTACAAAAACATTCTGGTGCCGGCGCGGCAGACCCTGTCGGCAAAAGCGGCGGAGCGGGCGGCCATCGATCTGGCGCGCTACATGCACGCGGATTTGACCGGCATGGCGATTGTCGATCCCACATTCATCGCCGGGGAGGACACCTCCGAGGAGGCGCGCCGGTCGATCGGGTGGCTCAAGCAGGAGGCCGCCATGCAGCACGTGGCCGTGCGCGGAAAGATCCGAAGGGGGAACCCGGTCCGTTCCTTCCTGGATGCGAGCGCCGCCGCCGATCTTGTGGTTCTGGGCGCGGGCAAAGGGGCGGCGCGTCCCTTTGAATACGCCATCACGACGCATATCGTCTACTGGGCGCGGAAATCCCTTCTCCTTGTGCCGGCATCCTGAGCGGCGGCTGCCGTCCGGTGCGCAGAGCCTGCGACCGGAATACCGCAAGAAATAATTCGCGTGCGCGGATCGAATATGGAGAAAGCAACCACCATTATCCTGATCTCATTCGCCGCATTCGTCTTCCCTCTGATTGCGGGGCGGCTCAAGGTTTCCGCCGTTACGCTGGAGATTCTGTTCGGCATCATCGTGGGGCCGCACATCCTGAACCTTGTCGAACAGTCGGAACTGCTCGATTTTCTGGCGGAATTCGGCCTCTTTCTCCTGATGTTTCTTTCCGGGTTCGAGATCGACTTCGGCAACATAGAAAAGCACGGGACGAAACATCTGGCCTACGGAGCGGCGGCGTTTGGAATCACCCTGGGGCTTTCCTTTTGTGCGGCGAACATTCTCGGTTACGGCCCGTTCATCGCTTTTTTGCTGGCCACGACCGCGTTGGGCGTTGTCTTGCCGTGCCTTCGGAACACGCGGCGCACTGTTACCCGGCTGGGACAGTTCATATTGATCACGGCCCTGATTGCGGATTTTCTGGCCCTGGTTGGGGTGACCATCTTCGCTCTGATTCAGCAACACGGTGTGGGATGGCGGATGATGAACATTCCGGCACTCTTCCTGCTGACAGCCGTTCTCCTGATAATTCTCAAGAGGATCGTCTGGTGGCGCCCGGAATGGTTTGAACGCTTTTTCAGCGCCAACGATCCTTCGGAACTGGGCATCCGGGCCAGCCTGGCATTGATGTTCATCATCGTGGGGCTTTCCTACGCCCTGGATATTGAGCCTATCCTGGGGGCGTTTCTGGCAGGAACCGTTTTTGCTCTTGTTTTTCGCCACAGGGGATCCCTGGAGCAGCAGCTGTCCGGTTTTTCCTACGGCTTCCTTATTCCGATATTCTTCATAAACGTAGGCTTGAGTTTCGAACTGTCCGAACTGATGAAACCGGGTATTCTGATGAACGCGGTGGAATTGATCGGCGCCGCATTTGCGGTGAAGCTGCTGCCCCCGTTTATTGTTCTTCGACGGCTGCCGTTTCGCGAGGTTCTGGCCTCCGGCGTGCTTTTGACGGCGAATCTCAGCCTGGCCGTTGCGGTGGCGACGCTGGGTGTCCGCATCGGCTTGATGGATCCTGGATTGCGCTCCAGCATTATCGTGCTCGCCATCGTCACCTCGACATTTGCCCCGACGCTGTTCCGCATCCTGGCTCCGCCTCTCCCGGCTCCCTCCAGGGCCGTCGGGAAACCATAGCCCGGTTGGGACATCGGGCCCGGCCGCCGCCTCCTCAGAATGCATCTACGAGGTGTTGAATGAGGGTTTTTTTACTATTGCCGGCCCTGGCAACAATTCTTGCCTGCAACCCCCCGGGAATGGATGAATCGGATCCGGGTCCACAAGAAATCGAGGCGGTGAACGTTGTGCAACCCACGCTCCTTACACAGGACCAGAGGACCCGGGACCGGGCCCTCGAATTCGAGGCCGCAGCCGTTTTGGACGCATTCGCCAACTTCAATACACGACTTTCTCCCGATGGCGGCAAGGTGCTTTTCCTGTCGGACCGTTCGGGGTCCGTGCAGGCATACATCGGAGAAGTTGCCCGGCCGGCGGCCCCGGCCATCCAGATCACCGATGGCGCCGACGGACTCCATTGGGCGAATTTTACCGCCGATGGCGGGAGGATAGTTTTCACGCGGGACGCCGGCCGCGACGAGAACTACCGCATTTACCGGGTAAATCTCGACGGTTCGAACCCGGTGAACCTCACGCCGCGGAAAAACCTTCACCGCGACAATCCGGTCCTGCCCGAGGACCTCCCCAACCTTTCATTCTACACGGCCCGTGACGTCTCCAGCCCCTCGACAACGCTGTATGCCCTGCAACTGGACGATGGCAAAGAGCGGTCCGTCTACCGGGATTCCCACCCGTCCTGGGCGAGCGACGTCACCGCCGATGGAAGCCGTGTGCTGCTCGTGCGCTTCATCGACAGGACCGATCTGGCGGTTCTGGAGGTCGATGCTGCAAGTGGAGCCGCCCGGCAGGTTTACCCGCCTCAAGGAGAAAGGGCTGCCGTGTACGACGCGCGCTACGACGCCGATGGGGGCCGGGTGCTTGTCGCCACCGACGAGGGCCGGGAAATTTCTTCGGTGCTGCTCCTGCACGGCATGACGGGCGTGATCGAAAGGCGCTACATTCAAGACCGGCCCCTTGGAGCCCATGTCGCAGCTATTGAAGTTTCTCCCACAGGCGACCGGATCGCCGTTGTTGTGAATGCCGGGAATCGCTCGGAGGTGAGGTTCCTCGATGCTGAGACATTGGAGCTGGCGAAGGAAGTGGAGCTGCCGTTCGGGATGGTGGAATTTGGGGGGTTTTCTTCCGACGGCAAGGAACTCGCCATGGTCGTCGCCACACCCGAGCAGCCGTGGGACGTCTACGCGGCCGATGCCGCCGGCGGACGGCTCCGGCGCTTGAGGGATGAGGCGCGGCCAGGACTGGAGAATCTGCCACCTATAGATGTTGCGATCGAGAGGATCGCGGCATTCGACGGGTTGAGCATTCCCGTCAATGTCTATCTGCCCCGGTCGAAGGATGGCGGCGCCAGTACCTGCGCATTGCCCACGATCGTATTTCTCCACGGAGGCCCCGCGTGGAGCTATCAGGCCGCCTGGGACCCGCTGGCCCGGTTCTTTCTGGGCCGCGGCTACGCTTTCGTCGGTCCCAATGTGCGCGGTTCCATCGGCTTCGGCCGGGCGTACGAGCGGGCGGACAATCGAGAAAAGCGGAGCGATGTGTTGCGAGACCTGGAGTCCGTCAACGGCTGGGTCAAGAGGCAACCCTGGTGCGATCCCGACCGCGTGGTCGTCATGGGTCTGAGCTATGGGGGATACCTGACGCTTATGGCGCTGACGCGCCAGCCGACACTGTGGAGCGCCGGAGTTGATTTGTTTGGGGTTGCGGATCTGGGGACTTTGCTGGCGAGCACCGATCGTACAGTCCGGGTAGCGCTGATCGACGAGTTCGGAGATCCCGAAAGGGATGCCGCGCTCCTGGCGGAGTACAGCCCGATGCGCGACGTGTCGCGGATAACCGCTCCCCTTTTCGTCTACGCGGGTCAGAATGATCCGCGCGTGCCGCGCACCGAGTCGGATCAAATCGTGGGTGCGCTGCGCCGGCGTGGAGTCGCGGTCGAATACATGGTCGCCGCCAACGAGGGGCATTCGTTCGATCATCGCGAAACGAAGATGCAGTTAATGGTACGCGTCGCTCGTTTTCTCGAAGAAAACCTTCCGCTTCGCGATCGTCCATCCATACCCCCGGCCGAATGAAGCCCCGGTCTTGGCAGCCTGCCCGGTAAAAGATACGCCGAAGCCGATGCCTGCACCTCTGCAGAAACCCTTGTCCGGGTAAAGTCCGAAACATGTCTCTTGAGAAAATTTTCGCCAATATTCTTCGATCTCGGTGTATGCAGTGTGAAAATTAACGCTTTTTTAACATTCGCTTAAAAGACGGGCGGTACGGTTGGTGTTTGGGAAACAGCTGGCTTTTCATCGGAAAAAATATAAGGGTCCCAGTATGAAAAAATTCCTGGGTATCGGTCTTATTTTATTGGTTCAAATCGTGGCACTCCATGCCTGCAAGGGCGCCAAAGCGGTCCGGCTTTACGATCCTTCGGAAATTCAGCCGGCTGAAATCGCGCGCGTTATGGTCCCTTACGATATTGAGGTCGTGAGCGTAGACAGCAAAAAGATCGGCGGTTTTACGAATATCCTGACCAGTCCTGAAAATGAGATCCACCTGGCGCCGGGAGAGCACGAGATCATCGTGCTCTACAGTGATTTCTGGGAATATAACGAGGATCATTTTGAAAAATACCGGTCGAAAAAAGTCGTTCTCAACTTCAGAGCGGAGCCGGGGCGATACTACAGGTTAGCCCATCCGAAACTTTCGAGAATGCGGGATGCGGAGAATTTCGCTGAAAATCCCGATTTCTGGATAGAGGAGGTCGAAAAATGCGAGGTGGTATCCACTGCGAAGGAAGACGACAGCGATAGGGTTTATGAAGCCGAACCGGTTCGGGAGCCTTTCCCCGAAGAAGAGGCCGGAAAGCTTTCCGACCGGCAGAACGAAAGTCCAGGGGATGACTGGGACAGTTTGAGCGAAGAGGAAAAGAAGAAATTCAGGGAGTGGATGAAGAAAAGAGACGGAGAATAGGGCTCCGGACGCTGCCGTATCATATCGCCCTGAATGCGGCTTATTACGGGCGTGTGGTCCGGTGGGAGATCAAAGGCTACGATCCCGCAAGGAGAACGGCGGGAATGACGGGGGAGGAATCCGAAAGTATTTCAGCGGCTGCAGCGGGGGCGCGGCATGCCGCGCCCCTGTCTGCAGGAAACGCGGGTTAAGCCTCAATTCCGATATTGCCTTTGCCGGGAAAGTCTATTCCATTTGTTCTCAGAACTTTAACACGAGCAAATCCAACTTCGGCGAAGTTGGATTTATGATAGACTAACTGTTGATCCAAGAAGAGAACGGTATCCTTTCGATAGTCGACTTCGGAATTGAGGTTAAGCGGGTTCCTCGAAGATCAGGCGCTGCTCCTTGAGGGGATCGAACTCCACCCTGCTTTCGGTATCGAAAATCATTGTGGGGCGCTTCTCCGCATCATAGGGATCCCATGGCGGCAGCCCGCTTTTGGGCGTGTTCGGGTTGCCGGTCGCGGCGAAGGCAATCCAGGTTTCGCTCAACGCACCCGCCATCTTCCGGGCCTCTGCGCCGCCGCCGGTCAGCGCGACCCCTCCGCCGTCGACGTTGTCGAACACGAACGGCATCTCCAGTCCGTGCGGCGAGATCAGCTTTCCGCCCAGAACCGGGGTTTCCCAGTCGAGGCGGTACAGGTAGGCCGGGGCTTTCCCGAGGGCGGCCTTGCGTTCGGCGATGGCGACCGAGCCGGATCCCATCCTCGGATAGCTGGCTATGTGAAAATAGACGGCGGACGGGGACATGTCCGGATACTCCTTGCGGTAAAGGCCGATGAGGCGGTCGGTGTCGGCGCCCGCCAGCTTCTCAATCCTGCTGCGCATGCCCTCTTCGTCCAGGGACCAGAGCTCGTCCTGCCCGAGGGAAAATGCGGTCGATTCCGTTTTGTTCCATCCGACCATGACGGGTACGTTTTCCGAAACGGTGGGGGCCGCAGGGTAAAACGGGTGCGCGGGAAGTACGACGGGGTCCAGAACGGGCCGGAATGCGCCGCCTCCCTCCCCGGCCATCCTGGCATTGGCCGCAAAGTAGGCGCTCAGAATCCTCGAGGTCGGCAGTGTATGAATTTCCTTAAGATTCCTCGCCTTGATCCCCAGTTCATCCAGCAGCAGTTCCGCCGCCCTGGTCGCCGGTTCGCGTTCTCCCACCTTGATCCCCGGCCCGCTTTCGATGACCGCTGCATGAAACAAGCCTTTGGCCGGGGGACTGGCCAAAAGCATGGATACCTTGGCGCCTCCGCCCGATTCGCCGAAGATCATGACCCGGCCGGGATCCCCTCCGAACTGTCCGATGTTGTCGCGCACCCACTCGAGGGCCGCGATGATGTCCAGCTGCCCGGCATTGCCGGAATGCGCGTATTCCTCTCCCCCGATGTCGCCCAAGTGAGTGTACCCGAAAACGTTGAGCCGGTGATTGACGCCCACCATGACGGCGCCGCGCCGCGCCAGGTTGGTGCCGTCGTAGAGCAGGTCGGAGGAGGAGCCCGAGGAGAAGCCGCCGCCGTGCAGCCAGACCATGACGGGGCGTTTTTCAGCCGGATCCAGAGTGGGTGTCCAGATATTGAGAAACAGGCAGTCTTCGCTCTCTGCAGGTGCAACCCGATACCCGTCGGAAGCCCAGAGGATCCGGGTCAACTCGGATTCCGGCGCGGCGCCGCCCGCGGCGGCGGGGTTGGTCTGCGGCGCCCGGTAGCCGTAGCCGGAGGCGTCCCGGATCTCGGTCCAGGGCTCGGGCGGCTTCGGGGGCATGAAGCGGTTCGGTCCCGCGGTGGAGGCGCCGTAGCGGACGCCGCGGAAGGTGTAGATGCCCTGGTTGAGGTACCCGCGGATGCTGCCGCAGGAAGTTTTGACGACCGGGTCGACCAGCGCGGTTTCCTCGTAGGCCGGTTTGCATCCGGGGGCCAGGCCCACCGCAATTCCGCCGGCGGTGAATGCAAGACTTTTAAACAGCGTGCGGCGCCCGACGGGTTGCCGCAGTATGGAGCAACGGAAATCTCCGCTCTTTCTTTTCATTGGAACCCTCCTGTTAATTTCATCGACAGTCACCATAACCCCGGAATTGTTTGTCGAACCTTCCCATGAATTTCGAGGTTATGGCGGCTTTCACCGAAATTGAATGCATGCGCCTACCATAGAGCAAAACAGGCGGGTTCACAATAATTACCGGTTTTTTGTGATGCCGGTCGCTTTTTTCTTCGCCGGATTGTGTTCTCATGCGGAAAAAGTGTCAATAGGGAGACGCGCTAAGCTGTTTACGGAAAGGCATGAAACGGAAGAACGATCCGGAACATTTCCAATAAGACCGCCGACAGCGCTTACAAAAAACATCCCCCTCGTATTTTAGAACCCCGGGTTCATAGGGAAATTCATTTGGCATTCCGGCGCGACGGGCCTCTTTCGGTTTTTCACTGTATCTGTGCGTGAAGGCTTGTGCACGTGCCGCGACGAGTGGGTGAAAGGGGAAAATATGAGTGGATCTATCGCATCAGCATCACCCGGTGTACGGATAGGGAAGTCTGCGGGCATCCTCTGGGCGCTCGTTTTTTTTCTATACCCTTTCCATACGGTTTTCGGAGGGGATATTGTCGTTTGGGGAGACAGCGGCGCCGGCCAGGCCGCACCCTGGGAGGGAAGCAATTTCGTGGCGGTGTCCGCGGGTGTTTACCACAGCCTGGCGCTGCGTGCCGACGGCTCGATCGCGGTCTGGGAAGATACGGCATCCCCTCAGAACCTTTCCTCCCTGGGAACCGATTTTGTGGCGGTAGCCGCGGGCGGGCACCACAGCCTGGCGCTGCGCGCGGACGGAACGATCGCCGCCTGGGGCGACAATACCTACCGGCAGGCGGATCCCCCGGAGGGGAATGACTTCGTGGCGATCGCGGGCGGGGTTGAGCACAGCCTGGCGCTGCGTGCGGACGGAACGATTGCCTTCTGGGGCAACAGATCTCTAGGCAGGGGAAATTTTCCGGCAGGAAATGACTTCGTGGCGGTCGCGGCCGGGTATTACCACAGCCTGGCGCTGCGCGCGGACGGAACGATTGCCGCATGGGGCTATGGCGCCTACGGCCAGGCAAACCCTCCGGAAGGGAATGATTTCGTGGCGGTCGCGGCCGGAGACCATCACAGCCTGGCGCTGCGTGCGGACGGAACGGTCGTCGCCTGGGGCCAGAATTTTTACGGCCAGGCCGATGCCCCCTCAGGGAATGATTTCGTGGCCGTCGCCTGCGGATCCTACCACAGCCTGGCGCTGCGTGCGGACGGAACGGTCGTTGCCTGGGGAGATAACGGGTACGGCCAGACGGATGTTCCCGAGGGGAACGGCTTTGCAGCCGTCGCCGGAGGGGATACGTTCAGTATGGCTATCCTGGGGTCCGGTTCGTCCGTTTTGCCGGTTTCCATCGATATCAGGCCGGGATCGAAATCAAACAAAGTAAACCTGAGATCGAAGGGTGTGATTCCGGTCGCGATTCTGGGTTCCGATTTCTTTGATGCAATGAACGTGGATCCTGCTTCAGTCTCACTCAATGGCGTTGGGGTCAAAGCCGTCGGCAAAAAGCAGAGACTTTTGGCTCACCTGGCTGATGTGAACTGGGACGGATTCTTTGATCTTGTCTGTTATTTTGATACCCAGCGGCTGGCATCGGAACCGGGGGAATTCATTGCCGTGCTGCAGGGTACCACCTATGACGGGATGGCCATAGAAGGAGAGGATTATATTGAGGTCGTGAAGCCATCAACCCACAGGAATAAATGGGTGGTTCATCTGTCAAAATTGTCCAAAGGGAAATAAGAAAGAGGATTCTGCGGGAAGCGGCGGCACGTCCGGTATGCGTCCCGCCGCCGTGCCGGATGATGCCGGGATTGAAAGGGTCCGGGCACCGGCCGACTTCGCCCGGGAATGTTCCCGCCCCTGAAAATGCCGGTGAAGGGCGAACACAACGGGGCGAACACAACGGGGCGAACACAAGGTTCGCCCCTACATGGAAACGTATTTATTTGGTTGCGGGGCGGCCGCCGCAGACTGTAATGTAGTCCGGTCTATGAACGGCATTGCGGATTCATCCACCACGGGCAAAACGCAGGAGTCTGCCGGCTATCCGTCGTCGGGGTACGGCTGGTATGTCGTGGTTATTCTGTACCTCTGCTACACCTTCTCCTTTGTAGACCGGGCCATCATTACCTATCTCGTCGAACCCATCAAAACGGATCTGGCGATAAACGACACCTATTTCAGCCTGCTTTCTGGGCTTTCATTCGTCGCTTTTTACGCTTTTATGGGAATCCCCGTCGGCCGGCTTGCCGACGCCCGGTCACGGCGCAACCTGCTGCTCGCGGGTGTTGCGCTGTGGAGCACCATGACCGTTCTCTGCGGCCAGGCGTCCACTTTCTGGCAACTGTTTGTCACCCGCATGGGCGTCGGTGTCGGAGAGGCGTGTCTTGTGCCCTGTGCCTACTCGCTGATCACGGACTATTTCCCCCGGGCAAGGCGCAGCCTGCCGCTGACCGTTTTTTCGGGCGGCATCATGCTCGGGGCCGGTGTGGCAAACGTCTGCGGCGGCATGGTCGCCCAGTACGCCCAGAGCGGCGGCCCGAGGGAATTCCTTTTTTTCGGCACGGTCCAGCCGTGGCAGCTGGCCTTCATCCTTGTAGGCATGCCCGGAATATTTTTTGTGGCGGCCATCGCGACAATCAGGGAACCGGCACGGCACGAGCGCAAGGACCAGCCGGACAGCGCTTTGATGTTCCGGTATCTGTATAGGCATCGGGCCACTTTCAGTTCCCTCATGGGCGGTACGACATTCGGGGCCATGGCCAACATGGCCATGCTGGGGTGGGCGCCCGTCTGGCTGGAGCGCCGCTTTGCATGGGACAAGGCGGAAATCGGACTGCACCTGGGGATCACCATCTTTGTGTTCGGAACGGTCGGGCTTACGCTTGCGGGCTCCCTGGCAAACAAATATATTCGCGCAGGAAAGAAAACGGTTTATATCAGGATGATGATGGCGGCCGAGGGCCTGGTCATCATTCCTCTGATCCTTGCGCGCGTCTATGACAATCCTTACTGGGTGCTCGCCTGTATCGGGGGGACCATTTTCTTCACCGGCATGCCCAGCGGCCTCGGTCCGGCCGCCCTGCAGGAGATCACGCCCAATGAAATGCGGGGCCAGATTACGGCGATCGCCTTTCTCGTCCTCAATCTGGTGGCAACCACCCTCGGCAACACCCTTGTCGGGCTGCTGACGGACTATGTCTTTGTCGATGTAAAAGAAGTGCGGTCGTCCGCCGTTATTGTCGCCGTTTTCGCCACGGTTCTGGGCTTGATCATCCTCCGCCTCGGCCTGCGCGCCTACGAACGCACGGTCGAAGAGAACCAGTCCGCTTCGTAGGGGCGAACCTTGTGTTCGCCCTTGCGCGGATACCTTATTGGGTCAGGCGCTCCCTGATCCTTTCCCACGATCCCGTTATCAGGAAACTCTCGTCCATATCCGCCACCATGCGTTCGAATTTCCGGATCGGGACGGAAAATGTCAGGCGGTCGGCGGGGACGCCGGGGCGGGCGGAAACGTCGAACATGCCCAGGACGGCGCGCGGGCGCCCGGAGCCGAGTTCGGCCATCGGGATCTGCACGATTGTGGCGCAGCCGGCTCCCATCGGGCAGTAGACGGCTTCGTTGGTCGGTTCGTCGTAATTGGCGAGCGTGAAGAGGCCGGAAAGCACGTCCGGAGAGGAGAAAAATATGACGACCTGCGGCTCTTCTTCGTCGGCCAGCAGGTCCCAGCGCTTGAAGACCACGTATTTGCCCGGCGCGGTGAAGACGGGGGCGCTGTTGAACAGCCGCTTCACCAGTTCCGGCGTCTTCTTGTAGCGCTCCCCATCCAGCCTGCCCGGGATGCCGCACGACAGGAAATATTCGAAATCCGGCATCAGGTCCCGGGTGAAGCCGAGGTAGCGCTTCCCGCCGAAGCAGCCGAGCGATTTTGCGTCGAAGGCCAAAGGGTTTCCCTGACGGACGGCGGCCAGATCGTCGATGAAGCAGTGGTGCCCTTCGCCTGCCGCCTGGATCCTGTGAACCGGCGTCCGGCCGGCATCATCGGCATAGTAAAACGCGATTGGGAGATCGGCTCCGGGAAAATACTTCCGCCATCGTTCCGTAAACTTCTTTTTCAATCCTGGTTGCATGGCTGTATTCCTCCTAAAGAATAAAATCTTCATATTTAAAATCGAGGATAAGTCCGAAGTGCTCGGCAAGGGCTTTCATGTACGGGAGACCGGGAGGCAATATCGTGCCGGTGCTCCGGCCGTCCCGATAGAAATTTAGTTCCATGTCGTTGAGCGTGATTCTACCCCATGGTTTCGCCAGCACACACATCCTGCGTAATCTAAAAATGGAATTCGGCCAGGTGGAAGTGAAGTGGTTCGACATTTCAATGTCGGCATCCAGCGTCACCTGGTCTTTGAATGCATAAAGATCGATGAAAGCCCCTGCGCTCTCTTTCTGCAGCACCCATCCGTAATTAGGGTCGCTCCTGAGCCTGTATCGTTCCCCGTATTGTTCCCCGGGCCGGTCCGGCACCAAAGGAATCGGCAGGCGCATTCCCGGCCCTCCGAAACCGCAGTCTGCAAGCCATTCCTTGCCCGAGATTGTCACGATCAGCACCTGGTGGGTCAACGGCCCCGCTTGCGCACGGTTGTAGAGAACGCGCGCCAGTCGGGGGCGGACGTTGAATTCCAGGGCTTGGAGCGCCAGGTGCAGCAGCCCGTTCAGCTCGAAACAGTAACCGCCCCGTTTTTTCATCAGCATTTTGTCGACAAGATCTTCAGGCTTCAGAGATATGGATCGGTCCAGATGGATGTCCAGGTTTTCGAACGGTACAGAAAATACCTGAGCGGCATGTATTTCTTTCAGCCCGCTTTCATCCGCGCCGGGAGGGTTCTCCAGCCCGACTCTCTCCAGATAGCGCTTAACCGGAAAATCTCTTGCATTCATATTTTTCGGTATTTCTCGTTCGCGCGTCTTTATAAAGTCGTAAAGGATCCGTCGGGACGGCTGTAGCCGCTGATATTGGAGGCCCGGGTAATTTCATCGATTAAATGGGTCTTGTCGGGGTCGAACACCACCCCGAGGCCCGGCATGTCGTTGGGGTAAATTTTCCCGTTCCGGAAATCGTAGCTTTCTTTAAGGTAATCCGGGAGATTGCTGGTCAGGACCTCGTTCAGAACCGGACCGGGAAACGCCGTAACTGCATGAATCACGGCGGCGGTCGCTATGGGCGCGGTGAAATGGGGGACAAGCCCGATATAGTGCGTTTCACACAGGGCCGCGATCTTCATGTATTCCGTAATTCCGCCGACATTGGGTATGGCGACGCGCAGGTGATCGATGAGACCCTGCTCCACCAGCGGCTGCGTGCCGTCCCACCGGTCGCCGAACTGCTCCCCTGCCGCGATGGGAACGCGGACCTGGTTTCGCAGAGTCCGGAAATCCACCGGGTCTGTAATGGACCGAAGCGGATCCTCGACAAAAAAGGGCTTCAGGGCTTCGATCAGCTTGCAGAGACGGATCGCATCGGCTAGATCGAAACGGGTGTGCGCATCCAGGATCCAGTCCCCGTCCGGTCCGACTCCCTCCCGGACCTCGGCACAGACCGCCGCGGTTTCCTCCACCGCACGGCGACTGTCGAAAACGCCCTCTTCGGGCTCGATGCCGTGAAAACGGACGGCGCGAAATCCCTGGTCCATGACTCTTCTCGCAGCCGCTCTAGCCCCCCGGATATCCAGCGTCCCGTAGGACTGGTAGCATTCGACATGGTCGCGGGACTTCCCTCCCAGCAACTGGTACAAGGGGATGTCCAGCGCCTTGCCCTTGATATCCCACAGCGCGCAATCCAGGGCTCCGAGAGCATGCAATTTTTCGCGCCCGGGCGGGTAGAAAGTCCCGCGGTACATCCGCTGCCACAGGTGCTCGGTCCGGAAAGGATCCTGTCCGATAATCGATCCTGCGCAGTCCTCTATCATGTCCCTGGTTCCGCCCTGTCCGATGCCCGTGATGCCCGAGTCGGTTTCCACGGCCACCAGGATCGCGCTGTGGTTCAGCCACCCGCTTCTGCCGGATGTGTCCGTCGGATTGTAGACGCGCACTTTCGTTATTTTCATGTCCGAAGGCGCCGAATGCGCCCTCCGGGTGAGGCCGGCCAGGGCGCCGGCCCCAAGAAGCGAAGACTGCAAAAATGTTCGGCGTTCCATCGACAGGCTCCTTTCAGCCGGAAATACATTCGGTGTTCTTTCGCTCAGCGGAGACGGGACCCCCGGCTGCGATTTCTACAGGTCGTCGCGCATATCGTTCAGGGCGGGAAACGCCTTGCGGTAATCGATCAGTTCCCGCAGGTCGAGTTCCGCCTCGATCCACCTCTCCGAGGATCCGGCGTCCCGGAGGATTTTTCCGCGCGGATCGATGATCCGGCTTCCGCCCGAATACGCGTGATTGGGGTCGGACCCGCAGCGGTTGATCCCGATCACGAACGCCTGGTTCTCGATGGCCCGGGCCTCGAGCAGGCGCGTCCAGTGGCTTTCCCGGGCGGCCGGCCAGTTGGCGATGACGACCAGAAGCTGCGCCCCCCGCCGCGTCGCGGCCCTGAAGGCCTCGGGGAAGCGGAGGTCGTAGCAGATGAACGGGGCAACCTTGAAGGAGTTGCAGACGAATGTCTCTATTCCCGTCCCCGGGGCGAAGTGCCCGGTTTCCCCCGCGTAGGAAAAAGGGTGCAGCTTGCTGTATCGCGCCAGCTCCCTTCCCGAAGGCTTGTAAATCACCGCCTGGTTGAGGCCGCGCGCGTCTTCGCAGCGGGTCACGACGCCCCCCAGGACAAACGCCTTATACTCGACGGCGAGCCTGGAGAGGAATTTCTGCGTCGTTCGATCCCGGTCGTCCGTGACGCGGTCCACGTTCATGCTGAAGCCGGTGGCGAACATCTCGGGAAGAACGACAAGGGAATCCCTGCCGGGAGCGGCTTTTTCGAGAAGCTTCCGGACGCGCGCGTGGTTGGCTTCTTTGTCTTCCCACCGGATATCCAGCTGGCAGCCGATGACTCTCATTCTTGAACCCCCGCAGTGAAACCGGCGCTGCCGGTTGCAAGCAAAAAGGAAATCACCTTCGAAGGATATTGGAAATGCCCTCCACGAGCCTGCCGATGCCCAGCGCGACGGTTTCCTTCTCCAGGGCGCCGTAGGAAATGCGCAAATAGCAGCCCCGGTCCATCCCGAAAGTGGTGCCCGGAATCGCGGCGACCCCGTACTCTTTCACGAGCCGCGCCACCAGATCCATCGGGTCCATGGAGGTGTCCAGGCGCAGCAGGAAGTAGAACGCTCCTTTCGACGCCGGGATCGTGCAGACATCGCGGATACGCTCCAGTTCGTTGAGAACCAGCCGCCGGACCCCGGCCATCTCCCGGACATAGGGAGCACAGTAGGCGGCGCCGGCTTCGAGCGCGCCCGAGGCGGCGGCCTGCCCGATCAGGGAAGGGCAGATCAGGATCGTGTCCTGGGCTTTCTGGACGGGCACGAACAGCGGTTCGGGCAGCACCATGTAGCCGATGCGCCAGCCGGCGAAGCCGTAGGCCTTGGAAAATGAAAAAAGAGAAATGGTGTGGCCCGAACTCCCCTCGATGCAGCCGGGGGAGAAGTGTACGGCCCCCTCATAGGTGAAGTATTCGTAGGCCTCGTCGTGGATATGATACAGGCCCCGGTCCCGGCAGAGCGCGTTCAAAGCCCTGAGAACCGGCTCGCCGTAGACCGCCCCGGTCGGATTGTTGGGAGAAATGGTGACGACGGCCCGGGTCCGGGGCGTCACGGCTTTTTCTATCGCTTCCAGGTCCGGCTGGCAGTCGTCGCCGGTTTCGACGGCCACGGGCCTGGCATTCGCCATGCAGATTGCCATCTCGTGGTTGAAGTAGTACGGTTTGAGGAGGATGACCTCGTCCCCGGGATCCGTCACCGCGAAGACCGCGTTCATGAAGCCCATGTTGGCGCCGGCGGTGACGAAGATCCGGCTCCCGCCGCCGGGCTCGATCCCGTTCTCGCTGCGCAGTTTCTTCTCCAGCCTGCCGCGCAGCTCCTGCGTCCCCTCGACCGCGTCGTACTTGTTCTGCGGATTTTCAAGGAATCCCGAAGCCCTGTCGAACGCCTGTCGCGGCGGGCCGTAGTGGACGACTCCCTGCCCCAGGGAAATGGTTCCGGCGTGGTCGCGGATCAGCTTTCCCACAATCGGAATCACGGGAGACTGGACGGACTGCATTCGGTCGGATACGAACATGTGCAAATTCCCCTGAGGATAAAGCATTTCCTGAACAGGCTCCAATATATCCGCATGGACGTGCATAAAGCAACAGAGGGGACGGATTCCTTATTTTATGGTAATCATAGGAGGGAACCGGACGTACCTAGAGCGCGTCGCGAATTACGGGAGGAAGCTATGGAAATGAAAAAAGTGGCTTTGTTCGCTTTCAGGGGAGAGCCGATTTGTTTTGCCCACGTACTGCTGAACGGGATGGAGTTCCGCCAGAAAGGCTACGAAGTCAGGATCGTCATCGAAGGCCAGGCCACGGAGGCAATCAAGGAGATCCGCAGGAAAGAAAATCCTTTTCACGGGCTGTACGAAAAGACGAAGGCCTTCGGGCTGATCGACTGCGTCTGTATGGCCTGCGCGTCGAAAATGAATGCCCTGGAGGCGGCCAAAGAGGAGGGATTGCGCCTGAACAACGAAATGTCGGGCCACCCCAGCATGGCGGGATACACGGATCAGGGGTATGCGGTCATCACCTTCTGATGCGTTGCCGACGGCAATTTCCGACGGTTCCGGAATATCGATAGCCGGCCGGCGGAAAACCCTCGGCGCTCAGTATTTTCCGTATTCCTTTGTGAACTCAATCATGGCCTTCAGGTTTTCCGGCTTTACCTCATCGGTGGAGCTTCTCGGGCCGAGGATGAAGCCGCCGCCTCTGCCCACGACATCGATAAGCTTTTTGCAGTAGTCTTTGACTTCCTCGACGGATCCCATCTGCAGAAGGGAGCACGGCACATTCCCTTCAATGCAGCAGTGGCCCCCGAGGATCTCCTTGGCCCTGAAAATATCCGTCGTGTCCAGCCGGATGTAGAACTTCCCTTTAGGAAATTCCAGAAGGTACTCCAGGCGGGAAGTGAAGTTGCCTTCCAGGAAAATAAAGGGTGTGGCCCCCCGCTCGATAAGGGTCAGGACCAGCTTTTTAAAGCCCGGCCAGTAGAAGGTCCTGAACTGCTCCATCGACATGAAGTCGTCGGAGCCCCTGGTGTTGGTCATGAACATTCTCAGGTTCCCGTATTCGTTGGGCCGCGGGAGCGGTCTTTCCAGCGTTTTCCTGAGAATGAATTCGCACGCCTCCAGGAGCTTTTCGGGCCGGCGGTACATGTCCAGCATCGTGCCCCTCATGCCCCGGACGCTGTGGGACATGATGTCGAACGGCGGCAGTGCGCCTCCCTCGAACAGCCGGGGGATGCCGAATTCCATCAGCAGCCGGTTGAATTCCCCCGCCCGCGAAAACCATTTCCGCATTTCCCTGCCGGCCTTCTGAAGGTTCTCGACGGCGGCTGCGTTTTCAGGCTCGGTCAAAAACAGCGCCAGGTTCTGGGCGGCCCAGGGCTGGATCCAGCCGATATCGTCCAGCTCCGGAAGCTTCGACAAAAACTTCAGGCTTCCATGCAGCCGCGGCAGATGATGCCGGATCATGTAGTCTGCCGGATTGTTCAGGAAGAGGTCGTATTCGTCCTCCTGCAGGCACTCGATTTCAATGGCCTGAAATCCCAGGTTGGGGGCCAGGCCGCAGCCTGGCCATTTCATGAATTTCGGATCCAGGGACTCCAGAACGCTTCCGGGCGTGAATTCGCGGAGAAACGCCATGTCCGGCTGGAAATCCTGCAGCGTCTTGCGGTATGCACCGATCCAGGCATCGAAGTCGTAGTAAGCCGCGGAGCAGGGTATTCCGGCATACCGGGCCACGAAGTAACCCAGCTCGCAGGTGACGGGAACCCTGTCGGTGGGCCTGAGGCGGATGGCGTCCGTTATCCGCTGCTCTCTTTCCCGGCGCAGCTCCCCCGGGCTCTTGTTCCTGTCGGAATCTTGGCTCATGTTCTTTTCAATCAATACTCCGTGTAGACGGGGACTATATTCCCGTACTTTTTCACAAGGGCGTTCCAGTTGCGCGGCAGCTCGATTTTTGCTGTTACGAAATCGTTTTGAATGCCCCCGACGCTCCGGAGCATTCCCATCCACGCGCCGGGACCGCCGGCCACCAGCAGCATCAGCCCGTCGGTATTGACGGCCCGCGGCGGCAGGGAAAGGACATCCGAATCCTCACGGTTGGACCGGAAAGGATCCGCCGCATTCTGCAGGATA
>JAFGAO010000234.1 GCA_016933615.1 Acidobacteriota bacterium
AGGGCTTTATGGGGCGATGTGCGGGTGCACTCAACATTGCGCCGTTGTTGTTGCGAAAAATGACGTGGCTGCCGTCCGGCTGGCGGAATGCTACATTGTTGGCCTCTGCCACTTTATGGTAGGATCAGGCGGCCTTGTTGTTCTCGGGTTTCACCTGCCAATCGGCCCCTGCATCCTGGGATTGGCGATCATTCCCATTTCAGGTCTTCTATTGTCCGGCCGGAAACTTTCGGCGGCGCTGCCCGACCTCGTATTCGGCGGTATCGACACGGGTTTGCTTGCCGTTCCCGCTTTGGCCGGAGGACTGGCTTCCGGAATAGCCGGCGCCGTTGCCGGAGGTGTCGTCGGAGATGCCTTGACGGATGCAATCGCCGGATTCTTTGAAGGGGCGATAGCCGAATGGCTGCGCGCGCACGGCTATGTCGAATCACGGGAAATCGTTTCCACGGCCCTGGGTAAAATGGCCGGATGCCTCTTAGGCAGCGGGATCGCGATTTCCGCAGCTATTTTATTCGGCGCAAACCTTCAGAACCACTGATAACAGCCTTCATTATTCTTTGTCCAGGCAGCGGCTTGCGGGTAATATCGGCATATGCAAATCAATATTCTGATACGCGGCAGCGGCGATGTCGCTTCCGCCGTGGGACACATTTTATTTAAAGCAGGCTATAAAGTATTTATTCATGACTCCCCCCGGCCTTCAGCCACGCGGCGCAGGATGTCCTTTTGCGACGCAGTCTTCGACGGGAACGCCGTTCTGGAGGAAGTGCGCGCAGAGCTCATCAACGATATTTCCGAAATGAAAGCCCTGCTTGAGGCTCACGCGCTGATTCCCGTTACCACGCTGGATTTGTCGGCCGTCCTCTCGATCCTGCGGCCGGAAATACTGGTTGACGCCCGCATGCGGAAGCACGAACGGCCCGAAATTCAGATCGCCCTGGCTCCTTTTACAATAGGCCTGGGACCAAACTTCACGGCGGGTGTAACGGCACATGCCGCAATCGAAACAGGATGGAATGAAGATCTTGGAAAAGTCCTATGGAGCGGGACTACCCGGCCGCTGCAGGGAGAACCGCAGAAGATAGACGGCCATGCGCGGGACCGCTACGTGTACGCTCCTGTTGCGGGAATATTTCGAACAAAGCTGAATGTGGGCGACATGGTTTCCGCCGGGCAGGAGGTGGCCCGCATCGGAGACCTGCCCCTGTGCGCGAACATTGACGGAATGCTGCGGGGACTCACACACGACGGAGTTCCGGTAGCGCGCAAAACCAAGGTCATAGAAGTGGACCCGCGCGGAGAAAAAGCGCAGATCAGCGGGATCGGGCAGCGTCCGGGACGAATCGCAAAGGGCGTGCTGGAAGCTGTAGAAATTTGGATCCATAAAATGTCTGAATAGAAGAAAAAACACTTCCTAAATCCACAGAAAAAATATTCCCGACCAAAAATGCCGATGCAATCGCCCGGGGATAGCGGTTCCGGAAATGCCCCCAAGCCAAGGTTTTCATGTAAACCGCATTCCCGCGGGTTCCAACGATGGCTGTGAATTTTTCCATGCCCCCGGTCTGTCCCCGGGTGATGATGTCCATGGCGTCGTCGTGGATGACGGTCCCCGCCAAGGCCTCCCGTCCGTTTAGGCCACGATAGGAAGGCGGACGCGTCCGGAGGCGAACCGGGGGGCTATGCTCGGAGGCAGCTCCGACCGTTTACATTAAAGGCCGCAGGGCGCAAAAATCGCGGGCCGGGGTTTTCAGGTTCTTCTTCGACCATTTCCCCGGCTTGCATGCCGGCAATTATGACTGCCGTCCGAGTCGCTCATAGCGGGTCCTCCATTCGGGTTCATCAACAGCGCGCATGGCGCACTCATAAGCTTTTGCATGGTATGGGATGGACGGAAAAAGTCGAAACCGTTTCATCCTTCATCGCTGAGTCCGTTTTCCTCCGTCTTTTCCACCGGCACCTCGGGTTTTGGCAATAGATGGCGAGGAAGAAATGCGATACCCGCAATCAGCGTCGGAACCACGGCGCTGGTGATAACTACAGCGACCAGAAATGAATACTGATCCTGCGTCACGATGTTGTGTGAAAAACCGTATAACGCCGATATCGTTCCAAAAGTCAGTCCCGTAGACATCATCAGGGTATAATACCAGCGTTCGTCGCGTTTGCGCCTGAACCGACCGATAATTGGGTAAAGGCCGAATATCTTCGATAGGACCTTGCCTCCCAGCAACAGAAAAAAGACGAGCGGCGCCGATACCAGGGCTGGCAGGGAAACGAATGTCCCTGCACGGATGAAATAGAACGGCGTAAGAAAGCCGAC
>JAFGAO010000235.1 GCA_016933615.1 Acidobacteriota bacterium
CGGAAACCTGTAAACGGACGGATTCCCTGGGGGGATGGAAATCCGGCGCTCGGAAAGCACGGCGCCGTCCCGGAACAGTCCTAAAACAGCTTCGGCGCCCTCTTTCGCCCGGACCGTCACGGCGATGTCGAAAGGGTCCCCGAGGCGGACGCTGTCCGGGCCCGACACGTTCCCGATAAAGACTGAACGCTCCCCGGATTCCATCACGGTTTTCAAGGGAAATACGTCCAGGGTTATGTTCTCCGCGGCGGCGAGCGCGGCCCGCCCAAGGGCGTCTCCAGATGTCTCGACCCCGTCGGATAGGAGAACGATTTTCCCGGCGGCCCGTGGCTTGGCCGCCAGCATGGTTCGGGCAAGATCCAGCGCTGTTTCTATGCGGGTGCCCGTGGCTGCAGGTGTGGATTGAATGTCGCGGATCCTGAGGTTTTTCCGGAGAGGCTGTTCGATGACGGCTTCCCGGCCGAATACGACCACGCCGCTTTCATCGTCTGCCTTCAAGCCGGAATTGAATCTTTCAAGGACGTCCGGGATCGATGCCGTTTCATCGGGCGCGATGCTGTCGGACCGGTCCACGACATACACTACGACAGCCGGTCTTTTACCCTGAGCAATCCGCAGTCCGGTCAATGCAAGGATTATCAGGACAGCCGTGGTGATTCTCAGGGCCAGAAGAAAGCGGCTGTGTTTTCGATTCCCTGGATAGCTTCTCTTTCCCCGGTAGTAGGGGTAGATGAAAAGGGATATTGCCGGAAGCAACAGCAGGTAGCCGGGATGGGTGAAGTCCAGCAGTCCCGTCATAAGGCGGTCCCCTGGTACCGGCGCCACTCCAGTACGAGAAGAATCAGGGACGCCAGCAGCAGCCAGCGCCAAATCCCCCTGCCGGCGCCGGCTGTGGCCGCTCGATCCGTGGTGCGCGGATTGTTGTCCGAAAGTGTGTCGGCAGGCTTGATGTCCGATTCCGCTTTGCTCGAGAGATTCACGACGAATCTTTCGACCGTGCGATCCTGACGGACGTTGTAAACGCCGGCTCTTTCGGTTTCGGCAATGGTAACAACGCCTTTGTCCGCTTTAGTGCTATAGGTTCCGCCGTCGGGTGTCTCGACAACGAGGTCTTTTGAAGGATCGTAACCCGGCAGACGCAGACGGATGGCGGAACCGGCTGCGGCTTGATTCCCCGCACCGGCGTTGCCGGAATCCAGCCAGCTTAGAATATTCGAGACAAGAACCGGGAAGGCATAGGTGAGTGCAAGCCCGGAGTCGCGAATGTCGAATCGCAGCTTTACGGTTCTATGAACGCCTATTTCATTTGCAGCCAGCAGCGGCAGGCCGTTTCCTTCGATAAGAACTGTGTCCGCGGGAGAAAGATCCGGCCCGGCCGCCCGGTCGATTGTGAAGTCGCCCGGATCCAGGAATGCCAGAACGGGGTGATCCGGACGGGTGAAAACAGGCTCCCGGGGTTCTCCTCTCAGGCTTCCGCGGCCGATGGAGCGGCCGGGCCCGGAACGGATAAGAAGATAGTTTGCCGGCGGCAGCCGCGGCGGTTCGAACCCGTCGAGGACGATTATGTCGTAGCCCTTATCGAGTTCCTCGGTTGTACAAGCCTCCGGGTCCAGGACCGTGAGCGCGATTCGCGGATTCGCCTCGAGCGCCTTTTGCAGGAATGTGTTCCCGGCGGTTCCCAGAAGCACCCTGATGCCGTGCTGTTCCAGTATGGCACAGGCTTCGTTGTCGATCTCCAGGCTGTCTTCCGCCCGGATCGCCGCCCGGATGATTCCATAGCTGCCTGCAGGGACATCGGTGACGGCCCGTTCCCTTTGTTTTGAATGGAGACGGATTGTTTCTGATTTAAGGACGGCTCCATCCAGGGAAATTTCAAAAGGGAATTCATGCACCTGATCCGAGAAGTTTTCGATTTCGCAGAAGATTTGCCGGTC
>JAFGAO010000236.1 GCA_016933615.1 Acidobacteriota bacterium
AGGATGCCGCTTGTTAGGCGAACCTTGTGTTCGCCCATCTTCGCTTCAGTCCAACAATAACGGTAAAAGAAAACCCGGGATCCAATACGATGCTGCTTGTTAGGCGAACCTTGTGTTCGCCCAGTCTTCTTCGCCTTTTCCCTCGGAATTCGGGCGTTCATTAAGCGGATTCCGTATTGTTGACGAGAGCGTCTTTTCCGTTGAAGTCCGATTCGTGAATCTCCGGACGCCTGTCCTGCAGCCCGTAAAGCTTTGCGTAAAATCCGTCCGGTTTGCCGATCAGCCGGGCGTGTGTCCCGGATTCGACGATGCGCCGGTTGTGGAGAACGAAAACCTGGTCCGCATTGCGTATGGTCGACAGCCGGTGCGCGATGATGAAGCTGGTCCGCCCCTGCATCAGCTGAATCATACCTTTCTGTATATGCGCTTCCGTCATGCTGTCGACGCTGGAAGTGGCCTCGTCCAGAACCAGGATGCGGGGATCGGCGAGGATGGCGCGCGCAATCCCGAGAAGCTGCCGCTGCCCCTGGGAAAGATTGTTCCCGCGCTCGGACAGGGCCGTTTCATAGCCTTCCGGAAGGCGGGAGATGAAATAATGGGCATCGGCGGTTTTGGTGGCTGCGAGTATCTGATCTTCCGTCGCATCCGGTCGGGCATACAGCAGGTTTTCCCGTATGGAGGCCGCAAAGAAGAAGGGTTCCTGCAGCACCACCCCCATTGAAGTTCTCAGGTCGTCCAGCCTGACGTCCCGGATGTCTTTCCCGTCTATTGAAATACATCCATCCCGTACGTCATAGAAGCGGCTCAGAAGGTTGATAAGGGTGGTTTTGCCGGCGCCTGTGGGACCGACGACGGCAACGACCTGCCCCGGCCGGGTTTCGAAATCGATATCCTGAAGAACCGGTCTGCCTTCCTCGTAGGAAAATCCGACATGGCTGAATTTCACCTCTCCCTGAACGTCGCGCAGCGGCAGGGCGTCGGCTTTTTCCGCGACTTCGGGTTTCATGTCCATAATTTCGAAAAGCCGTTCCATGCCAGCCATGGCCGATTGCAGCATGCTGTAAACCTGCGTGATCTGGCGCAGCGGTTCGAAGAAGCGCTGGGAATACAAAATAAACGCCGTCAGAAGGCCGATGGAAACGCCGCCGGCGGCGCCTCCCGCCATCCCCGTTGCCGGATCCGGCGCCCGAAGCGCAAAATAACCCCCGACGCCGACAATCAGGCATAGGGTCAGGGACGTCATGAAATTCATCAGGGGTATGAAGGAATAGGAAATCAGCTCGGCTTTTACGCCGATGCGACGGTTCTTGTCGTTTATGCCGTCAAACTTGCGGAATTCCGCCTCCTCTCTGCGAAACGTTTGAATGACCCGGATCCCGGAGACGGATTCTTCGATATTGGCGGTCAGCCGTCCGACCCATTCCTGATTCTTGCGGAACGCGGCGCGGATTTTTCTCCCTATTATGGCGGTCAGAATCGCCATAATAGGTACAACCGCGACCACCACGAGGGATAAAGGGACGGAAAGAATCAGCATGGCGACCAGTATGGCCCCCATGGAAAGCAGCCCCCCTACCAGACTGGAGAAACCGTTGTTGAGCGCGTTGAAGATCATTTCGATGTCGTTTGTCATCCGGCTGATAAAATCCCCGATTCCCCGCCTGTCGAAGGATGCCATGGAGAGCGTCTGGACATGAGCGAAGGAGTCCGCCCTCAAGCGGTATACGATCTTGTTGGAGAGGCGCGTCAGCAGTATTCCGGATGCGGCGTCCGCAATCCAGGAACCCGCGATGGTTGCCAGAATGATTTTCATCCGGAATATGAAATCCGCCAGATTCGCGGCCAGCTCCAGGTCCTGCTTGATGGCTTCCCCGATCAATGCCGGCCCGAGGGTCCTGAGGACGGTTGCTGCAGCGATAAACAGGGTTGCCGTCAGGATCAGCGCCCGGAACTCTCCAAAGTAGCGCACGAAACGCCCGAATGCCCTGCGAAAGTCCTTCGGCGCTTCAATGGGCGTGTAATGCATCGCCGCCGGACCGCGCGGGCGCCTGTGCCCCGTTGCAACGGAGGGGGACACCGGGGGGGGCGGAGTCCGGGCTGGAGTTTCTGGATGGCTCATGCCGTCAATGCTCCCGGGGCGGTGCCCGATTGCGTTTCATAGATGGCGCGGTACGTTTCATTGTCCCGAAGCAGGTTTTCGTGCCTGCCGATGGCCGCGATGCGGCCTTTCTCCATAACCGCAATCCGGTCCGCGCCGCGGATCGTCTGTATCTTCTGGCTGATGATGATTGTCGTACGGTCCCTGAATTTCCGGTACAGGGCTTCGATAATGTGTTTTTCCGTAGCCAGGTCCAGGGAGGATGTCACGTCGTCCAGGATGACGACATCCGGATCGGCCGCGACCGCCCGGGCTATGGCGACCCGCTGGCGCTGCCCCCCCGAAAGCCCGGCGCCCCGTTCTCCCACAAAAGCGTCCCAACCCCCCGGCTTGTCCTCGATGAATTCCAGGGCGCAGGCGATTTCGGCGGCGCCCTGCAGGCGGGCCTGCTCCGCATTCGGGACGCTGTAGGCAATGTTTTCACGGATGGTACCGCTGAAAAGGACCGTTTCCTGCAGCACGACGGCGATCCGGGTTCTTAGAGTGTCGAATGCAATGTCCCGCACGTCGACGCCGTCGATCAGAATGCTGCCTTCTTCGGGATCGTAGAACCTGGGGATCAGATTCACCAGGCTGGATTTTCCCGATCCCGTTGCGCCGATAACGCCCAGTTTTTCCCCGGGATGAACGGTAAGGTTTATCCCGCTCAAGGCTTTTTCTCCATGACCGTACCGGAAAGACACGTTGCGGAATTCAATCTTTCCTTTGACGCGGGAGAGAAGGCGGGCGTCCGGCTTTTCCTCTATCGCCGGTTTTTCCTGAAACAGCGCGTCCAGCCGGAGAGCCGATGCCATGGCCATGCTGATGAAGTTCAGGACCATGCCGAGCATTAACAGCGGAAACATGGCCATGGCGGCGTAGTTGTTGAAAGCGACCAGTTTGCCCAGCGTCAGGTTGCCTTCCGTTCCGGAATCGAAATTGTTGATGATGGTCGTTCCTCCCGCCCATATCACGATCAGGGTCGCCATCTGGGCGATGAAAAAGAACAGGGGGAAAAAAAGGGATAATTTGTAGCCCACGTTCAAGCTGACCTCGTACAGGTTCCGGTTGCGGATTCCGAACTTTATCAGCTCCTGGGCCTGCCGCGCGAAAGCGCGGACCACCTTGGCCCCGGCGAGGTTTTCCTGAAGGGTGTTGTTCAGGTCGTCCATTGCGGCCCTTGCCCTTATGAACAAAGGGCGTATGAAGCTCGCAACGAGGAAAAACAGCGCGAGGGTCATCGGCATGAAGACCGCCATGACGCCGGCTAGGCCGGGATCCCTGAGGTACATGGCGATGATGGTTCCTGCTATCATGATGACGGACTGGACGATGATGAACAGCCCCATGCGGACGAACATGCGGATTGTGTTCACGTCCGAGTTCAACCGCACCATAATTTCGCCGGTGCGCCAGCGGTCCAGGTTGGCGAAGGAGAAACTCATGACCTTGCGGTACAGGGCATTGCGCATCGAGTACCCCATGGCCTGCGAGGATTGAATCAGCAGGTATCCGGACGCCAGGTGGAGGCCGGCGGCCAGAAGCGCAGTGACAAGGATGCCGGCCGCACCCCGGACGATCGCAGCAAAGCTGTCTGCTTCAATCCCCCTGTCGATGGCGTACTCAATCAGCCGGGGCTGAATCAGAACAAGCCCGGTGGACGCCAGCAGGGAAAAAAAGGAAAAAGACAGAATTCCTTCGGATTTGTGCAAAAAACGGAAAAGCCGTAGAAGGGCCGCCATCAAACCTCCAGCTGCATAGACTAATACAAGAGCCGCCGGGTGTAAAAGGAACAATAAAATCGGGTTAGGATCCTTTCTACATCAATCTCTTCTCTAAACGTCATTGGTTCTATACAAACAGGCTTAGCCCTGATACAAATTGGAATGCCTGCAATCCGGGCGGCGCAGTCGGCGTTTCAGGGAGCGCGCTCGTAAATTGTGGAGGACCGGAGAATTTCTTAATTATGCATTTATTTAACAAGTGAATAATAATGATACTGTTGCTTTTTGATATAGACGGGACCCTGATATTTACCGGCGGCGCGGGAATGCGGGCGTTCAGCCGGGCGCTCCATGAGGTTTTTGACATCAGGATAGACGGTTCGGACGTTCGTCCGGACGGCAAAACAGATCCTTTAATTTTAAGGGAAATACTGGCCAGCTTTGATTTGAGCGGCCGATGCAGGCCCGGCACCCGGCAGGAGATGTTTGCGCTTTACATCCGCTATTTGGAGCAGGAAATGGAAAAAGCCCGGGAATCGGGCCGGATTGCAATTCTTCCGGGAGTGGAGGACTTCCTGCCGGCCGTGTCTTCCGAATCCGATTTCGCACTCGGTCTGGCGACGGGAAATCTCGAAGATGGTGCCAGGGTGAAGCTGGAGAAAGCCGGGCTGTACGGTTATTTTAAATTCGGCGGATTCGGATCGGATTCTGAGGATCGAACGGAGCTGACGCGAATCGGCATCGAGCGCGGAATGCGCTATGTCCGGCCGGACTCCGTCGACGGCGTATTCGTTGTGGGAGACACGCCTTTAGACGTCATTCACGGCCGTAATGCGGGCGCTTCCGTTATCGCCGTCGCCAGCGGCCGCTACGGCGTCCGGGAACTACAGGTCTGCGCCCCGGATCTGGTGCTTTCAGACTTGAGGGAGGCGGAGTCCATAATCTCTTTTATGAGAAACGGCAGGGGCAGTATTTCCTGTAACAAGTGGTAATCTATTCGTAGATACAAGATGAGCAAAACAGATTCGGCAGATTCCGTTCTGATCGAAAGCACGCTCAATGGGGATGAAGATGCATTTGCCGAGCTCGTGAAACGGTATCAGTCCGCGGTCTGGGCAGTTGTGCATCGCACACTGGGAAATTCCCGGGATAATGAAGATGCCGTTCAGGAGGTTTTTTTGCGGGCGTTCACGGCGTTGCAGAACTTCGACCTTAAATACCCGTTCGGGCCATGGATTATGCGGATTGCCACGAATTACTGCATCGATCAACTTCGCAGAAAAAAGGGCCGGAAGACCCAGCTCTGGTCGGAGCTCAGGGAGCACGACCAGGAGCGCCTGCTGGCCGATTTGTCCCATGACGGCAATCTTGAATCAGGTATTGCGGAAGGGACGGCGAGTTATGTTAAAGTAGCTCAAGCGCTTTTGGATGGATTGAATCCTAAATACCGTGTGGCGTTTATCCTGAGGGAAGTGGACGAAAAGCCTTATGAGTATGTTGCAAGGTATTTGGGCACATCCGAAGTGGCCGCACGAGTACGGGTTTCCCGTGCGCGCGCAGAACTCCAGAGGAAGTTTCGCGCCTATCTTGACGGAATGGCGAGGAAGGAGCGAAAGGGGGACCGATGAGATTATGCGATCTGTTCGATAAATACCGGGACGGAGAACTCAGCGGGACCGAAAGCAGGGATTTCAAAGCCCATTTGGACCAATGCGCCGACTGCAGGACGAAAATGTCTCTGCTCGACAATCTTGCCTTTATTCTCAAACGGGATCCCGCCGTTATGCCGGTGGACCTGTCCCGCCGGATAGCCCAAAAGGCGTTTCGCCGCAATGAGACCTGGGACGCCCTTGTAATCGGATGGCTGCGTCCGGGCCCGGCTTTCGCGGCTCTGGCTTTGGTGTGCATTCTGTTTTCGGCCCTTTGGCTTGTCCCGGATTACCTGGCGCCCGCCAGCGCGTCTTCGGAGTACGAAAAGCTTTTGGATAGGGCGGAAAGAATCGTTATGGACAACAGCATCGTGCAGATCCAGAACGATGCCGAGCTGATAGCCCTGATGGAGCGAGAGGTTCAATCTCAATGAAAGGTCGTCTCCGAGCGCTTGCCGTACTTTTAGCCGTGTTCCTGGCGGGAATCATTATCGGCGCGGCCGGGTTTTTTTTCTGGCCGGACGCCCCCGAAGAAGCCATGAGGCCCTTCAACGGCAGCCACCCCCCTTCCAGGGAGAGAATGGCGCGTCCGCTTTTTCCCCAACTGGATCTGACGGAAGAACAGAAGGAACGGTTCGGGCATATCATGGCCGAAACAAGGAAAAAGTTCGAGGAGATGGAGACCCTGAGGCGCCGGCAGATGGTGGACCTGGACCAGAAGAGAAATGCCATCCTGGAGGAACACAACAGCAGAGTTGCCTCGATCCTGAACGAAGATCAGAAAATGAAATTCGATAACTTCGTGAAACAATGGAACGAGTGGCTGGAAAAAGGCTCCCGGCGCGAAAGGCCCGAACCTCCGAAAGAAAACCCCAGAAAGCCCGCGCGAATGTAGTTCATTCCCGCGAATGCCGCGTTTTACGCACGGCATCTTTGAACGGCTTTTCGAAAAAGCGACGAAGTGAGCATGGCTTCCAGCTGCGCCTGGCCCGCCCAATGGATCCCTTCCCCTTTTTTTAATTTTTCCAGGGCCGGTTCAGTCGCGCGGCCGGCAAAAATATACGCTGCGATGCGGTGACGGGTAATGCTGTGCCGGAGCACTGAATTGTTTTCGATCTGCAGCCGTCCCCCGAACAGGCTTTGATTCAAGGATTCAGCCGTTTCTTGCGGCGAATGGCCCGGGCTGACAATCCGGGTGGGCAGGCCCCACTCACCCGGGATAAAGCCGCCCCGCCGACGGACAAGCAGAATTTTTCCCTTCCACTTTACTACTAGAACGACGAGGACTACTTTTTCCGCTGTCTTTCTCTGCTTCGGAGCAGGGATTCTGTTCTGCAGATTTTTGCTTTTTGCAACACAGTAACGGCGAACGGGGCAGCGCGGGCAGAGAGGCTGCGAAGGAAGGCATAGGACGGCTCCGAGCTCCATCATCGCCTGATTGAAGGCGGACGCATTATTTTCCGGAATCCAACCGGCCATTCGATCCCAGAAATATTTTTCCGGGATTCGGCTTAGAATTCCCTCCAGCCGCGCAATCACCCGCCGGACGTTGCCGTCCACGACGGGTTGCGGCTGATGGAATGCAATGGAGCATACGGCTCCGGCGGTGTACCGTCCGATGCCGGGCAGTGAAAGAACCGTTGCATGATCCGACGGGAAGACGCCGTTATGAGATTCAACAATTCGCAGGGCGGCTTCCCGGAGGTTGCGGGCCCGGCTGTAATATCCCAGTCCGGACCAGAGCGCCAGGATTTCCTCCTGCGGTGCCCGGGCCAGGGACGTTATGTCGGGAAAGCGCTCGAGAAAACGTTTGTAATAGGGCATTGCCGATTTTGACTGCGTCTGTTGCAGCATGATTTCGGAGATCCAGACCCGATAGGGTGTAGGATTCAATCTCCAGGGAAAAGGCCTCCGGTTCCTCCCGTACCATCGCAGAAGGCTGTCTCTGAATTTCTCAATCGTATGCGAACGCATCCGGTTCCTTAGAAAATGAGCTGCGGGACAAAAAAATTTATTCCCAGAAAATCCGTAATTCCAAACATTTACCACGTAAGTTTTAGCATTTTTACGTCCATGCTTAAACTATTACTTCCATTTGCATAATGAATTCGTTTAGTATACTAAATTGTTAGTTTGATAAATGAAGATTGAAATGCATTTGCAAAAAGGCTACGCTTAAAGAAGCAAGTTCCTAATTTATAGGATCTTAAAGGATAAAGGAGTCGGAGAATTGCCAAAAAAGACTGTCAAGAAAAAAGCGGGAACCTCTCGAGTCCGTCCGCGATGGACCAAAGAGGAAGTGGCGCTTTTAAAGCGCCTGTACAAGACTCACAGCAATGCCGAGATCGCCCAGATTTTGGGCCGCAAGGTGTCTTCCGTTGTTTTTAAAGGGCACCGGCTGGGCCTGGCGAAGGGCGCCAGAAGGCTCAAGGAGATGGGACGGGAGAATATCGCCCGCCGCTGGGAACCGATCAAGCAGAAAGCTTCCAGGAAGGCGGCTGCGTCCAGGAAGGCGGCCGCGCCCAAAAAAGCCGCTGCGTCCGGGAAAGCTTCCGCCGCAAAAAAGCGCAAGGCTAAATAAACCGTTTCCGGCGGATTGTTGTTTTCGGGGCTTCATGTCGAGGTCTGCGCGAGAAGCCCCCTTTCTCGCAAAGCTCCTGCCGCTGCGGACTTGATTTATGCGCATTACGGATTGAGTCCGCGCGGTCGGCCTCTTCGAGCTGCAGGCATGTATGCCTGCGCGAACCTCCATTGCGCGCATCCATTAGAAAATATGTTCAATAGAGATTCGGCATTTGTTTATGCCTGTACTCCGGAATTGAGGCTGAACCTCAATTCCGGTTAGAAAGCGGTAC
>JAFGAO010000237.1 GCA_016933615.1 Acidobacteriota bacterium
ACGCATCCCGATGGCTCTATCGGTAATTCCCGATTCGCCTGGCGCCTGCAATATCGGCTTTCATGGTAACCAATAGCCTCATTTCTGTAGGCAAGACAGCATTGGTATTCCATGGGGGAAATTAGAATTCCTAAATGCGAATCCAAATCATTGCGCGTTTTCATACAGAGGCGCCCTGCTCTTGCGAAACGGTTTGGTTCTTTTAAAACATTTAAATGCAGTTATATATAAGAATCAGTGCAGGATTCCCGCGCCTTGGGCCCTTGAATTTTCCGCCATCGCGCAACAGAAATTCTGTTGACAGGCGCACGCCGTTTCTACTAGGGTATCGGTAACCGATATTGGTTACCACGATTGGCGGCTATTGAATGGAAGAGAATATTCAAACGCAAATATTCAACGTACTTCAGAATGCCAGCGCCGGTTTTCAGATGGAGGAGATAGGCGAGAAACTCGGCCTGACGCGCCACACGGTTGCCAAGTATCTGGAAATTCTCCGTGCGGAAGGGAAGATCCACTACCAAAAAGCCGGTCGCGCCAAGCTGTGGAAGGTTTTGTCGACCGCGGTTGTGACGAGACTTTTGGGCCTGGATGACCTTGAAGATATTCTGCGCATCGCTGAAAAGGTCGAACGAAGCGACAATTCCGAAAAAGTTGCAAGAATGGCCTCTTTGAAAGAAACAGCCGTCTATCAGCTTGAGTATGGGGATCCTCTTCTGAATCTGGGAGCCGAGATCGACGGGAAACTGGCCGGCTTCATTTTCGGGGAGGTCAAGATCTGGGAATTCGGGCGCGGCGAAAAAACCGGCTGGATCAAAGTGCTGGGTGTGGACCAGGACTTTCAGGGAATGGGCGTGGGACATAAGCTGGGTGCAACGCTGCTGGGGCATTTCAAGAAAAAGAATGTCAAAAAAGTCAGAACTCTGGTGGATTGGTACGAGGGGGACCTGATTTCCTATTTTAAGTCCCTGGGTTTCAGCATGCTCGGCATGCTGCCCTTGGAAAAGGAGATATGAGCGGCGTCTGCGGACAACGCATCCGCGAAGGAAGCGGGCACGGAATTATTTGCCCGCCTTCGCAGGGCTTTCTAACGGAGGGAGTTCAAAGCAATGAGGTACGCAGAGACGGGATTCAACCTGGAAATTGATCTGTCCCGCGGAAACATCGAGAGGGTGGAAAACGACCCTGCCGAAACCGAGCTGTACCTGGGAGGCCTGGGTACGAACGCCAAGATCATGTGGGACAGGGTTCCCCCGGAGATCGATGCATTTTCCCCCGACAATCTGCTGATTTTCAGCGCCGGTCTTTTATGCGGGACACCCGCCGTCGGCTGCAACCGCACGATTGTGACCACGATCTCGCCCCAGACCGGTCTGCTGGCGTTTTCCATGATGGGGGGATTCTGGGCGCCGGAATTGAAATACGCGGGCTACGACAAGGTGATCCTGCGCGGCAAGTCGCCCGATCCGGTCTATCTGTACATCCACAACGACAAGGTGGAAATCCGGGACGCTTCCCATCTGCGGGGCAAAGGCTCCAATGAGACCGCCGACATACTCCGCCGGGAAGTGAAGGATTCCAACGCCCAGGTGGCCGCCATAGGCATGGCCGGTGAGAACAGGGTCTTTTTTGCCTCTATCGAGCAGGGCCGATCCAGCGCCAGCCGCGCGGGAATAGGGGCCGTGATGGGCGACAAGGGATTAAAAGCCATTGTCGTACGGGGAACCAGGGACATCAACGTCGCCCGCCCGGCCGAATATATGCAGCTGTGCAACGAGGTGCTGCAATACATCAAAAAACGGGAAGACAATCCAATCCCCGGAGTCATGCCGATTCTGGCCGGTCTCGGTTCGCCGCAGGAAATGAAAATACACGATGAGAAGTGGCATACGGAAAACTTCATGTGGGGCAATTCCCGCGTTCGCCGCAAGGATTTCTGGACCGAAGACATTGCCAAGGAATGGACGCGAACCCTGGAGACTGCGCGGACCCGTCTGATAAGCTGCTACAACTGCCCGATGAAATGCGGCGGGACCATATCGATCCCCGGACTTCCGACCTACCTGATGAAATGCTTCTCCAAGCTCACCTACACCATGGCGGCTTTTTCAAACCTGGATTTCGGACTGAAAATCGCTCAAAGAGCCACGGAATACGGGGTGGACGGATTTTCGGCGCCACAGGTTATGGCCTTCGCCCTGGAACTCTACGAAAACGGCATTTTAACCGACGGCGATATGCCGGAACTGCCCTCGGACAACGAGGGACGATTCTATTACCTGCTGGACAAAATCGTCCGGCGGGAGGGGATCGGGGACGTTCTGGCCAATGGGACGTATTGGGCGGCCAAAGAGATCGGCAAGGGAGCGGAAGAATACGCGCACAACAATATCAAAAAAATCGAGCAGCTCCCCCTGAAGCTTTCCATGCTGAATCCCATCTATTTCCTGATGTACTGTACCGGAGAAAAGATAAACATCACCCAGATCGAGGGGCAGTTTCCGCAGATGCCTTTCCCCGCAAGGGAGCAGCGGGAAGAGTTCGTAAAGGACTGGATACAGGTCCCGGACGACAGGTTCAAGCAGTACCTTCTGGACTGGGAACCCCGCGGGGAAAATTCCATGCCTTTCTACCCCACGGTTCCAATGTGCTGCGATATCGTCGACTGGCAGGAGAAGATGCATTACATCGACGACGCCCTCGGGATGTGCGCCGGCCTGTCTTCGTTTCCGCTGAAGCCCCCCTATCATATTCACAACTACCCCAAGTTCATCTCGTCGGGCGCCGGCATCGACATGGACGAAGCCAAACTGAGCCGGGCGGCTAAACGCTACCGAACCCTGGTCCGGGCCATAAACATCAGACGGGGAATGCGCCGGGAAGATGAAAGGCCTCCCGAGAATCACTGGAAGAAAAGATTCCCCGAACTTGAGAAGGAGCTGCTGGATACGTACTACAGGTTCAAGGGCTGGAACGAACAGGGTATCCCGACAAGAGAGTCCCTGGAAGAATTGTCCCTGGATTATGTCGGCGAGGATTTCGAGAAAAGGGGCGTTCTGGCTGGCAACGGCGACTCTCCGGCGCCGGGCGCTCCGGCAGGAGAAGCGAAGGAATAAAGCGAAGAGGTGGCAACCGCATGGGCGAGAAAAAAAAGAAAATCATTAAAACCATCAGGGTGGACGTGGACAAGTGCAACGGATGCCGGGCTTGCGAAGTCATCTGTTCCGCTTTCCATGCCGAGCCGAAATACAGCAGCAACAATCCGGCCCGGTCGCGCGTTCGGGTTATCCGTCATCCTCTGAGAGATATATACGTCCCCGTATACGCGGGCGAATACACGCCGGCGGAATGCATGGGGCGGGATCGGTATACGATTGACGGAAAAGAGTACGAAGAATGCGCCTTCTGCCGCGCCGCCTGTCCGTCCAGGGATGTTTTCAAGGAGCCCGATTCCGGCCTGCCCTTAAAGTGCGACATGTGTGAAAGCGACCCGGATCTGGAGTCGCCTATGTGCGTGCAATGGTGCCTGAACGATGCCCTGGTATACGAAACAAGAGAGGAAGAATTGGAAGAGGACCCGGCGGCCCGCCAGCAAGAGGTGGAAGTAGGACTGGAGGCGCTGGCAAACAAATACGGTTTGCAGAAAGTAATGGATGCCGTGGCGCGCATGTCAAAAAAGGACGGATAAAGAAGGGGCCTGGGAAAGAAAGTGGAGAATATAGCCGACTTCAAAGAGATCGTCGATGCCATAAAAGAAAAGGGCGGGGAAGCCTTTAAATACTGCTACCAGTGCGGAATGTGCGACACGGTCTGCCCCTGGAACCGGGTTCGAAGCTTCAGCATGCGCAAGCTGATCCGGCAGGCAACCTTCGGTCTGGTCGAAGTGGAGAACGAGGAGATATGGCGGTGCACCACCTGCGGGAGATGCCAGCAGCGGTGCCCGAGGGGAGTGGGCATCCTGGAGGTCGGCATGGCCAACCGCAGGCTGGCGACGGAATTCGACGTGTTCCCGGCTCACGTCAAGACAATCCGCGGTGTCAGTCAGAGTCTCGCCAGTGAAGGGAACCCCCTGAATGGAGAGCGGAAAGACAGGGCGAACTGGACGGAAGGGCTTTCCGTAAAGACTTTTGAAGAGGGGATGGAAATCCTTTATTTCCCCTGCTGCTATCTCAGTTATGATCCGCGATTGAAAAAAGTCGCCCGCGCCACCGTCACGATCCTCAACAAAGCGGGTGTGGATTTCGGAATACTGGGCGTCCGGGAAAAGTGCTGCGGGGAGAGCATTCGCAAAACCGGCAACGAGGACCTGTTCAGGCGCCTGGCCAAGGATAACATCAAGACTTTTATCGACAGCGGCGTGAAAAAAATACTTGTCTCCTCGCCGCATTGCTATCACGCCTTTAAAAACGAGTACGCCGAGTTCAAGGTAAATTTCGAAGTCGTGCACATCACGCAGTATTTGAATGAACTCGTGAACGCGGGAAGGCTGAAGCTGCGCGGGGATTATCATAAGAAAGTGACGTACCACGATCCATGCTACCTCGGCCGGCATAATTCCATTTACGAAGAGCCCAGGGATACCTTGAGGAGAGTGCCGGGGCTGCAGCTTTACGAGCTGCCCGATGCCCGGGCCGACAGCCTCTGCTGCGGCGGCGGCGGCGGAAGGATCTGGATGGACACGCCGAAAGAGGAGCGTTTCTCGGATTTGCGGCTGGATCAGGTGAGCGATATCGGGGCCGAGGTGCTTGTGACGGCATGCCCATACTGCATTACCAATTTCGAAGACAGCCGGATGAACCGGCAAGACGGCGAAGCCATGGAGATCAAGGACATCACGGAGCTGATCCAGGAGGTGATTTAGGTCTCCTGGCGCCCGATCAGGGGGCGGAAGCTTCTGAAGAAGTGAATCGCACGGAAGCGGGCATTCCAGAGGCGCCGCTTCCGGCAGCCTTTTCGCAGGCGATTAAAAAATGGAAAAAACCGGACAAGGACTAAGAGAAGTGGAAAAGGAAACAATCGAAAGACGGTTGCCGCAGAGGCCTTCCGGGGGCAATTACGGGGATGTGATGATTGTCGGCGGGGGTATCAGCGGCATCCAGGCCGCTTTGGACCTCGCTACGGCAGGCTACAAGGTTTATCTGGTAGAGAAATCGCCCACGATCGGCGGCCACATGGCCCAGCTCGACAAAACTTTTCCCACCAACGACTGCTCCATGTGCATTGAATCGCCCAAGTTCGTCGAATGCAGCCGGCATCCCAATATAGAGATCCTGACCTACACGGAAGTGGATTCCGTGGAAGGGGAGGCGGGGGACTTCACGATAACCCTTATAAAAAAACCGCGGTATGTCGACGAAAGCAAGTGCACCGGATGCACTGTCTGCGTCGAGTACTGCCCGGTTCACTGTCCGGACCGTTTCAATCAGGATATTTCCTCGAACAAGGCCATTCACATTTACTTTTCCCAGGCGATACCTCTGGTTACCTACATCGACGAAAGCTGCCTGTATCTGAAGGAAGGCAAGTGCAAGATATGCCAGGGCGTCTGCAAAACCGACGCCATCAATTTCAATCAGAAGGCGGAGAAGGTGGAAGTCAAGGTGGGCGCGGTCATTCTGGCTCCCGGGTTTGAGCCGTTCGATCCCAAATTGAGGAACGACTACGGATACGGCAGGTTCGAGAACGTCGTTACGAGCCTGGACTACGAACGGCTGCTGTGCGCCACCGGACCGTATGAAGGAGAAATCCGGCGCGCGAGCGACAGGAAGCATCCGCACAAGATCGCATGGATTCATTGTGTGGGCTCCCGTCAGGTTATCCCGGGCGGGAAAAGCTATTGTTCCGCCGTGTGCTGCACGTACACCCAGAAACAGGTTATCCTGACGAAGGATCACGACGCAGACGCAGAGTGTACGATCTTTCATAACGACATCCGTTCCTACGGCAAGGATTTCGAAAGGTTTTACCGGCGGGCGGAAAATCTCCCCGGTGTCCGGTTTATCCGCAGCTATGTTTCCGTCGGCCGGGAAATTCCCGACAGCAAGAACGTTACAATCCGGTACTCCACTCCCGACGAAGGGGTTCAAGAGGAAGAATTCGACATGGTGGTCCTGTCCGTCGGTTTGAACCCGCCCTCCGATGCCGAGAGCCTGGCCGGGAAATTCGGCGTCGAACTCAATTCTCACGGATTCTGTCGGACGGATGCCGTGAATCCGATGAAGACATCCCGCCCGGGGATATACATCAGCGGGGCGTTCCAGGGTCCCGTGGATATCCCGGAGTCGGTCGTGACCGCCAGCGGCGCCGGTTCCCTGTGCGGAGAGCTGCTCGACTACAGGCGGGGGAAGCTGGCGAAAGAGAGGATCTACCCTCCGGAAAGGGATGTTTCAAAGGAGGAACCCAGGGTGGGCGTCTACGTGTGCCACTGCGGGGCCAATATCGGCAGGGTGGTCGATGTCCCTTCCGCCGTCGAATACGCCCTGTCCCTTCCCAACGTGTGTCACGCGGAGGAAAGCCTCTTTATCTGTTCCACGGACGCCGCCCAGCGATTGGCCGCCTCGATCCGCGACAAAGGGCTGAACCGGGTGGTTGTCGCCGCCTGTACCCCCAGGACGCACGAACCCCTGTTTCGGGACACGCTCCGGGAGGCGGGGATCAACCAATACTTCTATGACATGGCCAATATCCGGGAACAATGTTCCTGGGTTCACTCCAAAGAAAGGGAAGACGCGACCGAAAAGGCAAAGGGAATCATACGGATGGCCGTCGCCAGGGCAGCCCACCTGGAACCGCTGCAGGAATTCGATCTGCCCGTGAACAAAGCGGCGCTGGTGGTCGGGGGAGGCATTGCCGGGATGACGAGCGCCCTGAGCATCGTCGAGCAGGGGCACGAGGTTTATCTTGTGGAAAAAGAGCCCGAGCTGGGCGGAGTGGCGCGAAGGTTATATTACACCCTGGAAGGACTCGATGTTCAGGCTTACCTGGAGAATCTGATCCGCAAGGTTTACCGGCACCCGCTGATCCATGTGTGGACGGATTCCCGGATTGCCGATGCCGCCGGTTACGTGGGTAATTTTATTACCAAAGTAAATTCCGGGGGGCGGATCAGGGAGATCCGGCACGGCGCGACTATCCTGGCAACCGGCGCGGAGGAATACAAGCCGACGGAATATCTTTACGGGGAAGACGAGAGGGTCCTTACCCAACTGGAACTGGAGGGGCGCATCGCAGCGGGAGAAGAGAAGGTTACGGGCGCCCGGAGCCTGGCCATGATCCAGTGCGTAGGCTGCCGCCAGGAAGACCGCAACTACTGCGCGCGGATCTGCTGCGGCCATTCCATAAAGAATGCCCTGAAACTGAAAGAGATCAATCCGGACATGGACGTCCACATTCTGTTCCGGGATATGCGGACCTACGGATTTCGGGAGGATTACTACCGGGAAGCGGCGAATAAGGAAGTGAAGTTTATTCGCTACGAGCCGGAAAACAAGCCCAGGGTGGAAGCAGCCGAGGTTGAGGGGAGGCCGGTCCTGAGAGTCACCGCGTTGGATCCTGTTCTGGGAACGGAGCTTGAAATCGACGCCGATTATGTCGCGCTGGCCGCCGCGACCATTCCCAACAGGGAGCAGAAAGAAATAGCCGGTTTGTTCAAGGTGACAATGAATCCCGACGGTTTCTTCCAGGAAGCGCATGTGAAATTAAGGCCGGTGGATTTCGGCGCAGAGGGTGTCTACCTCTGCGGAACGGCGCATTATCCCAAGCATGTAACCGAAGCCGTCAGCCAGGCTTACGGGGCCGCCGGACGGGCGCTGACTCTTCTCTCCCATGATACGGTCACGGCCTCGGGATCCGTTTGCGCCGTGGACGAAAGCGCCTGCGTCGCGTGCGGAGCCTGCATCTCGGTCTGCACGTACGGCGCGATCAGCTTCCGGGACACCCCGAACGGCAAAAAAGCGCATGTAAATCCCGTTCTCTGCAAAGGAGACGGGCTCTGCAATACCGTGTGCGCGACAGCGGCCATCCGTTTAAAGCACTACACGGATCAAGAAATTCTGGATCAGATCGACGCCGCCGCCCCTGCAGGAGCGGAGAAGCCGGATCTTGTGGAAGTGGTTTGATGCGCCAGGCGTCCATCGCCGAGAAAGGAGGCGGGAAAGAATGCGGGCAGGACTTAAATTCAAGCCGAAAATACTGGGTTTCGTTTGCAACTGGTGAGCGTACGGCGCCGCCGATTTAGCTGGAGTTTCCAGACAACAGTATGCGACCGATATTAAACTGATCCGGGTCATGTGCAGCGGCAGGGTCGACCTCTCCTTCGTGCTCCGGGCTTTCTCAAACGGGATGGACGGGGTATTTATCGGGGGATGCCACCTGAACGAGTGCCATTATATTACGGACGGGAATCACCATGCCTACAGCATGGTGCAGGTTTGTAAAAAATTGATGCAGCATATAGGCCTCAATCCCGAAAGACTGCGGATAGAGCAGATGTCGGCGGGCGAAGGGATCCTTTTCGCGGAAGTGATGAACGATTTTTCAGCCGGGATTCATGAACTCGGGCCTTTGGGCGAAAGTGAGGGCATCGACGCGGCCGGATTGAAGTTGAAACTCGAAGCGGTCGCAAAACTGATACCCTACATTCGGCTCGTGGAAAGGGAAAGGCTGCGGGTCCGCTTCAATACGGCCGAGGAATATTCCGATTTTTACGGAAGCGATGAAGTCAACCGGCTCTTTCAGGAACTGATCTTCGACAAGCTGGCGATCGGGCAGATTCTGGCGCTGCTGCGGGAAAGCCCGCGTTCCACCGGGGAGATATCGGAGATTTTGGGCATGAACTCATCCGAGGTGACGAAACACCTGAATTTGTCCGCCAGGCAGGGATATTCAAAATTTGACGCGGGCCTCAAGCGCTTCGTCGCCCCGTAGGGGCGAACCTTGTGTTCGCCCGGAAATGGGAGAATCCTTCCGGATAAAAGGCTGAAGCGATTTGCCGCCCTGCGTTAGGGGCGA
>JAFGAO010000028.1 GCA_016933615.1 Acidobacteriota bacterium
CCGTCGCATGCGGTTCGCCGCCCCTGAAAACAACCGTTGAGGTGGCCGGAGGCACCATCGATGGTGTCGAACGGGACGGTATTTTTGCGTACAAAGGAATTCCCTTTGCGGCCCCTCCGGTTGGCGATCTGCGCTGGAAGGCTCCGAAGCCGGCGGAGGCCTGGACGGGTGTAAAAAGTGCGGATACATACGCCTGCGGATGCATGCAGGATGCGAGCATGGCCGCGATGACGGGCGCTCCCGCGAATTTCAGTGAGGACTGCCTGTACCTGAACATCTGGACCGGAGCCAAAAAGGTCAATGAAAGGCGGCCGGTAATGGTCTGGATTCACGGCGGCGCATTCGTCGGCGGAATGACGGGCACGCCGATGTTCGACGGAACAAAATTCGCCCAAAAAGGGGTGGTTCTTGTAAGCATTGCCTATCGGCTCGGCGTCTTCGGATTCATGGCGCACCCGGAACTCAGCGGTGAAAGCGGCCGGGGATCGGGCACTTATGGACTTCAGGATATGATAGCCGGACTCCAGTGGGTAAAGGACAATATCGGCCGGTTCGGAGGCGACCCGTCGCGGGTAACGATTTTCGGCGAATCCGCGGGAGGAATCGCAGTCGGCATGCTGGCCGCCGCGCCACCCGCCAAAGGGCTGTTCCAGCGTGCCATTTCCGAAAGCGGCGGCTCTTTTGCTCCGCCGAGAGTCGTAGAAGGGGCGGGAATGAATGTTCCCTCACTGACGCTGGCAGAATCGGATGGAGAGAGCTTTCTGAAGAAACTCGGTGTCGACAACATCAAGGCTGCGCGGGCTCTGCCGGCCGAACAGATCCAGAAAGCTACCGGAGGAGGAATGGGCGGCGGCGCGAGTTTTTGGCCCGTGGCCGATGGATATGTCATCCCGGGAGATCCTTACGAACTGTATGAAAAAGGGGAGTTCAACGACACTCCGATCCTGGCAGGCACCAATTCCAATGAAGGCGGATTGTTCATGCGGGGCCCTGCTACGCCTGATCAGTTCGAACAACAGATTCGATCCGGTTATGGAGAACGGGCGGATGTCATTCTGGAAGCCTATCCCCATGCGACCGAGGCCGAAGCGGCCCGGGCCTCGGCCGATGTTTTCCGCGAATTCGCCTTTTCCTGGCCTACCTGGGCCTGGGCCCGGCTTCAATCCCGGATGGGGAAAGGCAAAGCGTTTGTCTACTATTATGACCATCGGACGCCGAGATCCCCCGAAGGCGCCAATCATGCAGACGAGGTCTCCTATGTGTTCGGGAATTTTGGAGGGCTGGGCGGCGAACCTCGACCGGAAGACCTGGCTCTTTCCGACATGATGCAGACTTACTGGATCCATTTTGCCGATAAGGGAGACCCGAACGGACCCGACCTGCCGGATTGGCCCCACTTTACCGAGGAGGACCAGAAGGTACTGTATTTCGATAATACCGCTGCCGCAAAACCGGTCCCGAACCTGGAAAAACTGGAGGCTTATGATGCGTATTATCGATGGCGCAGGGAACAGGCCGGGAAGAACAGCGGAGAGTAGCCAAGAGGCGAATGAATAATCTGTTTATTTTCTTCATGTCCCTCGTGCTCTTCGTGGTACGGCGGTGAAGAAGGGAGGCTATCCATGATTATGCCCGCAGCAAACCGTCTGACAACCATCATGGTACTGGCCGGCGCTCTGCTCGGCGCGCAGGCAGTCACCGCCCAGCAGCCGCCTGCACCCCGCGTCGGTGGGCCCAATCGGGCGGCGATGGGTCCGCCGGGAGCGGGACAGAACAACATTCCGGACACCCCGGGAACCGGCGACTACCCGGCGATGAAGGAGGAGATTCCCGGGCTCCCACGGCATGTGGTGTATCGACCGGCCAACCTGGCGGCGATGGGTTCGCAGAAGCTGGGCGTGGTCGCGTGGGGAAACGGCGGCTGTTCGGACGATGGGGCCAGCACCCGCTTCCATCTGCTCGAACTGGCGTCCCACGGTTATCTGGTGATTGCGTCGGGTCGCATACTCAGCGGCCCGGGCGCCCATGCCCCTGCCACGGAGCAAAAGCCTTTCCCGCGCACCGAAACATCGGATCTCACCAAGGCCATCGACTGGGCGCTGGCCGAGAACAGCCGTCAGGGCAGCCCCTATTTCGGACGTATCGATGCACGGCAGGTGGCCGTATCGGGCTTCAGTTGTGGAGGCCTGCAGGCGGCTCTGGTCGCCGGGGATCCACGCGTGAAGACCCTGATCATGCAGAACACGGGCACCTATGACGGTGAGCGGGCCACCATGCCCGGCCTCAAGGTGCCCAAGTCGACGGTGAAGGCCTATCACACGCCCGTTCTCTACATACTGGGCGGACCGACCGACGTCGCCTATGAGAATGGCATGGAAGACTTCCGGCTGATCGACCATGTTCCCGTGGCGGTAGCAAACCTGCCGGTAGGTCATGGCGGCACCTACCACGAGCCAAACGGCGGCGCTGCCGCGCAGGTGGCGGTGGACTGGCTGAACTGGCAATTACGCGGTGATGCCAAGGCGGCTGCCCGTTTCGTGGGCGACCAATGCGGCCTGTGCACGGATGAGAAGTGGACCATCGAACGGAAGAATTTTCCGGCACGGTGAACGGGAGATGAAAACCGCGGCGCTCAGGTATAGTTGCCTAATCGAGCCTATACGAAATCCGGTGTAATGGACCCCGAACCGCATTTTCATCGAGACCAAGAATACCTTCAGATCGCAATCGAAATGGATAATCCCGACTGCAATGCTCAGAACCCCATGTCTAATGCCACCCTCTTCGGGCAAAATACCGCCATAGTCCATCGGAGCGATTCTTTGACTGTAGTAAAATCCGCCTGGAATATTCCAATTGGGTTTGCTCTTCGGGCCATGCAGAGTGTGTTTGCGTTCTTCGCGGAATTCACCGAACCGATTATAAACAAGTCGGCTTCATGGAGACAGCGCCATGTTCAGGTTCAGTAGAATATTGCTCGTTGGTACGGTAGTGTCGCTGTGTCTGGCGATAACGGTTTCGGCCCAGGAAGCGCCTGCAACCGACGGGAGAGCGGTCGGAACGAAGGGCGCAATCCCAGGTGGCGCCGTCAGGGGCGGGAACACGATGGTCAGTATGACGCCGCCGGCAAACCTCAATCGAATCAAATTGTACGAAAAGACGCCCGATGTGGTGGACGGCACGGAGAATGAACTGAATCCGATGGAGCCTACGCTGGATCTGTATCTCCCGGATTCGGGCAAGAGTACGGGGGCCGGTGTGCTGCTTTGTCCGGGAGGCGGATATTCCATGTTGACCGTGCCCGGTGAGGGAGCGACGATTGCAGAGTTCTTCAGGTCGCGTAACATCGCGGCGTTCGTGCTGCGCTACCGGCATGCGCCTCAATACCACTATCCGACGACGCTGCTGGATGCACAACGGGCCCTGCGGTTAATCCGGGCGAATGCAAGGAAATATCACGTGGATCCGGAAAAGGTGGGTGTTTTTGGCGGTTCGGCCGGAGGGCATCTTGCAGCAATGTTGGCTACGCTGTACAACAACAAGCTGCTGCCGGAAGCGCCGTATGTACCGGACGTGATTGACAGCCTGAGTGCCAGGCCGGCCTTTGCGCTGTTGCTTTATCCGGTGATTGACTTGACGGATGATGCGGTCACGCATCGGGGTTCGCGCACAAATCTTACGCAGGATAACCCTGACTTATACGAACCCTTGTCGCCATGGAAGAATGTTACGCAGGACACCCCGCCTGCATTCATTGTCCATGGAACGAACGACTTCCTCGTGCCGGTGAAAAATTCCTTATTGTATTACGAGGCATGCCTCAAGGCGCGGGTGCCGGTAGAGATGCACCTTGAGGATATTGCCCAGCATGGATTCGGCATGGGCGCAAATATAAAGGATGAAACAGTGAAGGAATGGCCGGAACAGGCGCTACGATTTCTGATGCGTCACGGCTGGATGCCGGCGGAATAATCGGGATGGCGCCGTCATGAGGATGCGGCTGTTTTGTCAAGGAGATGGATTATGGAAAGAATAGGCAAAACCTTGTTATGCGCGGCTTTCTCCATCGGTCTGGCGATCGTGGCGGAGGGGCAGAACGCACCGGCCCCGGGAACCCAACCGCTGGCGCCCGGGGTTTCCAGAGTCACCAGTCCACCGGTGGGCACGTCCGCCGGCCAGAGCCGGCGCGCCGGCCACGATCCGGTCGACGATCGCGTGGAAATCCGGGAATATGGATTCAAGGAAACCGGCGAAAACATGCCGTACGCGGTGTTTGTCTCCTCCAAAATTGCCAAAGGGCAGAAGGCCCCCATGGTCCTGGCCCTGCATGGATTCAGCGGGAACTACGGCACCTTCATGCGTTCCGGTTGTGTCGATGAGGCGGAAAAGAACGGCTACATTCTTGTGGGCGTGATGGGATATAGTCCCACCGCCCCATTCGGCAATACAAACATGTTCGGCGGCCGCCGAAACCCCGTGCCCGGGCCGACCACCGGTCCGACCCGCAGCGGCCCCCCCGGTGCAAAGCCCGGCCCTGGCGGCCCGGGCATCGGTGGAACCAAGGAGACCGACCCGGTCAAAGTTTCCGAACTCAGCGAAATCGACACCATGAGAGTTCTTGAACTGGTCCGCAAGGAATTCAACATCGACGACAACCGCATCTTCCTGATGGGCCATTCCATGGGCGGGGCCGGGGCGATGTATTTAGGCGAAAAATACGCCCCGATCTGGGCGGCCGTCGCCTGCGTCGCCGGGTTCGGCTCGCCCGATCCCAAGGGGAAGTTGAAAGATACCCCGCTGTTTTTCACCGCCGGCAGCATGGACACCCTTGGCGCAAGCGGGCGGACCACGGCGGAGCAGCTCAAGGCCGCCGGCCTTGACGTCCAGTGGAAGGAAATTCCCGGCCTCGACCATGGCGGCATCATCGCCGGGTCCATGCCCGACGTGTTCCACTTCTTTAACGAACACCCCAAGAAGGCAGGGAAATAGCCGATCGCACAAATCCTGAAACCGGCGGCCGGGGAACTGCCTCCCCGTCCGCCGGGCTCTTTCCTCCATATTTCCATAGGATTCCATGCCCGGATGTATTATATTAGCTAATTGGGCGTGTAATATGTATAAGCAAAAGCAATATATGTGTCCGCATGTGTTTGTGAAAATAATATAGTCTTTCCGTCTCCGCAGAATGTCGCTTTATGGGTGGCTCCTATTTTTGTATAGCTTCAGGCCAACTCCAGTCAAAGGTCCCGGCGCTCTCGGCGCAGTCGTCGTGGGGTGAGGTTCTGGGTTTTCTTGCATTGGGGGTGACTCTTGTCCTGGCAACGCTGGCCGGGCTCAGTGTTCTCTGCACCGTCACCGGGTTTTGCTTCCAACGTCTGGACCGTGCGGGACAAAGGGGTGCAGCGACGGGCGTCGTGCAGGTGCCGGAGGCTTCCGCCGAGCGACCGCACGCAGCCTCCGACGACCCGCTCCTCCCGGTGGTGATTGCCACGGCGGTAGCGATGGTGTCGGACGATCGGGCATTCCGCATCATCCGGTTCGCGCCGGCCCATGTACCCGGCGAACAGAATTCCTGGGGAGGAGAGGGACGGCGGCAGATTTTCGCCTCGCATGAGTATTCCAGGCACAGGGCTGTACGGAGCATGAGGCAACCGACCGGCAAAAGCGGCGGCCTGATGCGGCGCCCAGCCATAAAAAACTGAAAGCAAAGGAGTTGCGATGTCTACGATGCGGCGCATGCGGATTACCATAGCTGGCCAGGTTTATGACGTAACGGCGGAACTCCTGGATGACAATGCAGGTCATGTGCAAGCTGCTGCGGTGCCGCAACCGGCTCTCCAGATGCCCGCTCCCCGGCATGACACCGCTCCGCCGCAGCCCGGCTCGGAAGGCGGACAGGTCCTGTGTCCCCTATCCGGCATCGTGGTCAGCATCCATGTAGAGCAGGGGCAGCAGGTCCATAAGGGCGATATCCTGGTTACCATTGAAGCCATGAAAATGAACACGCCGGTATGGGCGCCGCAGGATGGCGTGGTCGCTTCGATTCACACAGAGACGGGCGTGAGGGTCGAAGAAGGCGCGGTCCTTGTAAAGCTCACTTAAGGATGGACTTCGGCATGCTACAGGGTTTTGCACGCTTTATGGCCGATACCGGTTTCGCGCAGATAACGGGAGGCCAGGTCATCATGTGGGGCGTGGTGCTCATTCTCCTGTATTTTGCGGTGTACAAGGAATTCGAGCCGCTGCTGCTGGTGCCCATAGCCTTCGGCGCTTTGATTGCAAACCTTCCCACTCTGGGCGTAGTCAATCCCCCCTTAATGCAGCCTGATGGTTCGATGGCACCGGGGGGCCTTTATTACTACATTTCCAAAGGCATCGAATGGGAGCTTTTTCCGCCCGTCATTTTCCTGGGAGTGGGCGCACTGACCGATTTCGGCCCGCTCATAGCCAACCCCCGCACGCTGCTGCTGGGAGCCGCCGCGCAGATCGGAATTTTTGCCACCTTTCTGGGATCGATCGCCTTCGGCTTCACACCGGGAGAAGCGGCTTCCATCGGGATTATCGGCGGCGCAGATGGGCCGACTTCCATCTTCACGGCATCCAAACTGGCGCCCGAACTGATCGGCCCCATCGCGGTTGCCGCCTATACCTACATGGCGCTTGTGCCTCTGATCCAGCCGCCGATCATGCGTTTGCTGACGACGGCGAAGGAACGGAAAATCCGGATGCGGTCGCTGCGCACCGTGGGCAAGCTGGAAAGAATGGCCTTTGCGCTGATTGTGTGCGTCACGTGCATATTGCTGGTGCCCGCGTCGGCCGCCCTTATCGCCATGCTGATGCTGGGCAATTTCCTGCGTGAATGCGGGGTCACCGAACGGCTGGTGAAATCTTCCCAGAACGAGATCATCAATGTTGTCACGATTTTTCTGGGTACCAGCGTCGGTTTTACCATGAGCGCCGACAGGTTTCTGACCCCTCAGACAATGAAAATCGTTGCCCTGGGCGTCTGCGCATTCGCCCTGTCCACCGCCGGAGGGGTCCTGATGGGCAAGCTCATGAACATTCTGTCGCCCAAGAATCCGCTCAATCCCCTGATCGGCGCGGCCGGCGTATCCGCAGTTCCCATGGCGGCGCGGGTAGCGCATGTAGAAGGCCAGAAAAGCAATCCTTCCAATTATCTGCTCATGCACGCCATGGGCCCCAATGTGGCGGGCGTAATCGGCACCGCCATGGTTGCCGGCTATTTCATCACCCGGCTGGGAAGATAGAACGGCTCCGGACTCCGCGGTAACAGCTGTCTGTTCCCGAATCTTCTGCTGAATGGCCATGGGGATCGTGTAGGTGCCTCCCTTTTTGCAGTAGATTCCCTATCCAATCCATAAACAGGCTTCTGAAAAATTGCGAATTTCAGGAGATTTATCATTCAATAAAGACTTTGAAGCGGTCATGAGTTCAGAATTAGAGGCCCCGATCTTCGGTTAAAAGGTCCCCCCATAGTCAATAGGATGCATCCGCAGTCGACATAAGGAGGATTGGGGAGAGGGGGAGGGGGAAGGGAATGCCGGCTCCCGGGCGAAAACGGCAGTTGATCCTTCCTGTCCTTAGAGGGCAAAATCGCCGTGGGCAAGGCAAAGGCTCTTATGGAATGCGCCCGGCATAGGCGTCACAGCCACGGAATGGACCTCCTTGATGCACCTGGACACGGGATAACGGCAGGCAGCTGCCCGAGGTGCCCGCTTCCGGCGGGCGCCCTCTAGCGGGAGGCGATTTCCTCCTGCATACGAAGGACCTGCCTGTCGTCCAGCCGGTATCCGAAGTAGAAGATCACGGCGGCGAGGATGCAGGCGGCCGCCGGGATCAGGGTGATCATGGAACTGATGCCGCTGACCACGAGCGGGGTCGGGTCGGCGTTCGCCACGAAACCGATCGCGGCCAGGCCGACGCTCAGGATGACGCTGCGCAGAAACACCCCTACCTTGATCGGGACATTCATCAGGGCCATGGTGAACGCGCGGATGTTTTTTCCCGTTTTCCACTCCCCGTAGATGACCGTATCGGAAAAGATCGCCGTGAGCATGGAGACGGCGATCGAGTACACCAGCATGGCCAGGCTGCACATGAGGGTGAATCCCCAGGAGGTGCCGCCGGTCAGCCTGGCGAGGGAATAGAGGAGCCCGGCCAGCAGGAGAAACATCCAGTAGCACTTGCGCTTGCCGATCCTGACGCCGACCCAGCTCGCGACGAGCGTGCCGGCAAACCGTCCGATGCTGGTGACGAGGATGAACATGGAAACGAACGACGGATCGCTGCGGACATAGGTGAAGTAATAGACCGCGAGCGCCGTCACCATGAACAGGCTGGTGATGTTGAAGGTCTGGGCGATGATCAG
>JAFGAO010000238.1 GCA_016933615.1 Acidobacteriota bacterium
AATGCAATAAAGTATAGTATTTCTCAGTAAATCTTTGCACAATAGAGCCGGCCGCAAAATGTGAAATTATTTTTGCGCGAGCCCTAATAATAGAAGCCCGCGTCCGACTTCCGCCCGCTTGCTCCGGGAGCGAAGACGGCTGGGGAGGACGTCGATGAGCGGAGCGGTGGGCTCCCCGGGAGCTCCGAGGAGCGACCGCATAAGCGAGAGCGGGAAGATGATGGTGGCCGATGCGGCAGGATCCAGTCTCGCGGCCAACGCGCGGTCCGACCCCGGTCAGCCATCCGCCCAGGTGTCGGATGTCCAGGCAAAGCGGTCCCGCACCCGGCCCATCCCGAGGAGCTCCTCTGCGGCGCAGCGGCCCATCTCCAGCGAATGGTCCATATTGTTGTAGCGGAAGAGGCCCTGGCGACCGCAGGTAACCGAGTCCTCCAGCGCGTCCAGCGCGTCCAGCACCGTTGCGGTCCGGGCAGCGTAGCCGCAGCCGTAGATGGGGTAAGCGTGGGCGGCCCGGGCGGTCAGGCTCTCCAGCACGTGCCCCCGCTCGAAGAGCCCCAACCGGACGCCTCCTTCAACCGCTTCCTCCGCCAGGTCCCGGCGTCCCGCCCAGACCTCGTCTCCTTCGCGGCAGGTGGTCTCGAACACCACCTGCGAGCCGTGCTCCGAGGCGTCGGGGTCGAAGTTCCCGGGGATGGAGAGGCGGTTGAAGCGGAAGGACGCCTCCGGTACGTAGATCCAGTGGTCCCGGGCCTCCAGCCGCTTCGACAGCCGCAGGGCGGTCAAGACCAGAGCGCGGAACCGGAGACCTGAGGCGGCCCGGTGGACCGGCTCCGGCACCAGGTCCCCCAAGAGCTGGACGTAGTCGGTCACGGGGAGGGAGTTGACCACGGCGTCCGCTTCCAGTTGACCGCCGTTGGCGGAAAAGAGGAAGCCGCCTTTCTCCACCCTCCGTGTGATGCGCCGGAGTTCGGAACGGTATTGAATCCGCCCTCCCCGGTTCTCGATGCGCTCCGCCAGCGCCCCGGCGATGCGGCCGATGCCACCCCGTGGGTAGTGGAAGGTGCCGACCAGGGTTCGGGACTTCGACCTCCCAGGGAACAGGGTGGCGCGAATGATGCCGGCGAGGCCTGGCACGGTAATGCGCTGGCCGGCCCAGTCCGCCGAGAGCTCGGCGGGAGGGAGACCCCATAGTTTCTTCGTGTAGGGACCGAAGTATATTTCGTAGAGCCTCCGGCCGAAGCGACGCACCACCCAGCTCTCGAAATCCGCCTCCCCAGGAGGGGTGACGACGCTTCGGATCCGTTCGCCCAGGTAGCTGAGAATCATGGCGGCGCTTCGGTGAGGGGGCATCCGGCGGAGGATGTCCCCGAGGGCCGGCGGGTATCGAAAATAGCGGCCCAGCAGGCGGATCCGGCTCAGCCGCTCCTTCTCCAGCAGGCTTCCCGGCAGAAGGTTCCGAACGAATCGGAGCAGCTCGGGTCGGGACGTGTAGTAGCGGTGGGGTCCCAGATCGAAATGAAAGGCCCCCTCCCGGATGGTGGTCGCCAAGCCTCCGGGATGGTCCTCCCGCTCCAGAACCCGGACCTCAACTCCGGATTCCGCGAGGCGATCCGCAGCTGCGAGACCGGCCAGTCCGGCCCCGAGCACGACCACCCGGGAGGGGCGCAGACCCTCAGTGCTCATCACTTACAACCATAACGCGGCTCACTTTCAGCTGCGACAGATCCCGCTCCGCCTCGCGCGTGACGCCCGGGCCGGAGCGGATGCCGGATGTCGCCATCTCAAACGCATATTCGTGTTCCACGGTCACTCCTGAGTTGTCAGTTTAACGGGAAGGCATGCCGGCACATTGTACGTGAAAACACCCTTAATATCCCAACATGCGGGAGCAAGAGTATATTCCGAGAATTTATAATACTTTAACCTGTTTTGTTTTCGCCATATTGTAAAATCCAGGCTGCAAATTCAACAAAGGCCTGTGTGTAATCCCCTGTCGGAATATGCGGGACGGGCTCGATAGACGGCGAATACATAAGACCGGCGTTTTTCTTGCCATACGCAACGATTGTATTTTCCCGGAACGAAAAATGAAGATTAGATTTCAGCATATACGTCACCCTATACGGTCTTTAAGAAAGTTGAAAAGATACGCACTTTGCAAACCCTATCGCATCAGGCATCTGGCCTCATTTTTCAGAAGCATTGTGCCCTACAAAGAGCCGGAAAAGTGGGTGTTTGTCGTAGGCTGTTACAATTCGGGGACCACTCTCCTTGAAGACATTTTAGGCATGCATCCCAAAATCAGCACAATGGATGAAGGCGTCTTCTTTACCGACGAGCTGCTTTTGCCCGAAGAACTGGGATGGACGCGCATGTGGTGCCAGGTCGTGGACAGCGTCCGCCTTACCGAAAACGACCACACCCCGGATGTTACAAAAGTCAAAAAAGACTGGGGAGTATTCTTCGACAGAAAAAAGCCGGTCTATCTGGAAAAATCCATCGTCAACAGCGCCCGCATGCGATGGCTGCAGGCTAATTTCAGAAATTCCTATTTTGTCTCCGTCATCCGCGACTGCTATGCCGCTTCGGAAGGCATATACAGAAAATCCCCGACCGGCGCCTGGGGAATCCAGAAAGAGGAGTTCAAGGGAAAATATCCCATAGAACTCTGCGCGAAACAATGGGTTGTCAACAATCGGATTATAGAGGAGGATTCTGCGCATATCGATCGCTTTATGGCCGTCCGGTACGAGAGCCTTTGTGAGAGTCCCAGGAACACCATTGAAAAAATATACGAATTCCTGGATATAGACGGCAAAGTCTTATGGGACGAAAAGGCGGAATGGAATATTCACGGAAGAATTTCCGTCCTCAAGAACATGAACCCCTACAGCCACAGAAACTTGTCAAAATCAATGATTGAGAAAATAGAGGAAACGGCGCTGGAAAGCATCCGGCATTACGGGTACCCGGTCTTATCCGATCAATATGGCCATGGTGATTAAAGTATACAGCGAGGGAGCGGATAATCCCGGGAACCCGCTTCTTCGGTCCAAACTTCATGCACGGTTGCCCCGCAAGAGTGCTAAAAAGGTCATCGACTTGAGTGGGAGGGCGGTTTTCAAAATGTCCGCTTGAATCGTTTCCCGGACGCCGGGGCTCATGCAGCGCATCGCGCCGACAATTTCCAAAAAATCGGGTGGTTTTATTGCAGATTCCCTAAATCCTGCAGATCCTGCAGCCATTTTGACTGTTGCTGAAGCCTCCAGATCGCCTGCCGGCGGATCTTCTCCGTCTCGCGCGCGGACTTGACGGGATAATAGACGATGTTCGAGCGGCGGGTCGTCCAGTCGTAAAGAGGATCGCTCCCGGCTTTTTCGAAGCGGAAAATGACAGGCTGGTCCAAAAGAAGAGCCGTCCTGTTTTCCTTGACGGTCGCCGTTTCCCGGTCTTGCGGTATTTTCGCCTTGCCCCTGAATACGAAAACCTGCGGAGGGGAAGCGTTGATCCGGTAAAGCCCGGTCTTTTTAAGTTCGACCAAGGAACCGCCCGGGAGAAGCAGGCGTATTCTGTTATTTTCCAATTCTTCAATGATTTCAACGAAGATCGATCCTCTCGTGAGCCGCAGCCGGGTGTCCGGGAGGCTCGAATTCGTCAACTGCAGGCTTCCGTCCTGCCCCATCCACAGCGATGCGGCCGGCCCGAGCTGCACTTCCGCCTTTCCCTTCGCGGTATGCAGATACTGTCCTTCCGGTAGGTGCTTCAGGTTTTCCGCATCGAATTGAAACGCCTGGTCGCCCAGGAGCAGGCGCCCTTCCGCGTAATGGATCAGTCCGGCCTGCCGACTCACCACGTGCTGCGACCGGGCAGTGGAAATGCAGCAGAGAAGAATGCAGATTGTTCCGATGAATCGCATGGAGCACCTCACCTTTCTCATCGGATTGCCTTCCCGGCAACTATAGCGGGAAGAGCGCTTAATTTTTATCAATTTCTAATAAATTCTTAACATTAATTTAACATTTAATGTTCGGCATGTATTCAATTAAATTTCTCGAAGGAATGGAGGAAAGAAGCCCTTCCATGGATGCGGACGTGGAGATTGTCTGCAGCGCAAGGCCGATCGTTTTTCGCGCCGATTTTCTTACGGACACCCTCTGTAAAAGCAACGGGCGGGAATTTGCTTTGCAGGCGCTGGCCGGGGCGCGGCTTTGGAAGCGCGGCATCGTCCTTTTCGGCATCGGATCGAGATGGCTGAGTCAAAATCGCGTCGATTACTATTACGGCGTGCGCAATTCCGAAACCGCCCAGTCGCGCATCAGAATATGAAGCGCCGGCTGCATGGAACCTGGATATCAATCTCACCGCTATCGTGGACATCAGCTCAAAATGGCACATCGTCGCCATTTTCAACCGAAGCGGATTCGGCAAGTGCATCGAAGAGAGCCCTGTCGTCGACCGGAGCGCCGGATACGGCTTCATCGGCTCTTTGAACCGCAAGTTTTAAAGCGGCTGTTCCCGGAAGTGGCCTCCCGGGGCATACCGTCCGTCCGCGGATGTTTGCCGCCCCAGAAATTCATGGAAGAAGGCTTCAGGGAAATTCAATCGTGTTTTTACACCTGAGGTTCCTGCCCGTCCGCGCTTTTTTTCCGGGCGAATCTGGATAAAAAGTCGATCGCTCCGTCCGTTGTCGGTTTCACGCCGTCGTCCCCCTGTTGCCAGTCGGCCGGGCAGAGCCTGCCGTGCTGGTCGTAAAAACGGACCGCATCCAGCATGCGCAGGGTTTCCGTGACACTGCGACCCAGGGCCGGATCGTTGTGGACCGCGTGACGCACAAAACCGTTGCGGTCTATCAGGAAAAGGCTTCTCAGCGCCGCTCCGTCCCCGGCAAGCACTCCGTAGCTTAGGGAGATCTCTTTTTTAAGATCGGAGACCAGGGGGAAGCGGATGGCGCCGATCCCGCCCCGCGTGACCGGGGTTTTTTTCCAGGCCAGGTGGCTGTATACGGAATCGACCGAGACCCCGACGATTTCGGCATCGCGGGACTTGAAGGCTTCAATCTGTTCATCGAAGGCCAGAATTTCGGTGGGGCATACAAACGAAAAATCAAGCGGGTAGAAAAACAGCACGATGTATTTGCCGTGCATCGAGGAAAGGCGGAAGTCGGAATCGATGCTGTTGTCCGCCAGCACCGCTTTGGCGACGAAATCGGGCGCTTTTTCTGAAATCAGGATTGCCAATGGAACGTTTTCCTCGTTTTCGGAACCATAGTATCTCACGGGCAGCGGCGTTTTCCCGCGGATAAGATACAGGAAAACGCCCCGGATGCATTTCCGATTCCCGTTGTCCTGCGCCGGCCGGACGCAGGATTGCGAAGTCTAGTCGTTTTGCGGATTCCGGGATTCATCCACGCAGATGGTCTTCAATTGCTCTTCAGTGGGATTTTCAAGGCGGTCCAACGCATTGACCGGGCACAGGTAGGTGTTTCCGGATGAAGCCTTGATCCATTTCACAGCCAGTTCTCTTTTGAATTCTTTTTCTTCCATGATTTTTTCTCCTTGATTATTAAAACGTTTTTAAAAAGTTCGATCCGTCTGTCCCCTTCTCAAGTTTCGGCATCCGATACCTGTGGGAATCATTCGGCTTCTTTTTCTTCCCGGCCCTCGGATTCCATATAGGCGCGCACTTCATTCATGTCCAGAGACTCCGCCTGGCGTACGATGTCTTCAAGCTGCTCCTCGGTATAGTAGCCCGGCTGGCGAAACAGCAGGATTCCCTCACGATATATAAGCAGCGACGGGATATGCTCGACCCCGAGCTCTTTGATGAGTTCCCTTTCCGCCTGCGTGTCGATCTTGCCGAATGTATGTTCCGGATGCCTTCCGGCAGCGCGCCGGTATACGGGGTCGAATGTCGCGCAGGCCCCGCACCAGGACGCCCAGCAATCGATCAAGGTAATATTGTCCGAGTTTACCGTTGGGCCGAAAGTGTCCCGGCTGATGTGTACTATGGGCATCTATTTCCATCCTTATGCGCAACCGGCCCGGCTTCCACCGTTAGTGCTACCCCTAAAATTCGTCCGCCTGAAAGCTTTTCTAACATAACAGCGATCAGCCGGGTTGTCAAAACATCGGCGCTAAAACGGGCATGGAAATCCTGCATTCGTGCGCAAGCGATGGGCGGTTTCATTGGACTTTGCTTGAAGCAGCCGCCCATTGATTCCGACAAGGGCGTATTTAAAATATTTTGCTGAATTTCCACCTGACATTATAATGGGGCGAAGGACGGCACGGGACGAGAGTGAAAACCGGAACGAAAGAATTCTCGCGCGCCCTGCCTGACCGGAGTGAACCTCAAAAGGAATCAACGAAGCACCGATCATCGCTATGGCGAAACGCATGGGCTTCATAGCCGTAATCGTAACAGGCGCCATCCTGGCACTATGGCTGGGCTGGACGTTTTACGTCACCTACAACATCGAGAGTCCCCGCTACAGAGTGCTTCAGAAGAATGACGCGTTCGAAGTCCGCCTGTACGAACCTTACATAGCGGCATACGTGGACGTTCCGGGGGATCACGAAAACGCGATCAATCAGGGCTTCCGTATCCTGGCCAACTACATCTTCGGCGGCAATACCCGGCGCGAGAGCATCGCCATGACAGCGCCCGTAACCGAGACCGTCAACGAGCGTATCGCCATGACGGCGCCCGTAACCGAACAGCAGACCGGGAAATTGCGACGGATCACGTTCATGATGCCGGGCGCATACACACTGGACACGCTTCCAAAACCCGACGACGAACGCATTCGTTTCCATGAGGCGCCCGGGAAGAAATGTGCGGCGACCCGGTTCACCTGGTACCCGACGGAGGCGCGCGTCGAAAGAAAAAAAGCCGAACTGATCGAATGGGTCGAATTAGCCGGATTGATCCGGAAAGGGGAGCCGATATACGCCGCCTACAATGACCCCTATTCCTTCCCTCTGCTTCAAAGGCACGAGATACTCATCGAGGTGCAATAACCGACCCCTTCCGGTTCTCAGGGAAATGATGCAGGCATCGAGCAGGCACTATTTCACCGGCAAGTTATAAACGGTTCCAAGATTCCGGCGCCGCGTCAGTACGATCCCAGGTAGCGGTCCAGCTCCCAGGGGTGCACCTGGCCGATGTACTCCTCCCATTCGCTGCGCTTGGCCTGGATGATGTGGCTGGAGATGCGCGAGCCGAGCGCGTTCTGCAGGAATTTGTCCTTCTGAAAGGCCCGCACCGCTTCGCTGAGGTCGTTGGGAAGGACGTCGACGCGCAGGCGGCTCCGCTCCCTCTGGCTCATCTTGAAGATGTCCTTGTTCACCGGCGGGCCGGGATCCAGTTTCCTGCGGATCCCCTCCATTCCCGCCGCCAGGGCCGCGGCCAGCGACAGGTATGGATTACAGGAGGGATCCGGGAGGCGGTACTCCATAAAAGTGCCTTCCCCGCGGCGGTTTGTCAGCCGGATCAAGGGATTGCGGTTCACCTCGGACCAGGCCACATGCGTGGGCGCCTCGAAATCGGGAGTCAGGCGCTTGTAGGAATTCACCAGCGGGTTGGTGATGACCACCATGCCCCGGGCGTGCTCCAGAACGCCGGCGATATAGTTCAACCCGACGGTAGAAATGCTGTACCGGCTCCCGGCGTCGGAAAATGCATTGACGCCGTCTTTGAACAGCGCCTGGTAGAAATGCAGCCCGGATCCGTTCTGCCCGAAAAAGGGCTTGGGCATGAACGTGGCGTGAAGTTCGTTGTCCATGGCTATTTTCCGGACCAGGAAACGGCAGGTGATGATGTTGTCCCCGGCTTCCACGGCATCTACGGGCTTGAAATCGATTTCGTGCTGCCCCGGCGCCACCTCGTGATGCGCGCCTTCGACGCGAAACCCGACCCGCTCCATCGCGGACACCATGTCCCGGCGCGCCTCCTCGCCGCGGTCGTTGGGAGCCAGATCGAAATAGCCGCCGGCGTCGTGCGTGATGCTTGTGGCCTTGCCGTCGGCGCCGCGCAAAAACAGGAAGAACTCCACCTCCGCGCCGACCATCAACCGGAATCCCTCATCCTCGGCCTGTTTAACGACCTTCTTCAGGACGGTCCTGGGGCATCCGGGAAACGGCGCCCCGTCGGGGAGGCGGATGTCGCAAATCATTCGGGCGACCTTCCCCCGGCGGTCTTCCCAGGGGAAAACCCGGAACGTCGAGGGATCGGGCCAGAGAATCATGTCCGATTCCTCCAGCCGGAAAAATCCTCCGATCGCCGAACCGTCGAACACAACATTCCCGTCCAGGGCGTATTCAAACTGGTGTTCAGGAATTTCCACATTTTTAATAGCCCCCAGGATGTCCGTGAACTGAAGCCTCAAAAACCGGACCCTTTCCTGCTTGGCGATTTCCAGAACCTGTTTCGTTGAATCGATCGGCGTCATGGCCACTCCTTAACTTCATGGATCTATGTTTATAAGCATGGCTTCGTTGCATTCAGAAAAATGGGTGAATCATTTTCCCGGTTCCCCGTTTCCGGTTCCCCGTTTCCGGTTCCCCGCTTGAGGCTCGAATCCGAACGGGAAACGGATTGCATTGTCAATAGAAATATTTTTCAACCAAGGCACGCACCTGCCGCGCCGTTTCGTCCCAGTCGGAAATAAAGGATTTGCGCACGGCTGCGGCATCCCCCCGATAACCCAAACTTCCTGCAAGCCGCACCAGCAGCGGGGATTCCCGCGACAATTCCCGCGACGTCCATTCTTCCATCAACTGGTACCGGTTTTCCACCAGGCGTTCGAACTCCAGCGCCCCGAGCAGCGTTTCCTTCTCTTCCGTTTTCAGGATGCCATTTTCGCAGAGCGCGAGCAGCGCCTCTTTAGCGCCGGGGACGCGGAGGTTTTTGTGTCGGCCTCCGTGACGGATCTGCAGGAACTGTATCAGGAATTCCAGATCCGCGATCCCGCCTTGGCCGTATTTGAAGTCGAGGTTGTTTTTCGTCTCCCTGCTTTTCTCCCTCTCGATCCTTCTCTTGAGATGCCGGACGGAATCGCAGGCTTCCTCGCTCCAGCCGTATTCGTAAACGACGGCCTCCAGGAACGCATCCCACCGCTTGCGGGCCTCCTGCGATTCATCCAGCATCCTGGACCGGACCAGCGCCATGCGCTCCCAGGGCTGCATGTACTGCCCGGCGTATTCCAGGAAACTCTCCCAGGACCGGACCAGCATCCCGGAGGCCCCTTCCGGGCGCAGCCGCAGGTCGATCTCGTAGGCTGTCCCTTCCGGTGTTACACCGGCAAACAGCTCCAGGAACTGCTCGACTCTTTCCTCCTGATACCTTTGATAGCGTGCGCGGGTCTCCGGTCCTCCGCCGGAGACGGGATCGTAAAGAAAAATCAGATCCAGATCCGACGCGTAGTGCAGCTGCCGGGAACCCAGTTTCCCAAGGGCCACCAAACGCAGGCGCTCCGGCCTGGGATCCGAGGGATCGATCTGCGGCAGGCGGGTCCAGTCGACCGCCGCCTTGAGGCAGGCGGTGGCAAGGTCGCCGAGCTCCCGGCTTATCTCCAGGGAATCCGCGAGGCCGGCCAGATCCCGATACGCGATCCGAACCATCTCGCGCTTGCGGTACCTCCTGAGAACGTCCTCACGCTTCACCCCCCGGGGAGACTGCCCCACACGGTCCATCAACTCCTCGAACATTTCCGATTCCGTGCGTCCCTCGTGAAGATGGTACCCGCGGGCCAGGCCGTCGAAATATTCAGGATGGCGGCTCAATATCTGGCGGCAGCGGTTGCTGAGCGCCAGGAGCTTCGTCAGGCGTGAGAGGTGGGGCCTGCGGGACGCGAGAGTGCGCAGAAAGGAGATTCGGTTCCCGGTGGCGGTTGCGAAGTCTTCCAGGTTGTGCAGCGCCTGGTCGGGATCGACCGTCTCGGCAAGCACTTCCAGCATTGGAAACGCAAATTCCAGGAAAGCCCTGCGGTCGGCGGGCGGCAGAAGCCGGCCTTCGGGTCCGAGGCCAAGAAGGCGTATGTTCTGCCACCCTTTGTCGATATCCTTGAATCCGTAGTGCGACAGCAGCTCGCGCACGCGCTCCCTAGGCATGCGGTCGCTTAAAAGCTGCGCCAGCTCTTCCTCCCTTTCACGGAGCCTGAGGTACCCGGGCGCCAGATAGACCCTTTCCAGAATATCGCGCACGCGCGACCGGTAGCGGTCGAGAATCTCCAGGAAGGCTTTCCCGGGACTGTCGGATCGAACCCCGAATCCCAGCCCTTTCGCGATGAGCTCGATTTCTTCGCCGGTCTGCGGCAGGATTGCCTGCGGCGTCAGCACCTGAAGCTGCAGGCGATGCTCCACGGTCCGGAGGAATATGTAGGCGAGAGACAGGACGCTCTCCTCGCCCTGGAGCAGCACCTTCATCCGCGCCAGGGCTTCGATGGTGTCCAGCGTATTCTGAAGACGCACCTCGGGGTGCCTCCAGCCGATAGTCAGCTGGGAAAACTGCACGTAAAACTCGATATCCCTGATCCCCCCGGGGCCCTGTTTCAGGTGTATGCCGGAGTCGACCGCATACTCCCTTTCCGCGATATGCTTCACCCTCTTCACGTCTTCGAGCGCGGCCTCCTCCAATTGCCTGGACAACGTGAATGCCTGCACGAAATTGCGGAAACGATTTCCCACCTCGCCGCATCCCGCAATGAAGCGGGCCTTGATCAGCGCCTGCCTCTCCCAGGGCTCGCTCCAGGATTCGTAATAGTTCATCAGGCTGTCGATGGTCGGAACCAGGGGCCCGTTCGATCCGTGAGGCCGGAGCCGCATATCGGTCCGGTACAGGAAACCTTCGCGGCCGACTTTGGACAGGGTGCGCACCAGCCGCTCTCCCAGCCTGGAGAAAAAATGCACCTCCTTATCGGAAACCGGGTTGCGCCTGCAGAAAACCAGATCGATGTCGGAACTGTAATTGAGCTCCATCCCGCCCAGCTTGCCCATGGCAATGACGGCAAAACCTTCCTCTGCAATGCTTCCGGACCTGGCGGACTCTTCTTCGACGAGCTTTTGCCTGCAGCAGTCCAGCGCCGTCTGCACGACCCATTGCGCCAGCAGCGACAGACGGCGGACGGTTTCCCGAAAAGAAAGCATGCCTGAGACGTCCAGAAACGAAAGGAGCAGATATTCGCGCCGCTTGAATGCACGGAGCCTCTTAAAGACATCCGCCTCGGTTCCCGTGTTCCAGGCTTTCCACTGTTCGTCGTAACAGGATTTTTCTTCGGCAGGCGGCGGGGCTTCCGGATCCGGGCTGAAGCGGCGGACCCGGCCGTTCAGCCACTGCAGGTACTCCGGATGCAGCCGGAGCGTATCCAGCATGGGCGGAGAAACGATCAGCAGCGAACCCAGGTTCCGCAGAAAGGAATCGGAGCAGATTTCGACATCGCCGGCATCCAGGCACTCCAGCAGGCTTTCGAACGCAAACCGCGCCCGATCCGGGGCAAAAGTTTCACGGGCGATTCGCGTTATCCGATCCATCGTAGGCAGACTGCACAAGAGGGATTTATCTCCGTTCCGGCGGCCGTGCTTCCCGGGCTTTTTCCGCGCTCTGCCCCGGCTCCGCATACCGGTCCACAGGTCCCTGCAACACGGTCCTTAATTGCTCCGTCCGGGCTGCAAGATCCGGCTCGGAAATCTGGGTGCCGTCATCCGTGGTCACGTAAAAATTGTTCTCGGCGCGCGCGTGCCAGGTCGCGATTTTTGCCGAATGAATGTAAAGGCCGCAGCGGGCCAGGCTCCTGCACATGACGTAGAGCAATCCCGGATGGTCTCCAGCTATGATATGAACGACCGTGTGCTCCTCTGAAAGGTCGTTTCTCAGGTCGAGACTGTCCAGGGCGATGCCGGCGGGCGGCGTTTTGCCCGATTGTGTGAAGAACTCTTCCAGTTCCCGCGTCCCCGTCAGCACTTCCTTAAGAGCCGCCTGTATTTTTCGGGCCCGATGCTCCGAGATCTGCATTCCGTTCGACTGGATGTACAAGGTATCCAGCACAACGGAATTCTTCCTGGCGATCGTGTAGGCCTGGGCTTTCAGTATTTCTGTTTCGCAGCCGTACAGAACCCCCGTGATTTTGGACAGGAGGCCCGGACGGGAATCATCCGGGGTGCAGATCGTGAGTTCGGAGTAATCCTCTCCAGGCCTGTTGTAGACGTCCAGGACGATCCTCTCGCGCTTCAGCCTTTCGAGGAGCTGCAGATGGTTGGCGATATCCTCGAGCGAAGTGTTCAGCAGGTAGCTTGCGGGCATGGTGTCGGTGTGCTTCAATACCGCGCGTTCATTCTCCAGGGGATTCAGAGCCACCAGTCTCTTTCGTATCAACCCGATTTTTTCCTCGGGATCCAGGGCGCCCGGGGTGTCGTCCCAACTTCCGGCAAAGAAATTCCGCATTTTCCGGAAGAGGTCCTCCAGGTCCCTGTCATCCATGGAAGTCCAGTTGGTGTCCGAAACCGCGCATGTATCCACGTACGTGAAAACATAGAGATGTTTTAAGCTTTCCAGGCTGGGCACCAGGGCGGCCACTCTCTGAATGACGCCTGCGGATGTAAGATCCTGCAGCCGGGCGGTCCGCACCAGCAGCAGGTGCTGCCGAACAAGTGCATCGAGAAGTTCTTTCTTTTCCGCGGAGAGCTTGAGCCTCCGGGAAACGGCCCCGGCCAGTTCCGCCCCCGATTCGCAATGGTCGCCTCCCGGCAGCAGCTTGCCGATGTCGTGCAGCAGAGCGGCAAGGCAAAGCATGTCGAAATGCGCGCATTGGTTCAGCAAATCCCGGAAACGCTGTCCCTGGCTGTTTTGCCCGGCGCGCAGCCTTTCCAGGTGCTCAATGATACGAATGGAATGCTCCCCGACGGTGTGGCTGTGCGCGGGGTCGGGGGGGACGAAACGCATCGCTTCGGTAAATTTAGGCACAAACCTGTCCATATACCCGAATTCTGCCAGAACCCGCACGGTCGCCGAAAGATCCCGATTCTCGCTCAGTATCCGTTTGAATATTCCGGCTTCCTGATCCGAAGGATCCTGGACCATGGATGCCAGGCTGCGCTTGCCGCTCAGCCTTTTTTGATCTTTCAGGCTGATCGGGAGGGAATGCCTCTGGGAAGTATGGAAAGCGAAGAGCGTCGTGTCCGGCCGGGGGAAGGGATGCGGCACGTGCAGCGCCCCGTCCTCTAGCTTTAATTCGCGGATATCCAGCGGCCCCATGAGGACGGTGCGCACCGCGTTTTTCCGGAATCCCTCAAGGACTTCCGCGTATTTAAGATGCCTCGAGAGCCATTCCTGGGCCCCGCATTCGCCCAGTTCGCGCGCGATCCTGTCCTGGTAGTTATTGATCAGCACGTCGGAGCGCTTCCCCGAGGCGAGGTGCAGCCAGTTCCTGGCGCGCCAGAACCAGTCGGCGGCTTCGCGCAGCTCGGCAACCTGCCAGTCCGACATTCCCCCGCGTTTCTGCAGCGCCGGCACCAGGTCCGGATCATCCACGCCGTAAAACAGCTTGTAAATCCAGCGCCCGCAGTGAAGATCCCGCAGCGCCCCCGGCCCCTCCTTCAGATTCGGCTCGACCGTATAGATGGATTGCGCCTGTCCCCGGGGCGGATCCGAAGCGGGAGCCATGTCCAGCACAAGATCCAGGACCGGCAGCACCTCCCGGACACGACGCTTGAGTTTTTCCGCCAGCGCGGACTCGCCGCAAACCGCGCGGAGATCCAGAAGGGATGTTTTCACGGATACGTCCCAGGCCGAAGCCTCCGAAATGGGCCGGAAAGAGTAACCGACCTGAACATCCTTCAGCGACAGAAAAACATCCATCACCAGCTTGAAGGCGGTATGGACGACGGCTTCAACCCAGGGGTCCTCCTCCTCGGACGGGATGAAGGCGATATCGACATCGGAGTAGGGGCTCAGTTCGCGCCGGCCGTAGCCTCCGGTGGCCACGATGGCCAATCCCGAACGGCTGCCCCGGGACGTTTTGCCGTCGGCGTCCTGCGCGGACAGTTCGTAAATGTCTTTTATGAGGGAGTCGATGAGTGCGGTGTGCGCTTCAAGCAGATTGCGGCTGGGGGATGCCCAGGAGACGCCCTGAAACAGGCGGAAGCGCCCCTCGCGGTACTTTCGGCGAAGTTCTTCTATTTCTTTCTGCATAAAACAGGAGCATAGAGGACGCGAATCCCGGCCGCCAGAAATATTTTTCTTCCGCGACGGGGCTCCGGGGGCGGCAAAGTCCCCGAAAACCCCGTCCGCTGTGCGATTACAGATCGTAATAGAGGTAGAATTCATACGGCGTCGGCCGCAGGTTTACCTGTTGCAGTTCCCTCTCCCTCTTGTACTTGATCCATGCTTCAATGGTGTCCGCGGTAAAAACATCGCCCTTGAGCAGGAAATCGTGGTCCCTTTCCAGCGCGTCCATGACGGCCCCGAGGTCTCCCGGGGTGCTCTGGATGGCTTTGGCCTCCTCGGGAGGAAGATCGTAGAGATCCTTCTCGAGCGGCTCGCCGGGTTCGATCTTGTTCTGAATGCCGTCGAGGCCCGCCATCAGCTGGGCCGCGAAGCACAGGTAAGGATTCGTGGAGGGATCCGGGCAGCGGAACTCGATGCGCTTGGACTTGGGGCTCTTCGAATACACGGGGATCCGGACGGCGGCGGAGCGGTTTCGCTGCGAGAATGCCAGGTTCACGGGCGCTTCATAGCCCGGGACCAGGCGCTTGTAGGAGTTGGTGGTGGGCGCGCAGAAGCCCAGGAGCGCTGGAGCGTGCTTCAGGATGCCGCCGATATAGTACTGGGCGGTTTTGCTCAACCCGGCGTAACCCGATTCGTCGTAGAAGAGATTCGTATTCCCCTTCCACAGGCTCTGGTGCGTGTGCATGCCGGAACCGTTGTCGCCGTAAAGCGGCTTCGGCATAAAGGTCACGGTCTTGCCGTACTTGTGAGCCACGTTGCGGATAATGTACTTGTAGTACATGACGTTGTCCGCCATTTTGGTCATCGTCGCGAACCGCATGTCGATTTCGGCCTGTCCCGCGGTGCCGACCTCGTGATGGTGCACTTCGATGGGCACGCCGACTTCCTTCATTTTCATGATGATTTCGGAGCGGAAATCCTGGAAGGAATCCGCCGGCGGGCATGGGAAATAGCCTTCCTTGTGGCGAATTTTGTAGCCTAAATTGGGATTCTCTTCACGCCCCGAATTCCAGATGCCTTCCTTGGAATCCACATAATAATAGCCGCAGTAGGCATTCTGGTCATAGCGCACATTGTCGAAAATGTAGAATTCCAGCTCCGGCCCCCAGTAACTGGTATCGGCGATTCCGGTTCCCTGCAGATACTTTTCCGCCTTCTGGGTAATGTATCGCGGATCGCGGCTGTAAGCCTCCCGGGTGACCGGGTCGAAAATATTGCAGATCATGTCCAGTGTGGGAATCTGCAGCATGGGATCCACGTAGGCCGTGGTGGGGTCCGGTAGAAGCAGCATGTCGCTTTCGTGGATTTCCTTGAATCCGCGAATGCTCGATCCGTCAAATCCCAGACCTTCCTCGAAAATCTCCGGGGTGAGGTCATCCACCGGGATTGAAAAATGCTGCCATACGCCGGGAAGATCGATGAATCTCAAATCGACAATTTGAATGCCCGCGCTTTTGGCTAAATCGATAACATCCTGTGGGGTTTTCGCCATTATTTTGGCCTCCTTGATTTTAATTTGTTCCGATCACGGCTGAAAGAATCGCCGGAACGCCCATCCGGGCTAAAGGGAATCCTCGCCCCTTTCGCCGGTACGAATTCGCATGGAATCTTCGAGCGGCATGATGAAAATTTTCCCGTCTCCGATCTCACCGGTATGCGCACCTTCCCGGATCGCCTGAATAACCTCTTCGCACTGGTCGTCCGCGACCGCAATTTCAATTTTGCATTTAGCGAGAAGATCGATACTGTATTCCGAGCCCCGGTAGCGCTCGACCTGACCTTTCTGCCTCCCCGCCCCCCTTACATCGGTGACGGTCATTCCGGCCACCCCTATTTCGGATAGGGATTCCTTGACGTCCTGAAGCCGGTGGGGGCGGATTATCGCCGAAATCATTTTCATAGTCGCAGCCTCAATCCTTCAAAATTTATGCTCCGTACACGGGCCAATATAGATACTGCCGACTGAATTGTCAATCACTGTTTTGTATTTTTTGCATTTATTGCTTATTTTTATAATCATTTTGCAATTATTGATCTGGTTTAAAGTATATAATTCAATTTAAATTCCATATTGACAATAATTTTTTACATTTATTGCATTTTAAGAAGAAAAACAAATCTTCGTTGCAGACACAGCGGAGTGCATTCCGAAACAGACTGCCGCCGGCAAAATCCTGCCGCCAAAGATCTGATCCCGTCGATATTCCAAGCATTCGCTTTTTATATTATGTTAATTGTTTGCAATAATTTATATGATTTATTTTAAACTTTACCCATACTGCATGCGTATAAATACTCATGGCGGATTATGTATTTTTACGCATTGATGTAGTGGATTTTGTGTATAAGAATTTTAAGCAATATACTTCTGAACTAATGTCCAGGAAGGGTTCTGACCATGATAATACTTGGCAGCCATCCCTCCATTCCGGATATGGATCGAGGACCGGACCGTATTGCACTGCTGCTTGCCGGAGGCGACGGCACGCGCCTGAATGACCTGACCAGGGAAATTTCCGGATCGCCTATCCCAAAGCAGTATTGCCGGCTTTATTGCAACACCTCGCTGCTTGAAGCGACCCTTGCCAGAACCAGACTGTTTACGCGCAAGGAAAGCATCCACATAATCATCAACCGGAACCACCTCCAACTGGCGGCCGGCCAGGTAAGCGAGCTCCCGGAAGCGAACATCCTGGTGCAACCCGCCAACCGGGACACCGGACCGGGCATTTTGTTCTCGCTGCTGGAATTGAACAGGACGCATCCGGATGCCGTCGTGGCAGTATTCCCGACCGATCACTATATAGACAAGGATCGCGCCTTCATCGCACACGCGTTCCGCGCGGTACAGATTGTCAAAAGAATGCCGGACAAAATTGTCATTCTTGGGGTATCGCCGGACCGGCCTGGAGCGGGATATGGATATCTTATGCCCGGCGGTCCTGTGGGAAATTACAGGAAAACGTATCACGTCAAAACGTTCGTCGAAAAACCCTCGGTCCCGAAGGCTTGCGAGATCATGGCCCTCGGGGGACTCTGGAATACGTTTGTAATGGTCTTCAAACTTTCCCGCATGCTGGATATTCTGAAGAGGCTGGTCCCGGGCAGTTATCAAACAATGCTTCGACTGGCCCGATTGCCCCATGTCTCGCCTGAAACGTATCAAAAAATGGATGCGTGGAACTTCTCCAGCCGGGTGCTTACCCGGATACCGCAGCATATCGTCATGCTGGAAGTGGACGACGTTTCCTGGAGCGATTGGGGAACGCGCGAATCCATAGAGCGCACCTACAAAATATTGAAGCAGGTGCCGTTCTGGGAGCTCCCGCCGTATCGTCCGGAAATTTCCCGGAAGGAATCCCGGGATCAAACCCATATCTCCCGCTTCATCGCATAATGCTCGATTTTTCCATCCTGAAGCGAAGGCCCGCCTGTCCGAAATAGATGACGTCTCCCGAACGCAGTCCCACTCCGCGCGGATTATCCGCAGGAACCTCAATCGTATGTCCTTCACGTGAGATGCGCGTTCCGTAGAGGCTGGACTCGTCCATAACGCAAAACTCCCGCCGCCTGAAATCGAACCAGATGCGCGCATGCATGTCGGAGACAGTCGCGTTGATCTCGTCCGCGTCGCCCGGAAAGACGATGTTGTTTATCCTCACCAGTCTTCCCTCGCGATCCTTCACTCTGGGCAGGCACCCCACCAGCAGGCGTTCCTTTGAAAGCCGGTATGCGGTCCGCTCCGCCGAACCTCTGACGACTTCCAATACGATTTCCGGAATTTCATACCTGGACGAATCCACCGGCCCTGCAAATTCCATCTCATACAACGGAGAGGATTCAAATTCCCCGTCCCGGGGCCCGGTTTCTTCATCCAGCTCCACGGATATTTCCAGTTCAGGATGAAAGTAGACACGGGTCTCCTTCAACATTCTCAGCAGACCGGATTTCAATGATGCATTTTCCGTGAAGGCGGCCTTGAATTCCCGCGCCATGGATTTCGTCCGCGGACGAAGGCGGATATTGATTTTAGTGAAGGGAAAAACTGTCCCGTTTTTCACTTCCACCAGAGAGGACTCGACCCGGTTGAAAATTTGTTTCCGCACATCCGGGGACGCCCGAAAAGCCTGAATTCCGAGCATCTCTCGGGCGCCGCGCAAGAGTTCATGCCATCCCGTTTGCAGCCATTGCAAGCCTCTCATTTCACCCCCCCCCACGATAATCCGTGAGTTCCGGCATCAAACCTGCCGCTCAACTGAAGGCCGAACCTGATGGAACAACCCTTGACTTGCCAAGCAGTCCAGGCGGTCGAAATTGTCGAAAGATCCGGCCAGGATTTGTCCGGCGCGTCACCCATGACACCTGAATCCTACTAATACGGCCACTTGGACCATTTCGACCCTTCATAGAATCCCGCAACAGGATATTACAGCCGTCATTCATCATCCATCGAAGAGCGGCCTCGCAATTTTTTTATTTCAGAGCGGCGCTTTTTGGAATTCCGTCTCCTGGCTCTTGAAGCCGCCGTCGGTCGGGTCTTCAGGCGTTTTTTGGGCCGAACGCTTGCCTTTTGTATCAGGCCGATCAGCCGTTCCAGGGCGTCTTCCCGATTTCTCGCCTGGGTTCGGTATCTCCTGGCTTCGATGACGATCTCGCCCGACGCATTGACGCGCCTGCCGGCCAGGCGGAAAAGCCTTTCCCGAACCCCGGGCTCGAGGATTTCGGAATTGCGGGCGTCGAAGCGGAGCTGGACCGCGGTCGCCACTTTATTGACGTTCTGCCCGCCGGGGCCGGGAGACCGGATAAAATCAAAGTGAAGCTCATCCGGCGGAATTTGAATGGAACGACGATCTTCAGGCATTTCATCTCCGGCGAAAATCCTTATCATAGAGGATAATCAGAAATTTTAACCGACTCTGCAACCGCTTTTCTGATAGCATCAGCAGTGGTATAAATATGGATCGATGGGTCTTTTGCTTCATTAGACGAACTATACAATAACCGCGGACCCGATTATTGCATATGCGCACCGGAACATTGCACCTCCTTATTGCGAAGCTGCCCCGAATGCGGCCCTGTTCGGCGAACCGGGCCCGGCCGCAGGGGCGGCTTGCCGTGATTTCCGCGCTGCTCCTCGGTCTGTTCGCGTTGTCCGTCACCGGCTGTTCGATCAAGAAAATGGCCGTAAACAGCATAGGAGACGCTCTGTCGGAAAGCGGCGAAACCTACGCATCGGACAACGATCCGGAGCTGATCCGGGAGGCGCTTCCCTTCAGCCTGAAACTGGTTGAGAGCATCCTGGCGGAAAGCCCCCGCCACCGGGGCCTGCTTCTGGCGGCTTGCAGCGGATTCATGCAGTACGCCTATGCGTTCATCGTGCAGGACGCGGATGCGATGGAGCAGCAGGATTTCGCGCGCGCGTCCGAGATGCGCCTGAGGGCGCGCAACCTTTTCCTGCGCGCGCGCGACTACGGCCTGCGCGGCCTGGAAACCAGGCATGCCGGCATCGCGGCCGCATTGAACCGGGATCCGCTGCAGGCAGTCCGGACCGCGGACCTCGAGGACGTCCCGCTGCTTTTCTGGAGCGCCGCATCCTGGGGGATGGCCATCATCCTGTCCAAGGACGAGCCCGACCTGATCGTGGACCAGCTGCTCGTGGAAGCCCTCATCGACCGGGCGCTCGAACTCGACGAAGCCTACAGCGACGGCGCCATCCATTCCTTTCTGATAATGTACGAACCCGTCAGGCGGGGAGCGGAGGGGGATCCCCTCGAGCGATCGCGCGGGCATTACGAGCGCGCCATGGAACTGTCGGCGGGGTTCAAGGCCGGCCCGCTGGTATCCATGGCCGAATCGGTCTGCGTCGCCCAGCGGAACCACGAAGAATTCCGATCGCTGCTTCTGCGCGCCCTGGCGATAGACGCGGACGCAAAACCGGAATACCGGCTGGAAAACCTGATCATGCAGCGACGGGCGCGCTGGCTTCTTTCCCGGATTGATGAACTGTTCCTGATCCCGGAAGAATGAACCGCAACCGCGAATCCTACGCCCTTGAGAGAGAAATGAAATGAAGCTAAAGACCGCCCTGACGCCATTGATGGCCATTCTGACAATGACGGCCTCCCTGTCCTTTACGGGAATTCCCGGAGCCTACGCCGCGAAAACGACGACGGTCCGCCTAGGCACCCTGGCGCCCCGCGGCAGCTCCTTTCACAATGCCCTGGTCGAAATGGGAGAAAAATGGCGCAACGCAAGCGGCGGCGAAATCAAGCTGATCATCTACCCGGACGGCACCCAGGGGGGCGAGGCGGACATGGTGCGCCTGATGCGCGCCCGCGCCCTGACGGCCGGGATGTTTTCCGTCATCGGCTTGAGCGAGATCGACCGGTCCGTCGGGGGGCTTTCCTTCCTTCCGCTCACGTTCCGGTCCGCGGAGGAATACGACTACGTTGTCGAGAAGCTGTCGCCAAGGCTGGAAAAACTGCTTCTGGAAAAAGGGTTCGTAGTCCTTTTCTGGGGGGATGCCGGGTGGGTGCGCTTTTTTTCGACCAAACCCGCGATTCACCCCGACGATTTCAAGCAATTCAAGATTTACACGTCGGCCGGAACCAACAACCAGGTGGATCTGATGAAATCGCTCGGCTACACCCCGGTTGCGCTGGAAACGGCCGACATCCTCACCGGCCTGCGGACAGGAATGATCGACGCCATTTCCATGCCTCCCAACCTGGCTCTGATGTACCAGTGCTACACCGTGGCGAAGCATATGCTGGCGCTCAAGTGGAGCATCCTGGCCGGCGCCACGGTCATTCGCAGAGACACGTGGGAGACAATCGATCCGGCGCTCCGGGGAGAGCTCCTGGATGCCGCGGCCGAAGCGGGAAAAATCATCCGGAAGAGCGCCCGGCAGGAGGATGAAGAATCGATCGCCGCGATGCGGAAGAAAGACCTGATCGTCCATCCCGTAGCGCCGGAAGTCGAAAAAGAGTGGTATGAACTGAACGATATCCTGTATCCCAGAATCCGGGGGAACATAGTGCCTGCGGACATTTTCGACGAGGTGCAGCGTCTCGTCGGCGAGTACCGGGCCAAGGAATCCGGAAAATGACCGAACGCGTCCGAGAGGCATCCGGCGTTTCCACTCCCGCGGCTCCAACACCGGGGAAATGGGGCGTGGCCTTCCGAACGGGAGAAAATCTGGCGATAACCCTCTGCCTGGGGGCCATGGTACTGATTCCCCTGGCGGAGATGGCCCTGCGCTCCACCACCATCGTCCTTCCGGGATCGGGCGCTGTGCAGAGCCACCTGACGCTGTTCCTGTGCATGCTGGGGGGAATGATCGCAGCCAGGGAGGGACGCCTGCTGGCCCTTTCCACCGTCACCGCCTTCCTGAGAGACCGGGCCAAAGCCGCGGCGGCCCTTTTCAGCGGCTCTTTTGCCGCCGCGATAACGGGCGTGCTGTTCCTTGCCGCTTACCGTTTCATGATGCAGACCAGGGACGCCGGAGACATACTCGCCTACGGCGTGCCGCGCTGGCTGGCGCAGGCGATCCTGCCCTTGGGTTTCGGCCTGATCGCATTCCGCCTGATCCTGCATGCGGCCAAAGGCTGGAAAGGGCGCGTCGCGGCCCTTGTCATGGCCTGCGTTATCCTGGCGCTGGTAGTGTGGCTGCCGGTCGACGCGGAACAACTGGTTTTTCCATCTCTTGTTCTCCTGCTGGTCGCCACAATCCTGGGAGCGCCTATTTTTGTAACGCTCGGGGGAGCGGCTCTCATCCTGCTCTGGGGCGAGGCATTCCCGATCGAAATAATGCCGATCCGGCATTATGAACAGGTGACCAATCCGTCGCTTCCGGCCATCCCCATGTTCACCCTGGCAGGCTATCTGCTTGCGGAAGGAGGCGCGCCCAAACGCCTGGTCCGGGTCTTCCAGGCCTTGACCGGCCATCTGAGGGGCGGACCCGCCATTGTCACCGTCCTGGTCTGCGCTTTCTTCACCAGCTTCACCGGCGCTTCCGGAGTGACGATCCTGGCCCTGGGAGGCCTGCTGATGCCCGTTCTTGCAGCCGCGCGCTATTCGGAAAAAAACGCACTGGGCCTTCTCACCGGATCGGGATCCATCGGCCTGCTTTTCCCGCCATGCCTGCCCCTCATTCTTTACGCAATCATCGCGGAAATCGATATCGGCCGAATGTTCCTGGCCGGGATCATCCCCGGGATCCTCATGGTTCTCGCGGCCGGCACGTGGGGGGTCCTGCGGAGCCCTAAGTCCGGGGTCCGGAAACAGCCTTTCCGATGGGCCGAGGCCGGGAACGCCGTCCGGGACGCAAAGTGGGAACTGCTGCTGCCGGTCGTGGCCTTGACGGCTCTTTTCAGCGGGTTCGCAACCGCAGTGGAAGCCTCCGCCATAACCGCGCTCTATGCGTTCGTCGTCGAGGCGCTTGTGTACCGGGATTTGAGCGTCAGGCGGGACCTGCCTAAAGTCATGGCCGAATGCGGCCTGCTGGTCGGCGCCATCCTCCTGATTCTCGGAGTCGCCCTCGGATTCACGGGATACCTGATCATGGCCCAGGTTCCCGACCTGCTGATCACCTGGGTAACCGACACGATCGAGTCCCCGCTGCTGTTCCTGCTGGCGCTGAACGCCTTCCTGCTTCTGGCCGGCTGCATCATGGACATTTTCTCGGCCATCATCGTGATCGTGCCGCTCATGGTTCCCATCGGCCTGGCATTCGGAATAGACCCGGTGCACCTGGGCATCATATTCCTGGCAAATCTGGAGCTGGGGTATCTGACCCCGCCGGTGGGCATGAACCTGTTTCTTTCCTCCTATCGGTTCAACAAGCCGATGCCCTTCCTCTGGCGCTCCATCATCCCGATCCTCCTGGTTCTTCTGGCCGGGGTCCTGTTGATAACATACGTACCTTTTATGTCGACGTTCCTTCCGGGACTTTTTCAATAACCCGAGGTTGCCATGAATATCGCCGACTCCTTTTTCCACGCCGCAAAATGCTATCCCGAAAAAAAAGCCCTCATTTGCGGAAACCGCAGCTACACGTACTCGGAAATGAATCGAATCATCGACGGCGTCGCGGGCTACCTGATCCGCCAGGGGCTGTCCAGGGGATCGCGCCTGGCCCTGTTCATGGCCAACAGCCCCGAATGGATCCTGCTCTACTACGGGGCGGCGCGCATGGGCGCGGTTCCCGTCTGTGTGCCCGGCGCCTACAAAAAGGACGAAGTCAGGGGAGTCCTCAACGATTCGCGGCCCTCCATCCTGGTTGCGTCGGAGAGCCTTTCCCCGCAGATTCCGGCCCCGCCGGAGATAGCGCGGATTGAAAAAACAGTCCGGGTGGAATCGGACGACAGCCTGCAGTCCATCCTTCGGGAAAGCGGCGCGGGTGCGCGCCCTATCGCATCGGATACGACGGGAAACGATCCGGGATCCATTCTGTATACCGGAGGAACGACGGGGATTCCCAAGGGAGCGGTGCTGACGCACCGGAACCTCCTTTACAGCGCCCAGAATGTCGCCTACCACGAAAGAATGGTTCCCGAGGATGTGGGCGTCTGTTTCATGCCCCTCAACCACGTTTTCGCCCAGTGCCATATCATGAACACCTACTTCACGAGCTGCGCCACCCTGGTCCTGTTCCCGGCCTTCGACATGGACGGCGTCATGGCCGCGGTGCAGGAGCACAAGGTAACCCGCTTTTATGCGGTGCCGACGATCTTCATACGCATCCTCAATGCCGCGGAGACCCGGAAACAGCTCCGAAGCCTGCGCTACGCGTTTTCAGGAGGCACGAGCATGCCTTCGGAAATAGTCCGTCGGTGGATGGACGCCTTCGGCATCCCGATCCATGAAGCGTACGGCATGACCGAAGCGGCTTCCTGCGTCACGTTCAACCATCTTTTCCGGCACAAGATCGGTTCCATCGGCACGCCGGCCGGAATCGTCGAAGTGAAAGTCGTGGATGCCGAAGACCGGGAAGTGAAACAGGGGGAGCAGGGCGAGATCGTGGTGCGGGGACCGAATATCATGAAGGAGTACTTCGAGCAGCCCGAAGAGACGGCCGCCGCCCTGCGCAACGGATGGTTCCATTCGGGCGATGTCGGTCTTTTCGACGGCGAAGGCTATCTCTACATCGTCGACCGCATCAAAGACGTCATCATCACAGGGGGAGAGAACGTGTACCCCAAGGAAGTGGAGGATCTTCTGCATCAGCACAAGGCAGTGAACGAATGCGGTGTGGTGGGACTGCCCCATCATGAATATGGAGAAGCCGTTACGGCTTTTGTCTCCCTGAAGCCGGGCATGACGGCGGACGAAAAAGAGCTGATCGCGTTCTGCAAGGAAAGAATCGCCAACTACAAGGTGCCCAAATCGATCCGTTTCGTCGCGGACCTGCCGAAATCACCCCAGGGGAAAATCCTGCGCCGCGCCCTGCGCAAGTA
>JAFGAO010000239.1 GCA_016933615.1 Acidobacteriota bacterium
GACAAGCAGATCGAACGATTCCACCGGAGAATTGCTGTCTTCGGTGCCATGGGCCAGAAATAATTTCGCTTTTGTTTTGAGCAGTGACTCGATAGGAGGGTGAGCGCAAAACGATGCCCAGCGGCGATAGGCGTGTCCCTGAAACATTTTCGTGTCGCTCTCCGGATCCTCAAAAATCCCGCGAAAATCGGCTTCGATCCCCTGAAGAGCTTCAACGATCTGTTCGGGCGCACCCCCTGCCTTTTCCATCTGCTTCCGTTTTAAAATGAGGAAATCAAACAACTGCGTCGGGCCTCCGCCGGAAAGAAAGGCCAGATGCGTGATGCGCGCATCTTCTGCCGCCGCGCCCGCCGCCACAACCGCTCCCTCGGAATGTCCGACCAGCACTACGCGCGAAGGATCGACCATGGGCTCGCGCAACAGACGATCGAGCAGCAACCGGACCTCCGCAACCCTCCCTTCGAACGTGGCATGCTGCGTATATTCCAGGGGAGCGGGCGTACCCCGGTAGTTCTCATGAATGCCTATGCCTCGCTTGTCACTCGCAACCACGTGATATTCATCCGCCATCCGCGGTCCCAGCGAAGCAAATATGCCCGTGCGGTAGCTGCCGTCGGGCATCTGCATGAATTGAGACTGCGGCCCCGACCCCTCGACCACGATCATGACCGGCTTTCGCGTAGCGAGACACTCGTTCCGGTCGACAAGGAAAGCCGTTTGCATGGTGCCGTCGGTCCGCCGATTCAGGAATTGTCGAAAATCCCGTGGCAACCGGGGATTGCGTATCAGGTCCAGGGTCCATCCGATACCGGAAGCGGGTGTTTCCGCCATCCCTGTCACGGTTCCAGGAATCCCCGTCACGCCCCATACCAGCAAAGCGAGCGAAAAGCCCGCTACATGGATTTTCATGGTTTCTCCAACGAACGGCTCCGGCCATGCTTTTCGCTAAGATCATCAAAACGAACGATTCCATGATCGGTTCCACTTTTCTTATGGATGATGATCGGGTTGTCCCACTGATTTTAGTTAAACTGCACGGGAGATAAAGATGGAGGAATGACGCGCCGTTACTGTCCGGAATGGTGAGGTATGCCCTGCAGGTCTACATGAATCGGA
>JAFGAO010000240.1 GCA_016933615.1 Acidobacteriota bacterium
CGGCAAGGTCCCGGAATCGCCGCACAGCGATTACTGGAAGATCATTACTGAGAACGGCTTGCCCGGTCTGATCATTGTCCTGTTGTTTCTTTTTTACGCCATCCGGCGCTTGCTTTCACCGCCCCGCTTCGATTTGGCGAAATTACTGCTGGCTTTTCTGCTAACCCAGATGCTGTTGTTCAATTTCATCTTCCTGTTCTTTTTCCTGATCCTCTTTTTCTTCCTGCTGCGGGACTTTTTCTCATCGGGTCGCAGTTTTGTCGCCCTGCGAAGCGGATCGCGAATGTTTTTTTCCGGAACAGTTGTTTTCATGCTGATCGTCCTTTACCTGTTACCCTTCATTTCCGACCGCTGCCTGGCAGCGGCTGCCCGGGACAGGGATCTCGTCATTCGTTATGCCTTGCTGCAAAAAGCGGCTTTTTTCAGCCCGCTCAACGAGAGGGTGCCCCTGGCCAAGGCCGAGTTGCAGCGGGGGTTCGCCCATTCCCGCACCGATCCCGCGGCCTGGGCTCATGGCCTGGAAAATGCGCGCCTGGCCCAGCGTTTGAACAAGAACAGCATGGATGCCCTGGTCCTGGAGTCGGAGTTATTCCACGATGCGCGCGTGCGCGGGCATTTTTACCCGGCCCAGGCGGAAGAGATCCTGGAGCCCCTGCGCCGGGCCGGGAAACTTTCCCCCTTCAACCCGTTCCTATTCATGCGGCAGGCCGTCGTTTTGCGGGAATTCGGCCGTATCGCCGAAGCCCGAGAGCGGGCGCGGATCGCGCTCGAACTAGAGCCGGACTTCGTGGCGGCCATCGTGTTCATCCATGAGCTGGATGGCCTCCCGGCCGATGACCCGGACCTGCGGCAACGGCTGGACCGCATCCGCGCCAAGGCGGAGCACCTTCGCGCCCGCCCGGATTCTTATCTTTTCAACCTGCACCAGCTGCCTGCCGGTGCTCGGGGGCAGTGAGAAAACTGTCAGGAAAGCCGCTTGGCAGCAATTATGCTTAAAAATAATCAGGCCGGAAGGAGGTTCTGATGAAGACGAAGGGTTTCACGCTGATAGAGTTGTTGATCGTCGTAGCGATCATCGGAATCGTCGC